>NZ_CAXTOQ010000116.1:0-11065 GCF_964245895.1 uncultured Amnibacterium sp.
GGATCTTGTCGTCCACCAGGTGGTGCAGCTTCAGGATGTACATGTAGCCGACGCTGATCGGGTCGGGGAACGGCTCGCCGCTGCGGCCGTCGAACAGCCGCGTCTTGCCGGTGGAGTCGATCAGGCGCTCGCCGTCACGGTTGAGCGTGGTGGAGTCGAGCAGACCCGCGATCTCCTCCTCCAGCGCCCCGTCGAACACGGGGGTGGCGAGCTTGGAACCGGCCGGCGCGCTGTGTGCCGCCTTGGGCAGCCGCTTGGCCCAGGACGGGTTGCCGGCGACCTCCCAGCCCTGCTTGGCGACCCAGCCCAGGTGCGTCTCGAGCACCTGGCCGAAGTTCATGCGGCCCGGGATGCCGAGCGGGTTCAGGACCACGTCGACGGGGGTGCCGTCCTCGAGGAACGGCATGTCCTCCACCGGCAGGATCTTGGCGATGACGCCCTTGTTGCCGTGGCGGCCCGCCAGCTTGTCGCCCTCGGTGATCTTGCGCTTCTGGGCGATGTAGACGACCACGCGCTGGTTCACTCCGGAGCCCAGCTCGTCCTCGTTCTCGGCCGAGAACTCCTTGACGGCGATGACCGTGCCCTCTTCGCCGTGCGGAACCTTCAGCGAGGTGTCGCGCACCTCGCGGCTCTTCTCGTTGAA
The DNA here is from genome assembly GCF_964245895.1 of uncultured Amnibacterium sp. Taxonomy (GTDB): domain Bacteria; phylum Actinomycetota; class Actinomycetes; order Actinomycetales; family Microbacteriaceae; genus Amnibacterium. Next base: position 644 of record NZ_CAXTOQ010000116.1, read on the forward strand.
GATCGCGCGCAGCAGGCGCTCCTCGGCGCTGAGCTCGGTCTCGCCCTTCGGCGTGACCTTGCCGACGAGGATGTCGCCGGGGCTGACCTCGGCGCCGACGCGGATGATGCCGCGCTCGTCGAGATCGGCCAGCAGGTCCGGCGCGACGTTCGGGAGATCACGGGTGATCTCCTCCTTGCCGAGCTTGGTGTCGCGGGCGTCGACCTCGTACTCCTCGATGTGGATCGAGGAGAGGACGTCGTCCTTCACCAGGTTCTGGCTGAGGATGATCGCGTCCTCGTAGTTGTGGCCCTCCCACGGCATGAACGCGACGAGCAGGTTCTTGCCGAGCGCGAGCTCGCCGTTCTCCGTCGCCGGGCCGTCCGCGAGGACCTGCCCGACCTCGACGCGCGCGCCGGCGTCGACGACCACGCGGTGGTTGTACGACGTACCCTGGTTGGAGCGGTCGAACTTCCGCAGGTAGTACGTCTCCGTGCCGCCCTCGTCCAGCTGCACCGTGACGTAGTCCGCGGCGACCTCGGCGACCACGCCCGCACCGTTCGCGGTGACGACGTCGCCCGCGTCGATGGCGGCGTAGCCCTCCATGCCGGTGCCGACGACCGGGCTCTCCGAGCGCAGCAGCGGCACGGCCTGGCGCTGCATGTTCGCGCCCATGAGCGCGCGGTTCGCGTCGTCGTGCTCGAGGAAGGGGATCAGGGAGGTCGCGACCGACACCATCTGGCGCGGCGAGACGTCCATGTAGTCGACCCGGCCCTTGGCGACCAGCTCCACCTCGCCGCCCTTCGGGCGGACCAGCACCTGCTCCTCCGCGAAGGAGAAGTCGGTGTTCAGCGGGGCGTTGGCCTGGGCGACGAGGTACTCGTCCTCCTCCGACGCCGTGAGGTAGTGGATGTCGTCGGTGACGACCCCGTCCTCCACCCGGCGGTAGGGGGTCTCGATGAACCCGAAGGAGTTGATGCGAGCGAAGGACGCGAGCGAGCCGATCAGGCCGATGTTCGGGCCCTCAGGGGTCTCGATCGGGCACATGCGGCCGTAGTGGCTGGGGTGCACGTCGCGCACCTCGACGCCGGCGCGCTCGCGGGACAGACCGCCGGGGCCCAGCGCGGACAGACGCCGCTTGTGCGTCAGGCCGGCCAGCGGGTTGTTCTGGTCCATGAACTGCGACAGCTGCGAGGTGCCGAAGAACTCCTTGATCGCCGCCACGACGGGGCGCACGTTGATCAGGGTCTGCGGCGTGATCGCCTCGATGTCCTGCGTGGTCATGCGCTCGCGGACGACGCGCTCCATGCGGGACAGGCCGGTGCGGACCTGGTTCTGGATCAGCTCGCCGACGGCGCGGATGCGGCGGTTGCCGAAGTGGTCGATGTCGTCCACGTCGAGGCGCACGTCGACGCCCTTGCCGTCGCGGGTGCCCTCGAGCGCCCAGATCTTCTCGCCGACCTGCTTGACGGCAGGAGCCGACGTGTCGTGGAGGGCGACCAGGTACTTGATCGTCGCGATGATGTCGTCGACGGTGAGCACGCTGTCCGTGAGGGGCGCGTCGATGCCGAGCTTGCGGTCGATCTTGTAGCGGCCGACCTTCGCGAGGTCGTAGCGCTTCGGGTTGAAGTAGAAGTTGTCGAGCAGCGCTCGCGCGGCCTCCGCGGCGACCTGCTCGCCGGGGCGCAGCTTGCGGTAGATGTCCTTGAGCGCCTCCTCCTTCGTCAGGATGTTGTCCTTCTCGAGCGTCAGCTCGATGGACGCGAACCCGGAGAAGTGCTCGAGGATCTCCTCGCTCGTCAGGCCGAGGGCCTTCAGGAACACCGTGACGGACTGCTTGCGCTTGCGGTCGATGCGCACGCCGACCTGGTCGCGCTTGTCGATCTCGAACTCGAGCCACGCGCCGCGGCTCGGGATGATGCGCGCGGAGTAGACGTCCTTGTCGGAGGTCTTCTCCTGCTGGCGCTCGAAGTAGACGCCCGGCGAGCGGACCAGCTGCGACACGACGACGCGCTCGGTGCCGTTGATGATGAACGTGCCCTTGTCGGTCATCAGCGGGAAGTCGCCCATGAAGACCGTCTGGGTCTTGATCTCACCGGTGAGGTGGTTCATGAACTCGGCCTCGACGTACAGCGGGGCGGCGTAGGTCTTGCCGCGCTCCTTGCACTCCTCGAGCGTGTACTTCTTCTCCTCCAGGAACGGGTTGGTGAAGGAGAGCTGCATCGTCTCGGAGAGGTCCTCGATCGGGGAGATCTCCTCGAAGATCTCCTCGAGGCCGCTCTGGGCGGGCAGATCGGTGCGACCGGCGGCCTGCGCCTCCTCGACGCGGGTGCGCCAGGCGTCGGAGCCCACGAGCCAGTCGAAGCTCTCCGTCTGGAGGGCCAGCAGGTCGGGGACCGTCAGGGTGTCGGTGATCTTGGCGAAGGAGAGGCGGGACGCCCCTCGACCGGTGATCGGAGTGATGGCGTCAGGCGCGGAAACCAAGGAGATGTGACCTTTCGGCGAGACCGCGCTGAACGGGTGCGGTCCCGATTCCTGTCGAGTCGAGCAAGAGGACGTGTGGCGCGTGCCGTGCGCTCCCTCCATGGCGTACCGTCTGCCGAGCAGGGGCACGCCTGACCGCCGACCGCAATATGAGGGCGGAGAGGTGATGTCGACCATCTGCCCACAGACATGGGCCATCGACGAGCGCGAAGATTCAGAGTAGCCGCTTTCGGAGGACTTGTCCAGCGCGGTGCTTGACCCTGCGCGCGATCGTCCGCTATAACCTTCGGTCCGGTTTCCGACCTGCTGGCCGCCGCGGAGCACGGTGGACCTAGGGTCGTCGCGTGGCGAGGTCCGATTCCGTGATGCTGTCCGGCGGGCAGGTCGCGAGCCTCGAGCCGGACCGCTGGAACGCCGCTCGGGTCGAGCTGGTGGTCGACGGCACGCCCCAGTCCAGCGTCAACCTCGCGGACCCGACCGATCTCGCGTTCGAGTACGTCGAGCGGATCGGGCACGTCGTCGACCTGATCGGCGAGCCGCGCGAGGCGATCACGGCCGTCCACTTCGGTGCGGGCGCGCTGACGATCCCGCGCTACGTCGAGTGGACCCGGCCGGGCTCGCGCCAGCAGGTCGTCGAGCTCGAGCCCGAGCTGGTCGACCTGGTCCGGGAGCGCCTGCCGCTGCCGCGGGGCGCCTCCATCCGCCTCCGGTACGGCGACGCGCGGGAGGTGGCCGGCCGGCTGCCCGCCGGTCTGCAGGGGGCCGCCGACCTGGTCGTGGTCGACGTGTTCGCGGGCGCGACGATCCCCGCGCCCTGCACGACCGTCGAGTTCTACCGGCTCGCCGCCGGGCTGCTGAGCGACCGGGGCGTGCTGGCCGTGAACGTCGCGGACGGCGCCGGGCTGGCGTTCGCCCGCGGGCAGATGGCGACGATGGCGGCGGTGCTCCCCCACGTGGCCGTCGTCGCCGAGGCCCAGGTGATGAAGGGGCGCCGGTTCGGGAACCTCGTCCTCGTCGCCACGCGCGACGAGGGAATGCTGGGGTGGCTCCCCCGGCTGGTCGCGGCAGGGCCGCACCCCGCGCGGGCGGTCACCGGCGACGAGCTGACGACGCTGATCCGGGGCGCCGCCGTCGTCACCGACGCGACCGCCTCCCCCTCCCCCGACCCCGGCCGCGGCGTCTTCAGCCGCTGATCCGGGGTGCGGCGGACCGCTGTCGCGGGGACGCTCTAGCCTCCCCGCGTGCTCGCTCGTGAGGTGACCAGGATGGCGGAGGCGCTGCTCGACGCCCACCTGCCCGGCAGGGGCTGGACCTTCGCCTTCGACCGGGCGGTCCGCCGCGCGGGGGCCTGCCACCACTCCACGAGGCGCATCACGGTCTCGCGGCATCTGGTGCAGCGGGCGGAGGCGGACGAGGTGCGGCAGGTGCTGCTGCACGAGGTCGCCCACGCGCTGGCCGGCCATCGGGCCGCGCACGGACCGCGGTGGCGGTCGGTCGCGGCCGGCATCGGCTACTCCGGCTCCCGCCTGCACGACCGGCCGATCGCTGAGGACCGCGCCACGTGGTTCGGCACCTGCCCGGCCGGGCACGAGCACCGCCGCTTCCGCCGTCCCGCGAACGACACGTCGTGCGGCCTGTGCTCGCGACGGTTCAGCCGCGCCGCACTGATCACGTGGCGCCGCGCCGCGCCGCTGGAGGCCTGACGGGGCTCTTCGTGACAGATCCGCCGGTGCGCACCGGCAGATCGGTCACGGACGGCCCCGTCAGGGGTGGGATCCTGGTCACTCGGTGACCCGGACCTCCTTCCAGAACGCGACGTAGTCGCTGAAGTCCTTGCCCACGCGCTCGATGCCGCTCTCGTACGGGGTCGGGTAGCTCCACGCGCGGTCCTGCAGCCGCTGCCCGTCCACCGCGACGGTGAAGTACTGGCACTCGCCCTTCCAGGGGCAGGTGTAGGGGGTGGGGCTCTTCTCGAGCAGGCCGTCCTGCACGCTCGACGGCGGGAAGTACCAGTTCCCCTCGATCGAGATCAGGTCCTCCTTCGGGGCCTCCGCGATCACGGTGTCGCCGACCACTGCCTTCATGGGTCCTCCTTCGGTCCGTACCCGGGCCAAGTGCGCCGAGGGCCGATCTGTTCCCGCCGGACGTGGTGGACTCGCCTCCGTGACCCTGCGAGTGCGCGCGCGCCCGACGTGGCCGGAGCTGCCCGCGGCGGTCCGCGGCGCGGTCGAGCGCGCGCTCGGCTCACGGGTGACGTCCAGCGAGAGCCGGGCGGGCGGCTGGTCGCCGGGCTCCGCGGACCTCGTCACCACCGCAGGCGGGCGCCGGGCGTTCGTGAAGACCGCCGACGCCCGCGTGAACCTGGAGACGGTCGCCATGCACCGGCGCGAGGTGGAGGTGCTGCGCCTCCTCGCCGGAGGCCCGGCGCCTCGGCTGCTCGGCGTGGTCGACGCGCGGCCCTGGTTCGGTCTCGTGGTCGAGGCGGTCGACGGGCGGCACCCCGATCCGCTCGCGCCGTCCGACACCCGGCTGCTGCTCGACGCGGTGGGCGGGCTGCCGGTCGCGCCCGCGGGCGGTCCGCTGCGCCGCATCGAGGACGAGCTGGCGGACGCGGCCCACGGCTGGCGCCGCCTGCGCGAGGACGGCGTGCCGCTGCCGGACGAGGTGCGCGAGCACCTGCCGCACCTGGAGGCGCTCGCGGCCCGGATGCCGCACGCCCTGCGCGGCGACTCGGTCGTGCACGGCGACCTGCGCGTCGACAACGCCCTGGTCGACCCGGTCGGCGGCGGTCGGCTGATCGACTGGCCGTCGGCCGTCGTCGGCGCGCGCTGGCTGGACGCGGTCACGTACCTGCTGGACGTGCGGCACCTGGGCGGCTCGATCGACGGCGCGATGCGGCACCCCGTGCTGCGCGACGTGCCCGCCGAGGACGTGGACGCGTGGCTGTCGGTGCTCGGCGCCTACTTCCTCGACTCCGCGCGGCGGCCCGAGCCGCCCGGGCTCGCGGGCATCCGCGACTACCAGGCGGCCCAGGGCGCGACGGTGCTGTCGTGGCTTCTGGAGCGCCGCCGGGGATACTGACGACCATGCGCATGGTGGTGATGCTCAAGGAGCGGCTCGAGTGCCGGCCGGAGGCGGCGTGGCGGGCGCTGCAGTCGCCCACCGTGATGCGGGAGGTCGCCGGGCCGTGGCTCGGGTACGCCTCCATCGAGGACGGCGGGTTCCCCGCCCGGTGGGAGCCGGGCGATCACCCCGTGCGCCTGCTCGCGGCCGGCTTCGTGCCGTTCGGCGAGCAGGACATCTCGATCTCGCTGGACACGACGACCCACGAGGGCGTGCGGATCGTGCGCGACGACGGCCACGGGGTCGACGGCCTGCCGGGGCTGATCCGCTCCTGGTACCACCGGATGGCGGTCGCGCCGCACCCGGACGACCCGGCGGCGACGCTGTACCGGGACCGGCTCGAGTTCGATGCCGGGCCGCTGACGCCGGGGCTGTGGGCCGGCCTCTGGCCGCTGTGGCAGTGGCGCGGCCTGCGCCTCAAGCAGCTCGCGGGGGGCTTCGACGAGGAGCGCGTGACCCCCGAGGCCGCCTGACTGCTTTCGCGGATCCGGATGGATTCGGCGACACGCCGCGGCGCGCGCCCCGGAGGCGGCGTGTCGTGCAGCGAGTCCGGATCCGCGAAAGGAATCCGGATCCGCGAACGAGGCGTCAGCCGACCTTGAAGTAGGTCACCACCGCGGCGGCCGCGGTCACCAGCGCGGCGAGGATCGTGAGCGGCAGCAGCCCGGACCGGCGGGCGGCCTTCACGAGCAGCTGGATGATGAGCAGGAGCGCCGTCGCGACGGCGAGCCACAGCGTCGGGATCGACGTCGAGACGAACTGCTGCACCGGGCCGAACGCGGCGACGAACAGCAGCAGCCCCGCGACCAGGGCGAGGATCGCGAGCAGGGCGTTGCCGCCCGGCTTGCGGAACCGCACGGCGGAGTCGACGACGGCGAGCACCGCCCCGACGATCAGCAGCGCGGAGCCCAGCGTGATCGTGAACGCGGGCGGGGCGGCAGCGGCGAGCGTCGGCACGGGGAGAGACCGTAGCCGCGGGCCGGGCGACCTCCCCTCCGAACCGCTGCGCCGCCCCGAACGCGGGGCGTCGGTCCGGATCGGGAGCGGCTCAGACCAGGCGGCCGACGGAGGCGAGCGCGGCGCGGACGATCGCGCCGCGGCCCCCCTCCATCTCCTGCGCCACGGAGGCGGACGCGGCCTCCTCGGGCGTCATCCAGGTCAGCTCGAGCGCGTCCTGCCGCGGGTCGCAGGTACCCGTGACCGGCACGACGTACGCGAGCGCGACGGCGTGCTGCCGCTCGTCCGTGAACTGGCTGGGACTCGGGGTCGGGAAGTACTCCGCGACCTGGAACGGCAGCGGGCTCGCCGGCAGCTGCGGGAACGCCATCGGGCCGAGGTCCTTCTCCAGGTGGCGGAACAGCGCGTCGCGCAGCGTCTCGCCGAGCATGACCCGGCCGGAGACGATGGTGCGCGCGATCGTGCCGCTCGCGCCCACCCGCAGCAGCAGGCCCACCTCGGTGACCCGGCCCATCCCGTCGGTGCGCACAGGGACGGCCTCCACGTACAGCAGGGGCAGGCGTCTGCGGATGTTCGCGAGCTCGTCCTCGCCCAGCCATCCGGGGTTCGGGTCGGGGGTGCGCACGCTGCTCATCCCCCCTTTCTACCCGGCGCGTCGGAACGGCGGGGCAGGATGCCGGGGTGCCCGGACCGTCGAACCTGCTGCGCGCGGTCGCGGCGGCCCCGATCGGACGGCTCGAAGGACGCCGGCTGCTGGTGCTGCTGCACGGCTACGGCGCCGACGAGCACGACCTGCTGCCGGTCGGGGAGGTGCTGCGCGGGGACGACGCCGTCGTGTCCCTGCGCGGCCCGGCCGCGGTCGGCGCGGGCGCCTCCTGGGTCGACGGGCCCCCGGCCTCGGTGCCGGCGGGCGCCGGGCTCGCCCCCTCCGTGCAGGCCGTGCTGGCGACGCTCGACGCGATCGTCGAGACGGCCGGGACGCCGTCGGCGGTGCGGCTGCTCGGCTTCTCGCAGGGCGGGGCCCTGGCGCTCGAGCTGCTGCGGGCGGAGCCGGACCGGTTCGACCGCGTGGTCGTGCTGGCCGGGTTCGTGTCGGCGTCCCCCTCCCCCGGCGACGCCGGGCTCGCCGAGAGCCGCCCGGCCGTGTTCTGGGGGCGCGGCGACGCCGACCAGGTGATCCCGCCGGACGCGGTGGCCAGGACGGCGGCGTGGCTCGACGCCAACGCCGAGGCCGTCGTGCGCGTCTACGCGGGTCTCGCGCACGGGATCACGCCGGAGGAGCTGGGGGACGTCGCGGCGTTCCTCGTCTGAGTCGGATCACCCCGGAGTCGGATCACCCCGGAGTCAGATCACCCCGGTGCCCGCCGCGACGGCGAGCAGCACCGCCAGCGAGCCGTAGGCGGCCCAGGCGACGACGGCGACGACCCGGGCGCGCACGATCGCGGGGCGGTCCCCCTCCAGCCGGTCGTCGAGCACGGCGCGCTCGACCGCCGCCGTCCGCCGGCTGAACGTCCACAGCGCGTTGACCACCGCGGCGGGCGCGACGGCCGCGAGCAGCAGGAAGCCGCCGACGACCCCCGCGATCAGGCCCGGCGCGGCCCCGAAGCGCAGCGAGTAGTCGACCCGGCCGACCACCATGACGAGCACCAGCACCAGGCCGCCGACCAGCAGCGCACCGTTCGCCGCGAGCGCCGCCCGCTGGGGGAACGTGCGGAACCCGGCCCTCGCGGCGTCCGCCTCCGGCTCGGCCGGGGCCACGCGGAGGCGGAGGACGACGGTCACGGCGATCGAGGCGAGCGCCCAGACCACCATCGCGAGCGCGATCGGCAGCCGCCCGACGCCGAGTGAGAGCAGCACGACGAAGTAGGCGGCTGGTCCGGACACGACCCACGCGACGAGCAGGACCACCGCCACGCGCGGCCACGCCGTGCCGAGCTGCTGCATCCGACCCCCTGGGACCAGCATCGCGTGCGCGCGGCGCTGTCGGTGGCAGGGGGCATGATCCTTCGACCATGTCTTCCGTGCTCGATGCGTTCGGTGCCGCGACCCGCGAGTGGTTCGTCGGCGCCTTCCGCGCCCCCACCGCAGCGCAGGAGGGGGCGTGGAAGGCGATCGCGAAGGGGCAGCACGCCCTCGTCGTCGCGCCGACCGGATCCGGCAAGACCCTCGCGTCGTTCCTGTGGGCCATCGACCGGCTGGCGGACCGGCCGGCCGATGCCCCCTCCGGCACGCGGGTCCTCTACATCTCCCCGCTGAAGGCGCTCGGCGTCGACGTCGAGCGGAACCTGCGCAGCCCGCTCGTCGGGGTGACGCAGACCGCGAAGCGGCTCGGTCAGGCGCCGCCCCGCATCCGGGTCGGCGTGCGCTCCGGCGACACGAGCCAGGCCGAGCGCCGCTCGCTCTCGAGCGATCCGCCCGAGATCCTGATCACCACGCCCGAGTCCCTGTTCCTGATGCTGACCTCGGCGGCGCGCGAGACCCTCGCCTCGGTCGACACGGTGATCGTCGACGAGGTGCACGCGGTCGCGGCGACGAAGCGCGGCTCGCACCTCGCGCTGTCGCTCGAGCGGCTCGACGCGATGCTCGAGCGCCCCGCCCAGCGCATCGGGCTGTCGGCGACCGTGAAGCCGGTGGAGGAGGTCGCGCGCTTCCTCGGCGGCCGGTCCCCCGTGACCGTCGTCGCCCCGAAGGCGCAGAAGACCTTCGACCTCACCGTCGTGGTGCCGGTCGAGGACATGGCCGACCCCGATCTGGGCAGCGGGTGGCCGAAGGCGGGCGACGACGGGCCGAGCGAGGGGTCCGCGGCGCAGGACGTGTTCGACCCCGACGACCCGATGCCGCAGCGCACCGGCTCGATCTGGCCGTACGTGGAGTCGACCATCACGGACCTCGTGCTCGAGCACCGGTCGTCGATCGTGTTCACGAACTCGCGCCGCCAGGCGGAGCGGCTCACCGCCAGGCTCAACGAGGAGTACCAGGAGCGGGTGGAGGCGCGGGAGTCCGCGCAGGAGGCGGAGCTGGTCTCGTCGCTCGCCGGTCGGGGCACCCCGGCTCCCGCCGCGATCATGGCGAGCTCCGGATCGACGCGCGGCGCCACCGAGGTCCTCGCCCGAGCCCACCACGGCTCGGTCTCGAAGGAGCAGCGCGGTCTGATCGAGGACGACCTGAAGTCCGGGCGGCTGCGCTGCGTCGTCGCGACGTCGAGCCTCGAGCTGGGGATCGACATGGGCGCCGTCGACCTGGTCGTGCAGGTCGGCGCGCCGCCGTCCGTCGCGAGCGGGCTGCAGCGGGTCGGCCGCGCCGGGCACCAGGTCGGCGAGATCAGCACCGGCGTCGTGTTCCCGGTGCATCAGGCGGACCTGATCCACGCCGCCGTCACCACCGACCGCATGCTGCGGGGCGAGATCGAGGCGCTGCGGGTGCCCGCGAACCCGCTCGACGTGCTGGCGCAGCAGACCGTCGCGGCCTGCGCGCTCGAGCAGCTCGAGGTGGAGGCGTGGTTCGACACCGTGCGGCGGTCCGCCCCGTTCGCCGCGCTGCCCCGCTCCGCCTACGAGGCCGTGCTCGACCTGCTCGCCGGCCGCTACCCCTCCGACGAGTTCGCGGAGCTGCGGCCGCGCATCGTCTGGGACCGCGACGCCGGCACCATCACCGGCCGGCCGGGCGCGCAGCGGCTCGCCGTCACCTCCGGCGGCACGATCCCCGACCGCGGCCTGTTCGGCGTCTTCCTGGTCAGCGGCAACGAGGGCGGCGGCAACCGCGTCGGCGAGCTCGACGAGGAGATGGTCTACGAGTCGCGCGTCGGCGACGTCTTCAGCCTCGGCGCGACCAGCTGGCGCATCCAGGAGATCACCCACGACCGCGTGCTGGTGCTGCCCG
>NZ_CAXTOQ010000117.1:0-10981 GCF_964245895.1 uncultured Amnibacterium sp.
ACCGACGCCCTGCAGTCCGCGGCTCCCGACGGGTGGGTGGTCCAGCGGACCGGGCAGACCGCGCCCGGCTCCGAGTTCGGCCTGATCCGCGTGCGTCCCGACGGATCCGAGACCGACCTGGGCGTCCCGTTCGCCGACTACATCGACGGCGGGGTCGGCTACCTGATGCAGACGAGCGACAGCGGCTTGATCGCCTACCCGATCCAGGTCGACGACGTGTGCACCAGCTCGCAGGTCGAGTTCCAGCCGTGGTCCGATCCCGGCGGCTGGCGCACCGTCTTCGCCGGCACGCCTCGGTCGTGCATCCGGTGCGCGCCGGCATCCGCGCGCAGCGTCGCCTGCACGGTGATCCAGCCGAACAAGGGCCTCGTCACGATCTCGCTGCGCGGTGCGGCCCCGCACTACCTGCGGAACAGCCACCCGACGCTCTGCCAGACGGTCGACTACGCCACCTCGAACGACGATCTCGTCGCGATCGAGACGACGGACGCCGGCTCCTGCAGCAAGGGCCTGGTGTACCGGTTCGGGAGGAACAAGCAGGTCGCGACGTCGACCGCCCGCTACAGCGCCGTCGCCTCCATCCGGACGGGCCTCGGCCGGATCATCGTCAGCACGGGCCGGCAGCAGTTGATCTCCGGCCTGACCGGCGTGACCCGCGCCCCGACGACGATCGCGCGGGCCTGAGGCCATTGCAGGCGGAAGCCGCGAGCAACGTCCTCCAGGGTCAGAGCCGATGAGCGCGTTCGAGTACATGGACGACGACGAGCAACTCGACTTCGCCATCCTCAGCAGCGGCCCTGTGGGCCTCTTCCGCTCAGCCGATCAGCTCGCGGGCGCGGTCGAGACGCTGGCCGGACTCGGCTACCAGGTGGTCCGCTTCGATGCTTCGGGCTGGCGGAGCGAATCCGAGCTGTTCGACGCATTCGTGGGGGCACTCGACTTCCCGAGCTATTTCGGGAGGAACTGGGACGCGTTCGAGGAGGTGATCTCGGACATCGGCAGCGGCGACCTCTCGTGGCCGCAGGACGCGACAGGGTTGATCATTACGATCGAGCACGCCGACGACCTGTCGAAGGTGAGCCGGCGAGCGACTCGACTGCTCGTCGAGAGCTTCGCGGACGCGTCACGTCTTGCCTCGCTCTACGGCAATCGGTTCATCCTGATCCTTCAGGTCCACGAGCGCACCGCGAGATCGCTGACTGACGCCACCTCGTCGGTGGCGCGCTGGCAGTAGCCGTGTTTCGCCCGCCGGGTGCCCTGCGGGCCCGACGCTCGGCCGCCCGGGCGTGAGGCGCTCAGCGGGCGCGGACGAGCAGCTTCGGCTTCGCGTTCACGGAGGTCAGGCCGTAGATGGCACGCTGGTCGTTCTCGCTCACGAGGATGCGACCGAGACCGACCGTCGCGAGCGCGTGCACGCCCCAGCGGCGCTTCGAGTTCTCGATCCTCCCGTCGGCGCTCAGCGCTGTGAGACGACCGCGGACGCAGTGCTGCTTGGGCGAGGTCGACGACGCCTCTCCGACGAGCGCACCGCCGAAAGCCTCACGGGCTGAGAACCAGCACTGCTTCGGGTGGTCCGCCAACCACGCGAGCCTGCCGCTCCGCAGCGACAGCAGGGCGTAGCCGTCGTGCCTCGTATCGACCGCTTCCTCGAAGGCGCAACCCGCGTGCGTGGCGGTCGGGCGGCCGCAGGAGAAGTCGATGTCGGCGTGCGCGTCGTAGATCGTCTTCCACGAGCCGTAGTGCGCGTAGAGGGAGTAGCGGACTCGGCCGTCGCCGATCGGGGAGTCCTCGTCGCCCTCGCCCGAGTACACCGCTGGGGAGGTCAGCAGCCCCTTCGGCCCGGCGACGACGCGGAAGGAGGCTCCGTTCGGATAGGGGATGCCGTAGTCCCGCACGACGCCTGCCGTGCTGATCGTCATCACCCGGTAGACGGGCTGGCCGTTCGCGGCCGTGACCCCGGTGCGGCGCTTCACGATCCAGCCGTGGAGTGATGGGTCGGCGTACTCGTCGTTCGCGGCGAGCGTGGCGTCGCCCTCGTCCCCCGTGCGCAGATCGCGCCAGTGCAGGCGCTTCGCGGTCGTGGAATCGGCTGCGCCGGTGCCGTCCGAGCCGAGCTGCTGGACGACGGTGTCGTCGGCGATCCGGAGGTCGCCGCTCGGGTCGAAGCCCGTGAGCGGATGCCGCTTCAGATCGTCACCGAAGAAGTACAGCGTGCTGTTCGCCGGGAACGAGATGGAGTACCCGGTGGCGAGCTTCTGCCGGTACACGACGTAGTCGGCGGAGGTGGCGACCGTTTTGACGCGCAGGTGCTTGTCGCTCGCCGCCTGCGCGGGGACGGCGATGCCCGTGACAGCCAGGACCAGGCCGAGCGCTGCGACGGCGATGCTCGTTCTTCCGCGCTGCACCTGATCCTCCGAGGTCGAGTGCAGATGACCGTATCCGCGTCAGCGCCGACTGCACCCGGACTCGCCGCCGAGGCCGGAGGCCGGTTGATGAGGTGATGCCCAGCCGGAGAGAGGTCCTCCTCCACCTGTCGAGCGCGTTGCAGGCGCTGCCGAGCGGGCGGCGTCTCGTCGCCATCGACGGGGTCGACGGCAGTGGCAAGACCGTCCTCGCCGCCGAGCTCGCAGCGGCGCTGCGCGACGCGGGCCGAAGCGTGGTGGAGGTCCACGTCGACGACTTCCATCACCTGCGGGCTCGTCGCTACGCGCGCGGGCGCCTGTCTCCCGAGGGCTTCTGGCTCGACAGCTACGACTACGTCGCGCTCGAGCGGGACGTCCTGCGCCCGCTGCGCGCGGACGGACCCGGGTTCTACCGCTGGGGTGCGACGGACCTCGATCGGGACGTCCGCCTCGATCTCGTGCCCGTCGAAGCCCCTGGCGACGCGATCGTCCTCGTCGAGGGCATCTTCCTGCACCGGAACGAGCTCGTCCGCTGGTGGGACTACTCGCTGTACATCGACGTGCCGTTCGAGGAGAGCGCCCGACGCATGGCTGTCCGAGACGGCCTGCCGGCGGCCGCCGACGACCTCCACGTGCGGCGCTACGTGGACGGGCAGAAGCTGTACTTCGAAGCCTGTCGACCTTGGGAGCGAGCCTCGGTCGTCATCGACAACGCCGACTGGTCGTCGCCGCGGCTGGTCCTGACCGGGGATGGCGATGCGGACTCCTCGCGACCGAGTTCCGCCTCCGGGACGGAGGGGTCTGAGGCGAGGGGCTGATCCCGACGGGCAGGGCGCACCTCGACCTCGGTGCTAGCCGGAGGCGCTGCCACGCACCCACGCGTCGATGTCGGCCAGCGTGCCTTCGTCGTCCATGTGCAGGTGGGTGCGGAGCCCCAGGCGCTGAGCCGCTTCGATGTTCGGCTGGTGGTCGTCGATGAAGAGGACGTCCTCCGGCGCGGCGTGCATCTGGTCCAGCGTCAGCCGGAACGCCCGCGGATCGGGCTTGCTCACGCCGAGCTCGTGGCTGTAGCAGATCGGCTCGAACAGGGCGGCGAACCCGAAGCGGCGCTCCTCCTCCTCGCGGGCGCCGTCGCCCGAGTTCGACAGGATCGCTAGCCCGACCGATCCGTGCAGCGCCTGAAGAGCGCCGATGAGCGTGGTGTTCGCGGTGCCGCAGTACTCGTCCCAGAAGTCGGCACGCATCTCGGCCAGCACTTCGGAGGTGGCGCCGACCGCGGCGCCGTAGCCCGCCCAGTACTCCTCCGCCACTCCGGCCCGAGTGGTCGGATCGGGCAGGTCCGCCTCCTCCAACCGCTGCGAGAACTCGGCGTCCGAGAGGCCGAGGCGCGTCGCCCACCTGCTACGGAACCGTGCCGGCCACACCTCGTCGTCGACGACCTCCAGCACGCCCCCGACATCCAGCAGCAGCCACCGCACCGGCGCAGCAGCCGCGCCGGCGACGGGTGCGTCTCGGTTCACGCCGACATCCTCGTCGACGAGGGCCGCTGGCCCGCCAGCAGGTCGAGTGAGGCGCGGTGGCCGTCCCGGTCCTGCGATCGCCATCGGCGCTGCCGCTTCGTGGCGGGGCGTCCGGGTGTCTGCCGCCTCGATCCGATCGACCCCCCGATTCCACCTGTGGCAGGAGGCTTCGAGCCCGGCGATGCCCTTGACTGCTGTCCGTGATCGGAATGGGCGGGGGTCGCTCGCGCACCAGAAGACGAGCGTTCCGGGTCGGGATGGCGGCGGTGCTCACGCTCGGCGCGCTCAGCGGGTGCACGACGCTCTCCACCCTCGACGACGGCAGCGCGCCGCGGGACGCCGAGGGCCGGCCGATCGATCCGGGTCCACCTCCGCCGTCGACCTGTGCGACGCGTGCGTTGAGCGGGCCGCAGAGCAGCTGCGTGCCCGTCCACAATCCGCCGTCGCGCATCTACGTCGAGCAGGCGGTCAACACGCTCCTCCCGACCCGTGCGTACACGTCCATCGAGCATGTCCGGTGCACGGAGCGGATGCCGGATCCGCCGACCGACTCGGACCCGCGGGGCCTCGATGCCTTCTCGCACTGGGCCTGCGTCGGCCAGGAGACCAGGGGCCGCTACCTGCACGAGGACGTGATCTGGTCACCCTCCTCCGGCTATCTGGCGCTGAACGCGGTCACTCGCGACCTGTCGCCGGAGCTGACTCTGCCGAAGCCGAACGATCCGGGTCTGCCGAACCCGTACCTGCCCCATACACAGCAGCCCACCCCGACCGCGAGCAGGTCCCTCTCGCAGCACGAGCTCGCCGCCCGATGAGCGGTGGGATCGTTCCCGCCGACGGTGGCGCCACGTCGGACCGATCTGCGGCGGTCCACCTGAAACCTGCGGTGGCGCGTCTCGGGCTCTCCGCCGGAGGTACGCGGCAGGAGGGGGTGCGAAGACGTGTGCCCCTGGAGGGAGTCGAACCCCCAACCCTTTCCTTAGGACGGAACTGCTCTTCCATTGAGCTACAGAGGCGGGCCGAGGAGCAGTGTAGAGGGGTGGACCCCGACGACGCCGCCCGGCTGACCGCGCTCGAGGAGTCGCTCTGGCGGCCCGCGACGCGGTTCGACCGCGGGCATCTCGAGCGCGTGCTCGCGGACGACTTCGACGAGTTCGGCCGCTCCGGCCGGCACTGGACGCGGGAGGCGTCGATGGCGGCCGATGCGGAGGCGTTCGAGACCGTGTTGCCGCTGCCCGGGATTCGGGTTCGGCCGATCGGGGCGGACGGCGCGCTGCTCACCTACCGCAGCGAGACCACCTACCCGGACGCCGGCGTCACGCTGGTGTCGCGCCGCAGCTCCGTGTGGGAGCGCGTCGACGGCGAGTGGCGCCTCCGGTTCCACCAGGGCACGCCCGTCGAGTAGCGCACACCTGCCACTTTCCGCAGCGGATACGGGGTGTCGTCTGCGGAAAGTGGCAGGTGCGCGGTGTGCAGGACGCGGTGCGGGGTCAGGCGGTCGCGCGCGCCCAGCGGGCCGCCGCCTCCGCGCGGCTGCGGGCGCCGAGCTTCGACCGGATGTGCTCGACGTGCTTCTCGACCGTGCGCGCCTCGATGTGCAGCACGTCTCCGATCTCCCGGTTCGTGCGGCCGTCCGCGACGTGGGACAGCACCTCCCGCTCGCGGCCGGAGAGCGCCGTGAGCAGCGGCGAGCCCCGCCCGAGCGACCGGTGCTCCGCTCGCAGCCGCACGTGGTCGACGGCCGCGCCCAGCTGCGGACCGAGCAGCCCCGCCATCGCGGTCTCCCGCGGGGTGAACCCTCGCCGCCGCCCCAGCACCACGCCGCCGAGCACGTGGCCGCCGTCCGCGGTGCGGATGGCGAGCCGGTGATCGGCGCGACCGCTCCAGCCTGCGGTCCCGTCGGGTGCGGCGAGCTCGCCTATCAGATCGAGGGAGTCGAACGGGATCAGGTCCGCCAGCAGGTGCGGCAGCGCGACCTGCAGGGCGTCGAGGTCGGCCGCGTCGTGCAGCGCGAGCACGGCGCCGAGCACCGCTCGGACGTCGATCGCGTCGACGTCGTCCCGCTCGAACACTCGCACCATCGTGCACTCCAGGCATCGGAGGGAGGGGCAGCCTCCCGGGCACGGTAGCCCTGCGGCTCGTCGGACGGAACCCCGGGATCGGGCCGGGCGGGCCTCCGCGTCACGACGGCCGCCGCAGGCGCTGCATGCGTGTTTTCCGGCATGGCCGCAGCTGTGCGGCGGGGCCAGGGTCGGAGGCGGTCGCCTCCGTCGTGCGCGGCGCCCGAACCACCCAGGGAAGAAGGATCCGCATGCGCATCCCACGCCGTACCGTCGCTCTCGCCGTCCTGGCGGGCACGGCCCTCGCCGCAGTCACGGGGGCCGGCAGCGCCGCCGCGACCCCGGCGACCGCACCCACGCTCACGCAGCTGCCCGGCGACTACATCACGCCCCTGCAGTTCGCCGTGAGCGGCGACCGCGTCTACGTCGCCGACGGCGCCAGGTCCGCGCTGTTCCGCGTCGGCCGCGCCACCCCGATCGCGTCCGGCCCGGCCCCCTCCGCGAACCCCGAGCAGAGCGGGGACCTGGCGGGCGTCGACGTCCACCGCGGTCGCATCGCGTACACGACCACCGAGGCCGACCACAAGCACACCTTCCTCACGGTCCTGCACCACGGCCACCGGGTGCTGCAGGTGGATCTCGGCCGGTACGAGCGGCGGGCGAACCCCGACGGGGCGACCGACTACGGCGTGACCGACACCTCGAAGGTGACCGCAGCCTGCAGGAAGCAGCTGGCGGGCGGCGAGCAGCCGGTGCCGATCACCTACCGGGGCATCAAGGACTCGCACCCGTACGCGGTCGCCGGTCTCGACGACGGCTCCTGGCTGGTCGCGGACGCGGGTGGCAACGACATCGTCCGCGTCGATCGGTGGGGTCGCATCTCCACCGTCGCCGTGCTGCCCGCGCAGCCCGTGACGCTGACGAAGGCGCTCGCCGCCGAGCTGAAGGTGAAGGCCTGCGAAGGGCTGACCTACCGGTTCGAGGCCGTGCCGACGGACGTCGAGGTCCGGGACGGCCACGTCTACGTCACCACCCTGCCGGGCGGCGCGGGCGGACTCGGCAGCGTCTACGAGGTCGGGTGGGACGGCAGCAGCCGGCAGATCGCGACCGGGTTCGCGTCGGCGACGAACCTCGCGGTGGCTCCGAACGGCTGCATCTACGTCGTCGAGCTGGGGCGGGGCGTCTTCACCCCGGGAGCCGGCGGCCCCCAGCAGGTCGTCGCGCTGAAGGGCGCGGCCGCCGTGGAGTGGGCGGACGGCCACCTCTACGCCTCCACCGCACCGGCCGCGGCGAGCGAGGGCGCACCCGGATCCACGCCGCCGGCGCCCGGCCACATCTACCGGATCGGCTGATCCGGAGGGTGGGAGGCGGCGCGGCGGGAACCGCTCAGTGTCCCCGCCGCGCCGCCGTCCGCCGTGCGCCACGCCGCGGCGTGGCGGCACCGGTGCGCGAGGGCCCCCTCCGTACAGTGGCAGCGTGCTGCATGCCGAGGACACGGAGGGGGAGCCGCACCGGTCCGCCCCCCGCGTCGCGACCGGCACCACCACCGGCTCCGCGCACGGCGTCTCGGTCGGCGACGGCAGGTACACCCCCGTCAACAGCGCGGTGAGCGCGTGGGACCGGTGGCGGGAGGAGCTGGCGCACGTCGGCGGCGAGTCGCCGCTGATCCGGTTCGAGGACTCGGTGCGCACCCGCATCGAGCTGTCGACGACGCACCCCTCGGGGCTGGCGCAGTTCATCACCGGCAAGACGACGCTGCTGTCGAACCTGATCCGCGACGACATCGCGTTCCGCACCGCGAGCGCCGCCGCCTCCACGCTCACCGGCAAGGCCGTCGAGCTGGCGGCGACCCGCGGGCTCGACTGCATGCACCTGGCGATCGGGCTGGCGGAGTGGCGGTTCGAGAAGCAGGACTTCCGCGGCCCCGTGCTGCTGCGCCCGCTCGCGATCCGGCGGTACGGCCGCGACTTCGAGCTGCGGCTGAAGGGTGCGCTGCAGCTGAACCCCGGGCTGGTGACCGCGATGCGCGAGCAGTTCGACATCGAGCTGGACCCGACGGCGTTCGTCGCGCTCGCCCAGCAGGCCGGCGCGTTCAAGCCGCAGCCGGTGATCGACCGCCTGCGCGAGCTGACCGGCCACCTGCAGCGCTTCAGCGTGCAGCCGCGGCTGCTGATCTCCTCCTTCGGCGAGATCGGCGCCGCCCTGCTCGCCGACGCGAAGGACCTGTCGCACCCCGTCATCGACGCCGTCGCAGGCAACCCGACGGCGGTCGCGCGGATCACCGGCGCGACCGACCGGGTCGAGGTCATCCCGCAGGACCAGCGGCCGCCCGCGCTCGACGGCGCGCTGCTCGACGCGGATCCTGAGCAGGAGGCGGCGGTCGCGGAGATCGCCGCCGGGCACCACCTCGCCGTGCACGCCCTGCCCGGCACCGGCGCGACGCAGACGATCGTCAACGCCATCGGCGCCCTCGTCGCCCAGCACAAGCGGATCCTCGTCGTCAGCCCCCGCCACGCGACGCTGCGCGCGGTCGCCGACCGGCTGTCCGACATCGGGCTGCCCGGGCTGACCGCCTCCGGCCGCACCGTGCGCCGCGACCTGATCCAGGCGATCTCCCGCAACGAGAAGGCCGAGCCCGCGGAGACGGGCGAGGTCGACGAGGCGCTGGTGCGCCTCCGGTCCGTGCTGCTCGACTACCGCGCCGCGCTCGGCCGACGCGACCCCGTGCTCGGGGTCGGCGTGCTCGACGCGCTCGGCGAGCTGTCCCGCCTCGCGCTGCTGCCGAACCCGCCCGCGACGACCGCGCGGCTGTCGACCCGGGCGCTGGAGGCGCTCGCTGCCGACCGCGGCGCCGTGCAGGAGGACCTGCTGCGCGCCGCCTCCCTGGGCGAGTTCCGCGTCGGCCCGATGGACTCGCCCTGGTACGGCGCCGCGTTCGCCGACGGGGCGGCCGCCGCGCAGGCGCACACGCTGGCGAAGCGCCTCCACGCCACGGACGTGCCGCGGCTGCTCGAGCGGGCCGACGCCCTGATCGCGGGCTCCCGCTTCCGGCCGTTCGGCACGATCGGCGAGCTGGGCGTGTACCTGCGCCTGCTGCTCGACATCCGCGAGACGCTCGACCGGTTCCAGCCGGCCGTGTACGACCGCTCGCTCGGCGAGCTGATCATCGCCACCGGGCCGCGGCGCGACGCGCGGGAGATGTCGAGCGTCAACCGGCGCCGGCTCAAGCGGCTGGCGAAGGAGTACCTGCGGCCCGGGGTGCACGTCGCCGACCTGCACGAGTCGCTGCAGCGCGTCCAGCAGCAGCGGGTGCTGTACCAGCGCTTCGTCACCAGCGGCACCGCGCCGGACGTGCCGCCGGGCATCACCGACGTCTGGACCGACTACCAGGCCGTCGCCGCGGACCTCGCGGCGCTCGACGAGCCGCTCGGCCTCGCCGGCACGCCGGACTCGCTCGCGCAGGAGCCGATCGAGGGCGTCGGCGACCGGATCGCCGCGCTCGCGGCCGACTCCGACGTGCTCGAGAACCTGCAGGACCGGCAGGACGTCGTCTCGCGGCTGCGGTCGCAGGACCTCGCGCCGCTGCTCGAGGACCTCGCGGGCCGGCACGTGCCGCCGGAGCGGGTGGGCGCGGAGCTCGAGCTCGCGTGGTGGAAGAGCGTGCTGGAGCGTCTGCTCGCCGACGACCCGGCGCTGCTCGGCGCGAACACCACCGTGCTCGACCGGCTGGAGCAGGACCTCCGGCTGGTCGACGAGGCCCACGCGGGCGCGAACGCGAAGCGGCTCGGCTGGCAGCTGGCCGACGCCTGGCGGCTGGCCCTCGCGGATCGCGGGCCGGAGGCGGAGGCGCTCAGGTCGCTGCTGCAGGCGAAGGCGGACGACCCGCAGGTGCTGCACCGGGAGGCGCCGCACCTGATCAAGCTGCTCGCGCCGGTGTGGCTCGCCTCCCCGTACGAGCTGCACCGCCTCGGCGAGGTGACGTTCGACACGGTGTTCGTCGTCGACGCCGGAGCGCTCGGGTTCGCGGAGGGGCTCGGGGCGCTGCGGCGGGCGAAGCAGGTCGTCGTGTTCGGCGACCCGGTCACGCAGACCCCGACCCCGTTCGACATCGCCATCCGCGAGACCGACCCCGAGCCGCCGACGCAGAAGCGCCTCGACGAGCGGCACGCCGACAGCGTCTTCGCGCGCATCGCGCAGCTCGTGCCGACGGTGGAGCTGACGACCAGCTACCGCGCGGGCGGCGAGGACCTCGCCGAGCTCGTGAACCGTCGGTTCTACGACGGCCGGATCGAGAGCGTGCCGTGGGCCGGGACGTTCCTCGGGCACGGCAGCCTCGCGCTCGACTACGTCGACAACGGCCACGGCCTGCCCGACGTCGAGAGCGGCACGGTGGAGGCGGTGGAGGCGGAGGTGCAGCGCGTGGTCGAGCGCGTGCTCGACCACGCCGCCAGCCGGCCGCGGGAGTCGCTGATGGTCGTCTCCGGCAGCGCGAAGCACGCGATCCGCGTGCAGCAGGCCGTGATGAAGGCGCTGGTGCGCCGGGGCGACGTCACCGAGTTCTTCACCCGCGACCAGACCGAGCCGTTCATCGTCGTGACGCTGGCGGAGGCGGTCGGGCACAGCCGCGACCGGGTGATCCTCTCCGTCGGCTTCGGCCGCACGCCGCACGGGCGCACGCTGTCGCAGCTGGGCCCGCTGGCCCGGCCGGGCGGGGAGCGGCTGCTCGCCGCCGCGGTCACGCGGGCGCGTCGGTCGCTGGCGATCGTGTCCTGCTTCCGCCCCGACGACCTGGAGGGCGACCGCATGCCGTCGGGCGTGCTCGCGCTGCGGCGCCTGCTGGCGGACGCGGAGGGCCGCATCGCCGACGACGCGATGGACGACGACCGCGACGCGATGCTCGTCGACCTCGCCCGCCGCCTCCGCACGCTCGGGATGCGGGCCGCGCTCGGCTACCACGGCAAGCTCGGCCTCGTCGCGGCGCACGGCGCCCGAGCGATCA
>NZ_CAXTOQ010000118.1:0-10927 GCF_964245895.1 uncultured Amnibacterium sp.
CACCTGCTGCTGCTGGTCGGCGGAGAAGACGTCGACGATGCGGTCGATCGACTGCGCGGCGTCGGAGGTGTGCAGGGTCGCGAAGACGAGGTGGCCGGTCTCCGCAGCGGTCAGCGCGACGTGGATGGACTCCAGGTCGCGCAGCTCGCCGAGCAGGATGATGTCGGGGTCCTGGCGCAGCACGTGCTTCAGCGCGGCGCCGAAGCTGCGCGTGTCGGTGCCGACCTCGCGCTGGTTGACCAGGGCCGTCTTGCTCGTGTGCACGAACTCGATCGGGTCCTCGATCGTCATGATGTGGTCCGCGCGAGTCTCGTTCGCGCGGTCGATCAGCGCCGCGAGCGTCGTGGACTTGCCGGAGCCGGTCGGGCCGGTGACGAGCACCAGGCCGCGGGGCAGGTCGGCGAAGCTGCCGATCGACTCGGGCAGCCCCAGGTCGTCGAAGGACTTGATCTCGGTCGGGATGAGCCGGAACGCGGCGCCCCATGCCTCGCGCTGCATGTACACGTTCACGCGGAAGCGCGCCTGGTCCCCCAGCGCGTACGCGAAGTCGAGCTCGAGCTCGTCCTCGAACCGCTCGAGCTGGTGCGGCGACATCGCGGAGGTCAGGATGCTGCGCACGTCGTCCGCGGTCCACACGCCGACGTTCCGGACGGGGCGCAGGGCGCCGGCGACCCGGACCATCGGCATCGCGCCGGCGGCGACGTGCAGGTCGGATCCCTTCATGCCGATCACGGCGCTGAGCGCCGTGTCCAGCCTGGCGAGACCGGGCACGGAGCCGCGGACCTCTTCATCCAGATCAAGCAACGACACGGAGAACCTCCTCGATCGACGTGAGCCCGGAGCAGGCCTTGTTCCAGCCGTCCTGCTTCAGGGAGACCATGCCCTGCTGGATCGCGGTGCGACCGATCTCGCTCGACGACGCGCGATCGATCGTGAGCCGCTCGATCTGCTCCCCCACGGTCATGACCTCGTGGAGCGCGATGCGGCCGCGGTACCCGGTGCCGGCGCAGTTGGAGCAGCCGACGGGCAGGTACAGCTCCTCGTCCTCCTCCAGGATCAGGCCGATCTGCAGCAGCGTCTCCTCGGTGTAGTTCGCCGGGCGCTTGCACTTGTCGCAGAGGCGGCGGGCGAGGCGCTGCGCGACGACCGAGCAAAGCGCCGAGCCGACCAGGTACGGCTCGATCCCCATCTCGACCAGCCGGGTGATGGCGGAGGGCGCGTCGTTGGTGTGCAGCGTGGAGAGCACGAGGTGGCCGGTGAGCGCGGCCTCGACCGCGATCTGCGCGGTCTCGTGGTCGCGGATCTCACCGATCAGGACGATGTCGGGGTCGCTCCGCAGGATGCTGCGCAGCGCGGAGGCGAACGTCAGGCCCGCCTTCGGGTTCACCTGCACCTGGTTCACGCCGCCGATCCGGTACTCCACCGGGTCCTCGACGGTGATCACGTTGACGGTCGGCTTCGACACGTCCTGCAGGGCGGTGTAGAGCGTGGTCGACTTGCCGGACCCGGTCGGGCCGGTGACCAGCACCATGCCGTTCGGGCGGGTGTAGCCGCCCCGGAACGCGGTGAGGTTGCGGCCGGACATCCCGAGGTCGGCGACGTTCCGCGCCGTCCCCGAGTTGTCGAGGATCCGCATGACGACCTTCTCGCCGTACACGGTCGGCAGGGTCGCGACGCGGAGGTCGATCTTGTGGCCCTGGTGCAGGACCGCGATGCGGCCGTCCTGCGGCTTGCGGCGCTCGGCGATGTCGAGCTCCGCCATCACCTTCAGGCGCGAGATGACGCCGGCCTGGATGGAGGTCGGCGCCGACTGCACCTCCTTCAGCACGCCGTCGATGCGGTAGCGGACCCGCAGCTCCAGCTCGCCCGGCTCGATGTGGATGTCGGAGGCGCGGTCCTGGATGGCCTGGGAGATGAGCAGGTTGACGAAGCGGACGATCGGCGCCTCGTCGTCCTCGACGACGGCGGACTCCTCGCCGGCGCGTCCCTGCTCGGACAGCTCGTGCTGCAGGTCGCTCAGCTCGTCGTCGGCGCGGTGGTACCGGTCGATCGCGGTGGCGAGGTCCTTCTTGTCCGCGAGCACCGGGCGGATGCGCATGCGGGTCGCGGCGGAGACGTCGTCGAGCGCGAGGATGTCGTTCGGGTCCTCCATCGCCACGATCAGCGTGCCGCCGTCGCGGCCGATGGGCAGCAGGTGGTGACGACGACAGAGGGTCGCGGAGACGCTGAGGGCGGCCTCGCGCTCGATCGGGTACTCGAGGATCTCGACGAAGGGCGCACCGAACACGTTCGCGCCGCTGGGCGTGGTGATCGACATGTCCGCTCCTGTCACCGGGTACCCCGCGGTCTCCGGCTGCATCAGGTTAGGAAAGGGCCTCTAGCGGGTGGAATCCCCATAGCGGGGCGCCCCAATGCGGGGGACACGCGCTCCCCGGCGCGTCAGGAGACGGTGAGCAGGGCCCGATGGAAGGCGATCGCGGCCTCCAGCGAGGCGATCGGGACCTGCTCGTCGGGGCCGTGGATCGCCCCCAGCTGCTGCGCGGTGATCGCGAACGGCATGAAGCGGTAGACGTCCGCGCCCAGGCCGGTGAAGTGGCGCGCGTCGCTCGCCTGCACCATCACGTAGGGCACCGCGAGCGCCGCCGGATGGGCGACACGCACCGCGGCCACGACGCGGTCCCAGGCCGGGCCGCTCGACCGGGTCAGGGGCGGCGGGTCGTCGCCCGCCAGCACCTCGATCCGTACCTCAGGGTCGCGCACGACACGCCGGAGGCGCGCGGCGACGCCCGCGACGGTGCCGCCTGGCGCGATCCGCACGTTCAGGTCCGCGGTCGCCTCCGCCGCCAGTACGTTCGCCGCGGTGCCCGCGCGCAGCCGGGTGACCGCGACCGTCGTGCGCGCGAGCGCCGCCGGCACGCCGCCGAGCAGGCCGAGCAGCGGGCCGAGCGCGGGCGCCGCCGGGCGAGCGGCCAGCAGCGCGGCGACGGCGCGCGGGAGGCGCGGCGCGAGCGCGGCGGCCATCGCCGTGACGGCCGGGCTGGTGCGCGCGGGGAACGGGTGGCGCTCGATGCGGGTCAGGGCGCGGGCCAGGCGCACGGTCGCCTGGCGCCTCGGCGGGACGGAGGCGTGACCGCCTGCGGACCGCACGGCGAGCCGGATCGTCGCGACGCCCTTCTCCGTCAGGCCGATCATCGCCAGCGGCCCGCGGACGCCGGGCACCATCCCCTCCACGACCGCGCCGCCCTCGTCGAGCACGAGCAACGGACGGACGCCGCGGTCGCGCAGCAGCCCGGCCACCGCGCGGGCGCCGGTGCCCAGGACCTCCTCGTCGTGACCGAGCACGAGGTGCACGTCGCCGGCCGGCGCGAACCCCTCCGCCAGCAGGCCCTCGACCGCCTCCAGCACCGCGACGAGCGGGCCCTTGTCGTCGAGCGCCCCGCGGCCGTGCACGACGCCGTCCTCGATCGCGCCGGAGAACGGGTCGCGGCGCCATCGCTGGTCCGTCACGGGCACGACGTCGTAGTGCGCCAGCAGGACGATCCCCGACGGCTCGGCCGTCGGGCGCCCGACCGGCCCTGCGCCTCCGGCCCAGCGGAGGTGCAGCGTCCCGCCGGCGACCACCTCCCGCTCGAGCTGCTCGTGCAGGAGCGGGTACAGCTCGGCGAGGCGCCGCCGGAACGTCTCGAAGGCCGCCTCGTCCCGCACCCCCTCCTCGGAGATCGTGGGGATGCGGATCAGCTCGGCGAGCCGCTCGGCGGGGCTCATGCGGTCGCCCTGCGCGGGAACGCCGCCGCGGGCACGACCGCGAGCGCGACGGCGCCGACGAGCGCCGTGCCGCCGCAGACGGCCCAGACCGTCAGGTAGCCGGCGTAGCTGCCCGCGGTGCCGCCGGCCGGCGCGCCCGCTGCGAGCGCGATCGCGAACCCGCACGACGCGAACGCGCCGCCCAGCGACTTGCCGGTGTTGGTGAGCCCTGTCGCGACGGCGGTCCGGCCGGGCGGCGCGACGGCGGCGGCCGCGGCCGGCAGGGCGGCGACCAGGGTGCCGGAGCCGAGCCCCGCGACGGCCATCGCGCCGAGCACCTCGCCGAGCGAGCCGTGGAACGGGATGAGGGCCAGGTAGCCGGCGGCCACGACCGCCGAGCCCGCCATCAACGTCGCGCGGGTGCCCGCGCGGCGGGAGACCGGGCCGAGCAGCAGCGCGCCGACGAGCAGCGCGAGGACGTATGCCCCGATGACGATGGACAGCGTCGCGCTGCTGAGTCCGAGGCCGTAGCCGACCTGCGCCGGGTCGGTGCGGACGAACGTCGACAGCGGCCCCTGCGCGCCGAGCACGCTGACGCCGAGCAGCAGGGCGGCGAGCTGGATCGGCCAGACCGCCGGGCGGGCGAGGACGCGCATGTCGATCAGCGGATCCGCCGTGCGCCGCTCGGCGAGCACGAACACGGCGAGGACCGCCAGCCCCAGCACGAGGACCACCCAGCCGAGCACCGTGCCCGGCTGGAGGCGCAGCAGGCTGAGCGCGCCGGTCAGGACCGCGAGCGCCAGCCCGAGCAGGACGGCGCCGCGGGTGTCGAGGCGCCCCTCCGCCCGCTCGCCGGACTCCCGCACCCCCAGGAGCACCGCGAGGAACGCGATCCCGACGAGCACGCCGGGCACCAGGAGCGCGGCGGGCAGGGAGCCCAGCAGGGCCTGCGCGGAGCCGCCGGCCAGCGCGCCCGCGATCGCGCCCGCCTCCAGCGCCGCGACGACGACGCCCGCACCGGCGCGGGTGGTCGCCTGCGGGTCCGGGCGGGTGCGGGCCCGGTGGGCGATCAGCGCCACCTCGAGGGGCAGCCAGGCCGTGTACACGCCCTGCAGCGCCCACAGCAGCAGGAACAGCGGGAACGAGCGGGTGGTCGCGGCGAGACCCAGGCTCGCGACCGCCGTCACCGCGAGCGAGGCGAGCAGCATGCGGCGGTGGCCGACGAGGTCGCCGAGCTTGGCCAGGATCGGCACGGCGACGACGGCGATCGCGAGCTGACCCCCCTCCAGCCAGTTCACGTCCGCGTCGCGGATGCCGAGCGCTCGCGCGATGTCGGTCAGCTGCGGGACGTAGTAGCCCTGCAGGACGCCCGAGGCGAACTCGACGACGACCAGCACCCCGACGACGCCGAGCGCGCCCCGTGCTCCGATGCCGGCGACCGCGCTCACGTCGCCACCCTGCCGCACTTCGCGTGCCTCCAGGAGGACCGGCGCACAGGCGCGGCCGCCGCGGGACGGCGGAGGATGTCGGGGTGATCACCGCGGAGTACACGATGCCCGGCCTGCACGTGCGGGACCACGAGGTCGAGGTGCCGCTGGACTGGGCCTCGCCGGGCGCGGAGTCGATCACGGTGTTCGCGCGGGAGGTCGTCTCGGCCCACCGCCGGCACGAGGACCTCCCGCTGATGCTGTTCCTGCAGGGCGGCCCCGGCGGGAAGGGGCCCCGACCGGACGACGCCTCCGGCTGGCTCGGCGCGCTGCTGGAGCGCTACCGCCTCGTGCTGCTCGACCAGCGCGGCACCGGGCGCAGCAGCCGCGTCGACGGGGCGCGGATGCGCGCCTTCGGCACCGGGGAGGCGGGGGCGGCGTTCCTCGGCCGCTTCCGTGCCGACTCGATCGTCCGCGACGCCGAGCACCTGCGGGCGACCGACTTCGGCGGCCGCCGCTGGGCGACGATCGGGCAGAGCTACGGCGGCTGGCTGACGATGACGTACCTGTCGATCGCCCCGGAGGCGCTGACCGCGTGCCTCGTGACCGGCGGCCTGGCCGGCCTGCACCCCTCCGCGGCGGAGGTGTACCGGCGCACCTACCCGCGGGCGCTCGCGAAGAACCGGGAGTTCGAGCGCCGGTACCCGGGGGACGTCGCGATCGCGGGCCGGGTCGCGGACCTGCTCGACGCGGAGGACGTGCGCCTGCCCGACGGCGATCGGTTCGGCGTGCGGCGGCTGCAGCTCCTCGGCAACGGGTTCGGCATGGGGCACGGCTTCGAGCGCGTGCACTGGCTGCTCGACGAGGCGCTCACCGGCTCCGGCGGCGGGCTCTCGGACACCTTCCTCGCCGAGGTGCAGGCGGACACCGGGTTCGCCGACGGCCCGCTGTGGGCGGTGCTGCAGGAGCCGATCTACGGGGACCCGCAGTCGGGCGCGACCGCCTGGGCGGCGGACGCCGAGCACGCTCGGCATCCGGAGTTCGCGACCGGCGCGCGGCCCCTGCGGTTCACGGGCGAGGCGATGTTCCGCTGGATGTTCGACGAGATCCGGCTGCTGCGGCCGTTCGCCGCGGCGGCGGACGTGCTCGCGATGCGGACCGAGTGGGAGCCCCTGTACGCCCACGCGCGGCTTGCCGCGAACGAGGTGCCGGTGGCTGCGGTCGTCTACCACGACGACCTCTACGTCGACGCCGGGCTGCAGCTGGAGACCGCGGCGGCGGTCGGGAACGTGCAGACGTGGGTCACGAACGAGTGGGAGCACGACGGCATCCGGGCGAGCGGCGACCGCGTGGTGCGGCGGCTGCTGCAGCTGATCGACGAGCGCGGCGGACCGCTGCCCGCGTGACCTCCGGCGCGGCGACCTCGACCGCTGGATCGACGCGCCGCTCCTCGCTCGGCGGCGCATCCCGTCGGATCGGGGACAGCGCGTCGAACCGACCGTCGGCGGCGCTAGGCGCGGGGCTTCGGCGGCGTCGGCTTCGGCAGGCCGGCGGGCAGCGTGGCGCGGGCCGCCCGCGGGGCGGCCGGCGCGGCGTCCGCCTCCCGGACCGGCGCGGTCGCCTCCTCCGATGCGGCCGGCGCGTCCTGCCTGCGGGCCTTCGTCAGCAGGCCGAGCAGCAGATCGGGGCCCTTGGCGGCGGACGCGGCGGCGCCGGCGTTGGCCTCCTCGACCGCGGCGACGACCTCGGCGCGCTGGATGCTGACGCCCCGGGGGGCGTCGAAGCCGATGCGCACCCCGTCGCCCCGGACGTCGATGACGGTGATGACGATGTCGTCACCGATCATCACGCGCTCACCCTTCTTCCGCGTGAGCACCAGCACCCGCCCACCCTACGAGGGCCGCGCTTCCGTTTTGAAGGAACTTCGCCGCGGTTCGCGCAGAAGTTCCTTCAAAACGGAATCGGTCAGCCGGCGAGCTCCCGCCAGGCCTCGGGGAGGCCGATCACCTCGACGGCCTCGGGGCGGCCGTCCCGAGGCGCGCGGAGGCTGGCGACCGCGTCGACCTGGAGGTGGCCGCGCAGGCGGCCGGTCCACTCGAGGGTCTCCTCCGGGTCGCGCTCGGCGTCGATCACGAGCCACGCCTGGTCGCTGTCGATCGAGAACAGGCCGCCCAGCTCGTCGTCGGGCACGGCGCCGCGACCGACGCCGTAGGCGACGATCACGGGCTGGTCGCTGCGGACGCCGTAGGCGCGGGCGGCGACGGCGCCCCGGCGGTCGTCGACCCGGCGGCGGGTGTTGCCCTCGAGGGCCCCGCCGTCGCAGAGGTAGCCCTTCTGCATCCGGTGCCGCAGCGCCTTCGCGACCCGCAGGGCGTCGTCGCCGACGCCGACGAGCAGCAGCAGGTCGCCCGGCCGGTCCCGGCGCGGCGGCGGCGCCCCCGGGGTCGTCATGCCCATCCGCGAGCGCGGCTCCGGCGTCGCCCACACGTGCTGCTGCGCGGCGGCGATCTCCTGCGGCGTCAGCGGGCCCTGCGGCGTCGGCGGTGCGCTGGAGGGGCGGGGCGCGACGGCGGGTCGCGGCGCGCTCTCGAGCGCCTTGACTGCGGCGGCGCGGGGCACGGCCCGCATCGGCTGCGGCGCCGGTCGGGCCGGCTGCAGCGTCGCGAACGGGCGCGGGCTCGTCGGCACCGCGGTGAACACGGTCGGCGTCGCGGGAGGCTCGCGGCGCAGCGGGCGGGCGGGGGTGCCGCCGCCCGCCTCCCCCGCGGGCTCGACGTCGATGCGCAGCGCGTCGAGTACGGAGGCGAAGTCGCCGCCCTGCGTGGAGACCGCCGCGGCTGCGGGCGCTGGCCCGGCCCACGGGTCGTCGCCGAGCGCGTGCGCGGGGCCGAGGTCCATCGCGTCCGCGTCGTCGAGCAGCGCGGCCAGCCCGACGCGCGTGCGCATGGAGAACTCGTGGGCGCCGTCGGGCGCGGCCCGGTCGGGCAGCTCGACCGTGACGTCGATGACCCGGCGGCCGAAGATGCCGGCGATGCCGCCGACGATCGACTCCTCGGTGTCGAGGATGCGGGCGTCCGGCCCGTACTGCTCGGCGACCCTGGCGGCGAGGCCGTTCAGGGTCGGCTTCTCAAGCCGAAATCGTATCGAGGGCACGAACCACTCCAACGGTCTCGATGATGACGTCGGCCGACGTCACCTCCTGGTACGACAGCACCGGCAGCCCGTTCGTCTGCGGCGCGACGAGGCGGCGGACCGCCGGGCGCAGCGCGGGGGCGCAGACCAGCACCGGCGACCATCCCCGCACCTCCGCTGCGTCGACGGCGCCGCGCAACGACTCGACGATCTGCCCGATGCGGTCCGGGGTGAGCAGGATCTGGGTGCCCGCCTCGGACGGCCGCAGGTTCTCGAGCATCGACTGCTCCAGATGCGGGTCGATCATCACGACGCGCAGCGTGCGCTCGTCGAGGTGCGCGGAGACGAGCACCGGGCCGAGGGCCGCACGCGCGGCCTCGATGAGGCCCTCCGGGTCCGTCGACACCTTCGCGCGCAGCGTCAGCGCCTCGTAGATGCGCGAGAGGTCGTTGATCGGCACCCGCTCCGCCAGCAGGCCCTGCAGCACCCGGTGCACCTCCGCCAGCGTCATCAGGTTCGGGATCAGCTCCTCCACCACAGCGGGGCTGATGCGCTTGATCCCCTCGGTCAGCACCCGCACGTCCTCGCGGGACAGCAGGCGGCCGGCGTTGTCGGTGATGACGGAGGAGAGGTGGGTGACGAGCACGGAGCCCCGGTCGATGACGCTGGCGCCGGTCGTCTCGGCCGCGTGCCGCAGCTCCGCGGGGATCCACTTGCCGGCGAGCTGGAAGACCGGCTCGACGGTCGGCGTGCCCGGCAGCGCGTCGAGCATCTCGCCGAGCGCGAGCACCTTGCCCGCCGGCGCGATGCCCCGCCCCATCTCCACGCCCGCGACGCGGACCACGTAGGTCGACGGCGGCAGGTCGACGCTGTCGCGGGTGCGGACGGGCGGCACGACGACGCCGTACTCCATCGCGATGCGGCGGCGCAGCGCCTTCACCCGCGCCAGCAGGTCGTCGCTCACCCCGGACACGAGGTCGACGAGGTCGGGCGCCAGCTGCACCTCGAGCGCGTGCACCCGCATCTGCTCCATCAGCTCCTCCGGCGTGTCCGTCGCGGAGGGCTGGTGCGCGGCGGCCTCGGCCAGCGCGGCGTCCTTCTCCTTGGCCTGCTCGGCCCGGCGCAGGCGGAAGGAGACGAAGATCAGGATGCCGCCGACGAGGAGGAACGGGATCTTCGGCATGCCGGGGATGAGGGCGAGCAGGCAGGCGGCGACGCCCGCGATCATCAGCGCGAGCCGCGACTGCGTCAGCTGGGCGCCGGCGTCCTCGCCGAGCCGCGTGTCGGAGTTCGAGCGGGTCACGATCATGCCGGTGGAGACCGCCATGAGCAGCGCCGGGATCTGCGCGGTGAGGCCGTCGCCGATCGTCAGCAGCGTGTACGTGTTGACCGCGTCGCCGATCTGCATCCCGTGGATGACGACGCCCATGATGATGCCGCCGAGGATGTTGACGAGCACGATCACGATGCCCGCGATCGCGTCGCCCTTGACGAACTTCGACGCACCGTCCATCGCGCCGTAGAAGTCGGCTTCGGCGCTGACCTCCTTGCGGCGGCGGCGGGCCTCGTCCTCGGTGATGAGCCCGGAGTTCAGGTCGGCGTCGATCGCCATCTGCTTGCCGGGCATCGCGTCGAGGGTGAAGCGCGCGCCGACCTCGGCGACGCGCTCGGCGCCCTTCGTGACCACGACGAACTGGATGACCACGAGGATCACGAAGACGACCGCGCCGATGACCATGGAGCCGCCGACGGCCACGGAGCCGAACGCGTGGATGACCGCGCCGGCCTCCCCCTCCCCCAGCACGAGGCGGGTGGAGGCGACGTTCAGGCCGAGGCGGAACAGCGTGGCGATCAGCAGCAGCGACGGGAAGACGGAGAAGTCGAGCGGGCGCTTCGCGAACATCGTCGTCAGCAGGATGACGAGCGCGAACAGGATGTTGACGGTGATCAGCACGTCGAGCAGCCAGGCCGGGATCGGCACGACGAGCAGCATGATGATGCCCACCAGGCCGATGGGCACCGCGAGGGCGGCGGCGGTGCTGCGCCACTCGATGCGTCGCACGGATCTCCTCATGCGGCCCGGTCCGACCCTGCCGGCTCCGCCGCGGTCGCACGTGGACCCGGCTCCGCCGGGCGCTCACGGAGGTGCGGCGTCGACCGACGCCCCCGATGTGGGTGCAATCATCCGGTCGCGGGCAGCGGTATCCCCGGCGCGCCACGCCAGGACACCCCTGCTCGGGGGGCACCAGCGGAGGGGGTGCCCCGCGCGCCGCGCGCACCGGGCACCGGGCACCGGGCCGGAAGCGCCCCGCTCAGGCCGGAAGCGCTCCCGTCGCAGGGCGACCCCAGCGCCGCACGTGCGACGGTCGAGACCTCCGCACGTCGTGCCGGCGGCCACCGTCGCGGCGACGGGTCTCGAGACAACCGCCTCGCCCTCGCGTTCGGCGCGGAGTCGCGCCCCGGTGCCGGTCCAGCACCGCGCCTCCGCGGGACCGGATCAGCCCAGGTCCTTCGCGGCGAACGTGTCGCAGCGCGCGGGGTCGCCGGTCTCGTAGCCGGTCGTGAACCACTGCCGCCGCTGCGCCGAGGTGCCGTGGGTGAACGAGTCCTGGTCGACGGTGCCG
>NZ_CAXTOQ010000119.1:0-10832 GCF_964245895.1 uncultured Amnibacterium sp.
ACCGATCCGCCCATCAAGGCGGTCCGCCGCGTGCTGCCCCCGCTGCGGATCGGCTCGTTCGCCCTGGACTTCGGTTTCACGATCGTGATGTTCGCCGTCATCGTGCTGATGTACGTCGCCATCGCGCTGCAGAACACCTGACGGCGGCGCCGGACCGGTGCCCGGCGCGCACCTCGAGAGGGCCGCTCGCGACACGCGCGAGGAGGCACGCCCCCCGGATTCGGGGTGCCGCACGCGCCGTTGGCGCTACCCTTGCCGACACTGCATTCCAGCCCGCAGAGAACCATGAAGGTGGGACCATGGCCCTCACGCCCGAAGACGTCGTCAACAAGCGATTCCAACCGACGAAGTTCCGCGAGGGATACGACCAGGACGAGGTCGACGACTTCCTCGACGAGGTCGTCGTCGAGCTGCGCCGGCTCGGCCAGGAGAACGAGGACCTCCGCCAGCGGCTGATCGCGAGCGAGTCGCGCATCGCCGAGCTGCAGCGCTCCTCCGTGCCGCAGACCGGCGAGCAGCCGTCGCAGGCCCCGATCCAGCAGCTCAGCTACCCGACGGCGCAGGTCGACGCGGGGGCGATCGACCCGTCGAACACCAACAACCTGCTGCAGCTCGCGCGCCGCCTGCACGAGGAGCACGTCCGCGAGGGCGTCGAGAAGCGCGACGCGCTGATCGCCGAAGGGCACGCGACCGCCGCGCGCGTCGTCGCCGACGCCGAGTCGAAGCAGCGCGCGCAGCTGTCGTCGCTGGAGCAGGACCGCGCGCTGCTCGAGCACCGCATCGACGAGCTGCGGACCTTCGAGCGGGAGTACCGCCAGAAGCTGAAGGGCCACATCGAGGGCCTGCTGCGCGAGCTCGACTCGTCCAACGTCGTGACGGCGGGGGCCTACGGCAACGTCGGCGTCCCCACGCCGTCGGGGTTCCAGGCGTTCGGTGGCAACTGACACCAGCGGAGCTGACGGGGCGCTGCCGGAGACGGCAGCGCCCCGTTCCGCGTCCGGCCGCGTGCGCCGCGGCGTGCTCGCGCTGCTGATCGGCGTGGCCGCGGTCGTCGCGGCGGCCGACCAGCTGGCGAAGGCCTGGGCGATCGCGAACCTGCCGGCGGGGGTGCCGGTGCACGTGCTCGGCGACGCGCTGGTCTTCCAGCGGGTCGCGAACCCGGGAGCCGCGTTCTCGCTGGCCACGGGCTCGACCTGGATCTTCTCGATCATCGCCGTCGCGGTGGTCGTGTTCCTCGTCTGGTTCGCGCGCCGCATCCGCTCCTGGGCGTGGGGCGCGCTGTTCGGCCTGCTGCTCGGCGGCACGCTCGGCAACCTCACCGACCGCCTGACCAGGCCGCCCGGGTTCGGCGTCGGTCACGTCGTCGACTTCATCCTCGTGCCGTGGATGCTGCCCGCGATCTTCAACGTCGCGGACACCGCCATCGTCACCTCCATGTGCCTGTTCGTGCTGCTCACGCTGCTCGGCCGCGGCATCGACGGCAGCACGCGGCCGGCGAAGGCGGCGGACTGACCGTGCCGCAGCGTCTGCTGCCGGTCCCGGACGGGCTCGCGGGGGAGCGGGTCGACGCCGGGCTCGCCAAGCTGCTCGGCCTGTCCCGCACCCGCGCGGCGGCGATCGCGGACGCCGGCGGCGTCGAGCTCGACTTCCGGGCAGCCGGTCGCTCCGACCGGCTGCCGGCGGGCGCCCTCCTCTCCGTGACCTGGGAGGAGGAGCGCGAGACCGCCGTCGAGGCGATCGCCGTGCCCGGGCTGGACGTGGTGTTCGAGGACGACGACCTGATCGTCGTCGACAAGCCGGCCGGCGTCGCCGCCCACCCGTCGCCCGGCTGGACCGGGCCGACCGTGGTCGGCGGGCTCGCGGCGGCGGGCGTGCGGGTCAGCACCTCCGGCGCCGCCGAGCGGGCCGGCGTCGTGCACCGCCTCGACGCCGGCACCAGCGGGCTGATGGTCGTCGCGAAGAGCGAGACCGCCTACACGGCGCTGAAGCGGGCGTTCAAGGAGCGGACGGTCGACAAGGTCTACCTCGCGCTCGCGCAGGGGCACCCGGACCCGACCTCCGGCACGATCGACGCGCCCCTCGGCAGGCACCCGAAGGCCGACTACCGGTTCGCGGTGGTCAGCGACGGGCGGCCGTCCGTGACCCACTACGACACCCTGGAGGCGTTCCGGGCGGCGACGCTGCTCGAGGTCCACCTGGAGACCGGCCGCACCCACCAGATCCGGGTGCACCTCGCGCACCTCCGGCACCCGCTGGTCGGCGACACGATGTACGGGGCCGACCCGGTGCTGGCCGAGCGGCTCGGCGTCGATCGGCAGTGGCTGCACGCGGCGCGGCTCGGCTTCGAGCACCCGGCGACGGGGGAGCAGGTCGCGTTCGAGAGCCCGCTGCCGCCGGACCTGCGGCACGCCCTCGACCTGCTCGCCGAGTAGCGGCGGCTCGGCTCGGTGACGATGACGTCTGCTGGATCGGCGGCGGAAGCGGCGCAGGCGAGTCGACCGTCGCCGCCCTGCTCGGGAGCCGTGCCGGCCTGCCCGTCGTGCAGACCGACGTGTCGCTGCACCGGCACGCGGAGGAGCTTGCGGGCGACCCGGTGGTCGACGCCTTCGCCGGCATGTCGATGGACGAGCGGTGGGTGCGCAGGTCTCCGGAGGAGATGCTGCGGACGTTCCCGTGGTTCGACTGCGCGGGGTTCGACCTGCTGATCGACGAGTTGCCGCCGGGATCAGCGATCGTCGAGGGGTTCCGGCGGACTCCGCTGAACCCGTTCGCCGTTCCGCAGAAACCGTTCGACACGCCGGCGATCCGCGCGTGGCGCCCGGCGTGTCGGGAAGTTCCTGCGGAACCGCGCACGAGATGCGGATCCACGTGAGCCGCGGGTCGTCGTCGGGCCCGAAACGCGATCCGACCAGGGGACTCTGCCACTGTCCGTGGCAGCCGCTAGCGTCCTCCCACGATGGGCGCCAACGACAGCTTCGTTCACCTGCACGTGCACTCCGAGTACTCGATGCTGGACGGCGCCGCGCGCCTCGGCGACATGCTCGGCGAGGCCGCGAAGCAGGGCATGCCCGCCATCGCGATCACCGACCACGGCAACACGTTCGGCGCGTTCGACTTCTGGAAGCAGTCCCAGGCGCACGGCGTGAAGGCGATCATCGGCACCGAGGCGTACCTCACCCCCGGCACGCACCGGTCGGACAAGACCCGCATCCGCTGGGGCGACGGCGGCGGCGACGACGTCTCCGGCTCCGGCGCCTACACGCACATGACGCTGCTCGCGCAGAGCACGCAGGGCCTGCACAACCTGTTCAAGCTGTCGTCGCGCGCGTCGATCGAGGGGTACTACTTCAAGCCCCGCATGGACCGGGAGCTGCTGCACGAGCACCACGAGGGCCTGATCGCCACGACCGGCTGCCCCGGCGGGGAGGTGCAGACGCGCCTCCGGCTCGGCCAGTGGGACGAGGCCGTCGCGGCCGCGGCGGAGTTCCGGGACATCTTCGGTGCGGAGAACTTCTTCGTCGAGGTCATGGACCACGGCATCAGCGTCGAGCGGCGGGTGCAGCAGGACCTGCTGCGGCTCGCGAAGGAGCTGTCGCTGCCGCTGGTCGCGACGAACGACCTGCACTACACGCACGCCGAGGACGCGACCAGCCACGCGGCGCTGCTGTGCGTGCAGTCCGGCTCCACGCTCGACGACCCGAACCGGTTCAAGTTCGACGGCGACGAGTACTACCTGAAGAGCGCAGCGGAGATGCGGCAGATCTTCCGCGACCTGCCCGAGGCCTGCGACAACACCCTGGTCATCGCGGAGCGCTGCGAGATCGAGTTCGACACGAACGCGAACTACATGCCCCGGTTCCCGGTGCCGGAGGGGGAGACCGAGGACTCCTGGTTCGTCAAGGAGGTCGACCGCGGCCTCGAGGTCCGCTACCCCGCGGGCGTGCCGGACGCGGTGCGCAAGCAGGCCGAGTACGAGAAGTCCGTCATCCTCCAGATGGGCTTCCCCGGGTACTTCCTGGTCGTCGCCGACTTCATCAACTGGTCGAAGAACCACGGCATCCGCGTCGGCCCCGGCCGCGGCTCGGGCGCCGGCTCGATGGCCGCGTACGCGATGCGGATCACCGACCTCGACCCGCTGGTGCACGGGCTGATCTTCGAGCGGTTCCTGAACCCCGACCGGGTCTCCATGCCCGACTTCGACGTGGACTTCGACGAGCGCCGCCGGGACGAGGTGCTCCGCTACGTCACGGACAAGTACGGCGACGACCGCGTCAGCCAGATCGTCACCTACGGCACGATCAAGGCGAAGCAGGCCCTGAAGGACTCCGGCCGCGTGCTCGGGTTCCCGTTCGGCATGGGGGAGAAGCTCACCAAGGCGATGCCGCCCGCGATCATGGGCAAGGACATCTCGCTGTCCGGCATCTTCGACTCCTCGGACAAGCGGTACAAGGAGGCCGGCGACATCCGGGCCGTGATCGAGATGGACCCGGAGGCGAGGACCGTCTTCGACACCGCCCTCGGCCTCGAGGGCCTGAAGCGCCAGTGGGGCGTCCACGCGTGCGGCGTGATCATGTCGAGCGTCCCGCTCACGGACGTGATCCCGATCCAGCGTCGCGAGCAGGACGGCCAGATCGTCACCCAGTTCGACTACCCGGCGTGCGAGTCGCTCGGCCTGATCAAGATGGACTTCCTGGGCCTCAGGAACCTCACGATCATCGAGGACGCCCTCGACAACATCAAGGCGAACCGCGGTCACCGGCCGGTCCTCGAGGACCTGGAGCTCACCGACGAGGGCACCTACTCGCTGCTCGCCGCCGGCGACACCCTCGGCGTGTTCCAGTTCGACGGCGGGCCGATGCGGGCGCTGCTGCGCCTGATGAAGCCCGACAACTTCGAGGACATCTCCGCGGTCGGCGCGCTGTACCGGCCGGGTCCGATGGGCGCGAACTCCCACACGA
Organism: uncultured Amnibacterium sp.; assembly: GCF_964245895.1. Taxonomy (GTDB): domain Bacteria; phylum Actinomycetota; class Actinomycetes; order Actinomycetales; family Microbacteriaceae; genus Amnibacterium. The sequence goes on from NZ_CAXTOQ010000119.1 coordinate 4,959, forward strand.
ACTACGCGCTGCGGAAGAACGCCCTGCAGGAGATCGTGCCGATCCATCCCGAGCTGGCGGAGCCGCTCGCGGACGTGCTCGGCCAGACCTACGGCCTGATCGTCTACCAGGAGCAGGTCATGGCGATCGCGCAGAAGCTCGCCGGCTTCAGCCTGGGTCAGGCCGACATCCTCCGCAGGGCGATGGGCAAGAAGAAGAAGTCCGAGCTCGACAAGCAGTTCGCCGGCTTCAAGTCCGGCATGAACGAGCGCGGCTACTCCGACGCCGCGGTCGACACCCTGTGGGACATCCTGCTGCCGTTCTCCGACTACGCTTTCAACAAGGCGCATTCCGCCGCGTACGGCGTGCTGTCCTACTGGACCGCCTACCTGAAGGCGCACTTCCCGGCCGAGTACATGGCCGCGCTGCTCACCTCCGTGGGCGACGCCCGCGACAAGCTCGCGGTCTACCTGAACGAGTGCCGCCGGATGCGGATCCGGGTGCTGCCGCCCGACGTCAACGAGTCGATCGGCTTCTTCGCCGCCGTCGGCGAGGACATCCGGTTCGGCATGGGCGCGATCCGGAACGTCGGCGCCAACGTCGTCGAGCAGATCATCCGGGCGCGCGAGGAGAAGGGCCGCTTCACCTCGTTCCACGACTTCCTGCGCAAGGTGCCGCTCGTCGTCGCGAACAAGCGCACCGTGGAGTCGCTGATCAAGGCGGGCGCCTTCGACTCGCTCGGCGCCACGCGGCGCTCGCTGCTCGAGATCCACGAGGACTCGGTCGACGCCGCGGTCTCGATCAAGCGCAACGAGGCCAACGGGCAGGTCGACCTGTTCGGCGGCATGTTCGAGTTCGAGGAGGACCCGGACCACGTGCCGGACCGACCCGAGTGGGGCAAGAAGGAGAAGCTGGCGTTCGAGCGGGAGATGCTCGGCCTCTACGTCTCCGACCATCCGCTCGCCGGGCTGGAGGCGCACCTCGCGAAGCACGCCTCCACCTCCATCGGCGACCTGCTCGCGCTCGAGACGCCGCCGGACGGGGAGCAGGTGACGCTCGCCGGGCTCGTGACGGAGGTGCAGCACCGCGTCGCCCGCAACTCCGGCAACCAGTACGGCATCGTGCAGATCGAGGACTTCGGCGGCACGGTCAGCGTGATGTTCCTCGGCAAGGCCTACCAGGAGTTCGCGCCCGCGCTCGTCGCCGACAGCGTGGTCGTCGTCCGCGGCCGGGTGTCCGCCCGCGACGACGGCATGAACATCCACGCGAACAGCGTCTTCTCGCCCGACCTCGGATCGAGCGGAGGCGGCGGGCCGCTCACGATCACGCTTCCGGACGTCCGCGCGACCACCGCGACGGTGACCTCGCTGTCCGACGTGCTGATCCGTCATTCCGGCGACACGGAGGTGCGGCTGCGGCTCACGAGGGGCGGCACCGCGCGCGTCTTCGAGATCCCGTTCCCCGTCGAGATCACGGCGGACCTCTACGGCGAGCTGAAGAGCCTGCTCGGGGCCGCCTGCATCTAGGCCCCGGATAGGCTCGACGACCGTGCTGCGGACCATCGACCTGCGGGGGAGCGCCCTGGACGCCGCGACGATCCGGGCGGCGCTGCCCCGACCCGAGCAGGATCCCGGGGCCGTGCAAGCGGACGTCCACGCGCTGATCGACGACGTCCGGCTGCGCGGCGAGCAGGCGCTGCTGGACCAGGCGGACCGGTTCGACGGCGGACGGCCGCCCGCGGTCCGCGTGCCGGTCGAGCAGGTGGTCGAGGCCGAGCAGGCGCTGCCGGCCGACATCCGGCGCGCGCTCGAGATCGCGATCGAGCGCGTCAGGGCGGCGAGCGCCGCGCAGCTGTCCCAGCCGGTGACCACGCGCCTCGGCGACGGCGCGCGGGTGCTGCAGCGCTGGATGCCCGTCCGCCGCGTCGGGCTGTACGTGCCCGGCGGCCGGGCGGTCTACCCCTCCAGCGTCGTCATGAACGTCGTCCCGGCGCAGGTCGCCGGCGTCCGCGCGATCGCGCTCGCGACGCCGGCGCAGCGCGACCACGGCGGCCGTGCGCACCCCGTGATCCTCGGCGCCGCCGGCCTGCTCGGCGTGCACGAGGTGTACGTGATGGGCGGGTCCGGCGCGATCGGCGCCTTCGCCCACGGCGTCCCCGGGATCGGCCTGGATCCGGTCGACGTGGTCACGGGGCCGGGGAACGTCTTCGTCGCTGCGGCCAAGCGCGCGGTCGCGGGGCTGGTCGGCATCGACTCGGAGGCGGGGCCGACCGAGATCCTCGTCATCGCGGACGCCGGGGCGTCGCCCGACCTGGTCGCGGCGGATCTGGTGAGCCAGGCTGAGCACGACGTGCTGGCGGCCGCGGTCCTCGTCACCGACTCCGTCCTGCTCGCGGAGGCGGTCGACGCGGCCGTCGAGCGTCGCGCGGCGGCCGCCTTCCATCGCGAGCGGGTCGCGGTGGCGCTCACGGCGCCGCAGTCCGGCATCGTGCTCGTCGACGACCTCGCCGCCGCGGTCGCGGTGAGCAACGCGTACGCGCCGGAGCACCTCGAGGTGCAGACGGCGGACCCGTGGCCCCTGGTGGCGGACCTCACCGAGGCGGGCGCCGTGTTCGTCGGGCCGGGCTCGCCCGTCAGCCTCGGCGACTACGCGGCGGGGTCGAACCATGTGCTGCCGACCGGCGGCACCGCGCGCTTCTCCGCGGGCCTGTCGGTCCGGCCGTTCCTCCGCCAGCAGCAGGTGATCGACTACGACCTGGACGCCCTGCGGGAGGCGCGACCGATCGTCCGCGCGCTGGCCGACGCGGAGGGGCTGCCCGCGCACGGCGACGCCGTCGATGCGAGGTTCCCGGCCGGCGCGGGGCCCGAGCAGCGCAGCGCCTGATCAGCGCCGAATCACACCGGTGTCGTTCGTCGAGCCCGCCGGGTAGGATCGGGGCCCGATGCACTGCCCGTTCTGCCGGAACCCGGACACCAGGGTCGTCGACTCCCGCGTGAGCGACGACGGCCTCGCCATCCGCAGGCGCCGGCAGTGCCCGAACTGCCACCGCCGCTTCTCCACCACCGAGACCGCGAGCCTGTCGGTCATCAAGCGGGGCGGCGTGCTCGAGCCGTTCAGCCGCGAGAAGGTCGTCGCCGGCGTGAGGAAGGCCTGCCAGGGCCGTCCGGTCACCGACTCCGACCTCGCGCTGCTGGCGCAGCGGGTCGAGGAGGCGATCCGTGCGACCGGGGCGAGCCAGGTCGAGGCGAACGACATCGGCCTCGCCGTGCTGCCCCCGCTCCGCGAGCTCGACGAGGTCGCGTACCTCCGCTTCGCGAGCGTCTACCAGGGCTTCACCTCGCTCGACGACTTCGAGGCGGCGATCACGCTGCTGCGGGTCGAGGCGGCGTCGAAGGACGACGTGTCCTCCTCCGCGACCGGAGCCTGACCACGCCGTGACGGCGGTCGAGCGGCTCTACCGCGCCCTCTTCTCGGTCGTGCTCGTGCGGCTGCCGCCGGAGACCGCGCACCACGCGGCGATGCTCGCGATCCGCGCGCTCGGCGCATCGCCGCGGGCCGCGTACCGCCTCCGCCGCCGGACGACGCGCCGCGGTCGCCCGGTCGCGACGATGGGCCTCGACCTGCCGACCCCCTTCGGCCTCGCCGCGGGCTTCGACAAGAACGCGGTCGGCCTGCGCGGCCTCGCGGCCCTCGGGTTCGGCCACGTCGAGATCGGCACCGTGACCGCGCAGCCGCAGCCCGGCAACCCGAAGCCGCGTCTGTTCCGGCTGCCGGCCGACCGGGCGCTGATCAACCGGATGGGCTTCAACAACAACGGCGCCGAGGTCGTCGCCGCGCGGCTCGCTCGCCTCCGGCGCGCCGGAGGCCTGCCGGTGCTCGGCGTGAACATCGGCAAGAGCCGGGTCACGGCCGTCGAGGACGCGATCGACGACTACCGGTTCAGCGCCCGGCTGCTCGCCCCGCTCGCCGACTACCTCGTGGTGAACGTGTCCTCGCCGAACACCCCGGGCCTCCGGGGCCTGCAGGAGCTCGACCTGCTGGAGCCGCTGCTGGCCGCCGTGCTCGCGGAGTGCGGCTCGACGCCGCTGCTCGTGAAGATCGCCCCCGCCCACGACGACGACGCGGTCCGGCACATCGCCCTGCTCGCGGGCCGACTCGGACTCGGCGGGGTCGTCGCGACGAACACGACCACGGGGCGGGAGGGGCTCCGCACGCCGGCCGCGGCGGTCGCGGCGATGGGGGCAGGCGGGCTGTCCGGGCCGCCGGTCGCGGCCCGGTCGCTCGAGATCCTCCACCTGCTGCGCGAGGCGCTGCCCGCGGGCGCGTGCGTGATCAGCGTCGGCGGCGTGACGTCGAGGGCCGACGTGCGCGCCCGCCTGTCCGCCGGCGCCGACCTGGTGCAGGGCTACACCGCGTTCCTGTACCGGGGACCCGGCTGGGCCGCCGACCTCGGCAGGGCCTGAGCCCTACTCGACCTTCGCGCCGCGCTTGACCTGGGGCTTCGGCACCCGCAGGCTGCGGAACTGCGCCGAGCGCATCAGCACGTACAGGTTGAGGCCCCGCTCGACCTTGCCCCGGTCGCCCAGCCTCGCCGTGAGCCGCCGGCGGATGATCGCGGCCCGGATCAGGCCGTCGACGATCACCAGCGCGAGGAAGCCGTACAGCGGCGCGAACAGCCAGGTCGCCGCCGGGATCAGCAGCGTCGCGATGAAGAACAGCACGAACACGGGGATCAGGAACTCGCCGATCGACCACTGCGCGTCGACCCAGTCCCGGGCGAAGCGGCGCTGCGGACCGCGGTCGCGGGCCGGCAGGTAGCGCTCCTCCCCGTTGGCCATGCCCAGGCGGGCGCGCTCGCGGCGCTCCGCCTCGCGGGACTTGGAGGCGCGCCGTGCGGCCTTGCGGTCGGTGACGACGATCGGCCGCCTGTTGGCGGCCTCGCGCTCCCGGCGCGACGGCGTCGCTCGGCCCTTGCCGACGACCGGCACCTCCGGCTCGGCGGGTGCTTCCGTGGTCCGCTTCGCCATGGGGGAGCCTCCTCGTTCGGACTTCTAAGGTTACCGCCATGCCCATCACCCCCGCGGAGCAGCCCGTCGTCGATGCCGTGTCCGCCGGGTTCCCGGCCGCGGTCGCCGCGCTGGGACGGCTGGTGCGCATCCCCTCGGTCGCCTTCCCCGGGTTCGACCGCGCGCACCTCGAGACCAGCGCCGGGGCCGTCGCCGAGCTGCTGCGCGCCACCGGCGTCTTCGAGGTCGTCGAGGTGCTCCGCGCCGAGTACCCGACCGAGCAGGGGACGGCGACGGGGTCGCCCGCGGTCGTCGCCAGGCGTCCTGCGGCACCCGGTCGGCCGACCGTGCTGCTCTACGCCCACCACGACGTGCAGCCGGCCGGCCGCGACGACCTGTGGGAGACGCCGCCGTTCGAGCCGACCCTCGTCGGGGAGCGGCTCTTCGGCCGCGGCGCCTCCGACGACAAGGCCGGGGTCGTGACGCACGTCGCGGCGATCACGGCGGCGGCGCTGGCGCTCGGCGACGACCTCGAGGTGGGCATCGCCGTGTTCGTCGAGGGGGAGGAGGAGGCGGGCTCCCGCTCCTTCGACGCGTTCCTCGCCGATCACCACCGGCTGCTCGAGGCCGACGTGATCGTCGTCGCCGACTCCGACAACGTCAGCACCACCGTGCCGGGGCTGACCTCGTCGCTGCGCGGCAACGTCACCGCGAACCTGACGATCGCGACGCTCGACCACGCGAGCCACTCCGGCATGTACGGCGGCGCGGTGCCCGACGCGCCGCTCGCCGCGATCCGGCTGCTCGGCACCGTCTGGGCCGACGACGGCTCCGTCGCCGTCGACGGGCTGACGACGCGGGTCGACACGGGCAGCGTCCACGGGCTGAT
>NZ_CAXTOQ010000120.1:0-10727 GCF_964245895.1 uncultured Amnibacterium sp.
CAGCACCGGGATGTGCTCGTACCGGTCCACGATCAGCTTCACGAGCCGGAACAGTAGGCCGAAGACGACGACCACGCCGAGGATCGCGATCATCAGCACGATCGCCATCGCGCTGCCGAGCGCCCAGTTCTGCGCGACGTTGAACTGGGACGCGACCTGCTGGCCGATCATGCTGCCCGCCGCGCCGCCGAGCACGCTCGGGGTGATGTAGTCGCCCATCAGCGGCACGAACACCAGCAGCAGCCCGGCGGCGATGCCGGGCATCGCGATCGGCAGCGTGACGCGGCGGAACGTCTCGAGCGCGTTCGCACCGAGATCGCGGCTCGCCTCCAGCAGCCGGTGGTCGAGCCGCTCGAGCGTCACGTAGAGCGGCAGGATCATGAGCGGCAGGTAGTTGTAGACGACGCCCAGCTGCACCGCGCCGGTCGTGTACAGCAGCTGCGGCGTGCCGAGGCCGAGGGCGCGGGAGGCGTCGGCGACGAAGGAGGTCGGGCTCAGCACGATCTGCCAGCCGATCGTGCGCACCAGGAAGTTCGTCCAGTAGGGCACGAGCACCAGCGCGACCGCGATGCCCTGGTGCTTCGCCGGCAGCTTGACCGCCATCCAGTACGCCATCGGGAACGCGATGAGCAGGCAGAGCAGCGTGCCGACGACGGAGATCTGCAACGTCCGCCCGAAGACGGTCAAAAACGTCGCGTTGAGCGCCTCGAGGTAGCGGTCGAGCGACAGCACCGAGTTGTCGTGCGTGATGTACAGGCTGGGCTTGTCGCCGAACGAGTACCAGAGGATGACGACGAAGGGGGCGACGAAGAAGAACAGCAGCCACGCCGACACCGGGACGGCGAGCACCCCGACGTTCCACCGGAACCGCCTCGCTCGGCTGCGAGGCACCGCGACGGCGACCGCGGTCACGTGCCCGCCGCCGCCTGGATCTCGTTGAAGATGGCGACGCGCTGCTCCTGCGACTTCGGCACGATGTCGAACACCAGGTTCTTCTGCTCCGCCTCCGAGTAGAAGATCAGGTCGGGCAGCTCGACGTCGGTCGCCATCTCCTTGATGCCCGTGACCATCGTGTCGTAGCCGATGTAGATCAGCTCCTTCAGCGAGACCGCCGGGTCGAGTACGTAGTCGATGAAGGTGTGGGCCGCGTCGACGTTCTTCGCGCCCTTCGGGATCGCCCAGTTGTCGAGGAACTGGCCGGCCCCCTCCGTCGGCTTGACCCACCGGTAGCGGCTCTTGTCGTCGTTCTGGACGATGCCCTGGCGGGCGTCGCCGTTCCACGAGTGCGCCAGCACCCGGCCGTTCTGCGAGATCGTGCTGCTGACGTACGACTCGAACGCCTGCACGTTGGGAGCGATGCTCTTCACCAGGAAGTCCTTGGCCTTGTCGAGCGTCGCGGTGTCGTCGGTGTTGATGTCCTCCCCGATGGAGAAGAAGTACGCCCAGAGGATCTCGTTCGGGTCGGCGAGCAGGCTCGTCTTGCCCGCCGCCTCCTTCTGCGCGGCGTCGAAGAAGTCCTTCCAGCTCGTCAGGTCCCGCTTGATCACGGTCGTGTCGTACACGTACCCGCTGACGCCGAGGGCCTTCGGCACGCTGTGCGTGTTGCCCTTGTCCTGGTCAGTGTCGAGGTACGTCGGGTTGACGTTCTTCAGGTTCGGCAGCTTGGCGTGATCGAGCTCCTCCAGCAGGCCCAGCTGCACCATCTGCGGCACGAAGCTGAGCGTCGGCACGACGATGTCGTACCCGCTCGTGCCCTTGGCCGCGGACAGCTTCGCGATCAGCTCCTCGTTGGAGTCGTAGCTGCCGAGCTTGATGGGGACGCCGTCCTTCGTCTTCGCGAACGCCTTGAGCACCGCCGGGTCGTCGTACTCGCCCCAGGTGTAGAGGTTCAGGGCGCCGCCGCCGCCGGATGAGCCGCCCGTCGACGGCGCGCACGCGGCGAGCGCCGCGGCCGCGCCGGCACCGACGAGGCCGGACAGGACCACGCGGCGGGAGAGCTGCCGCTGCATCGCGGCGGGGACGAGGATCTCGAGGGGGCGCTCCGGCACGGCGTGCTCCTTGCTGTCGGGGGCGTCGGGAAGGCGGATGGTCAGGCGGGGTAGACGAGGGGTGCGTCGGCGGGCCAGCGGCAGGTGACGACGGTGCCGATCGTCGCCGACACACCCACGCCCCACGGCACGCGGGCCATGACCTTCTGGCCGGAGCCGGTGATGGTGACGACCTGCAGGTACGAGCCGAGCCGGCTGACGCTCATCAGCGTGGCGGTGACGGCGTTCGGCTCGTCGGGCGCGGCCCCCTCCACCACGGTGACGGACTCGGGCCGGACGGCGACGGTGGCCGCCCCGCCCGCGGCGATCGCGCCGCTGCGCGTCGAGCGCACGGAGCCGTCCGCGATGGTGACGGCGGCGGCACCGGCGTCGCCGCCCGTGACCGTGCCCTCGAAGAAGTTCTGCTGCCCGATGAAGCCGGCGACGTAGGCGGAGGCGGGGTGGTCGTACACGTCCGCGGGCGAGCCGATCTGCTCGATCCGGCCGCCCGACATCACCGCGATCCGGTCGCTCATCGTCATCGCCTCCTCCTGGTCGTGCGTCACGAACACGAAGGTGGTGTGCAGCTGCTGCTGCAGCAGCTTCAGCTCGATCTGCATCTCCTCGCGCAGCTTGCGGTCGAGCGCGGACATCGGCTCGTCGAGGAGGAGGACGGAGGGGCGGTTCACCAGCGCCCTGGCGAGGGCGATGCGCTGCTGCTGGCCGCCGGACAGCTGCGCCGGCATGCGGCTCGCGAGGTGCTGCATCCGCACCATGCCGAGCGCCTCGGTCACGCGCGTCGGCACGTCGGCCTTCGGGACCTTCGCGTAGCGGAGCCCGTAGGCGACGTTCTTCGCGACCGACATGTGCGGGAACAGCGCGTAGCTCTGGAAGACCGTGTTGACCGGCCGGCGGAAGGGCGGCGTCGTGCCCATCGCGATGCCGCCGATCGACACGTCGCCCTCGTCCGGCAGCTCGAACCCGCCGATCATGCGGAGCGTCGTCGTCTTGCCGCAGCCGCTCGGGCCGAGCAGCGAGATGAACTCCCCCGCCGCGATCTCCAGGTCGAGTGACTTCACGGCCCAGCTCTTCCCGTACAGCTTCGACACCCCGTCGAGCGTCACGCGGCCCGCATCGGCGTCCCCAGCGGCGACGAGGTCGGCGGGTGGCGCGGCGAGGGCGGTGGCGGTCATCGGGTCGGGCGCTCCTCGCTGATGTCCGGCGCGGCACGGCTCCGCGGCGCTGCCCCCGAACGTAGGGGCGCACCGCGCGCGCCACAACCTCGCGACCGGACCGTGACCGACCTTTTACACGATCGAAACCGGCCTGGACCGCGAGAACCGCAGCACCGGGCGGCGCGGACGACGGATACCGTCGCCTCGGCTACTCGCCGTGGACGACCCGCCCCGCGCTCACCGTGACCGCGGTGCGCACCGTCGCGAGCTCCTCCTGCGCCAGGGCGAACGGGTCGCGGTCGGCGACCGCGACGTCCGCGCGGCGGCCGACCTCGAGCACGCCCGCCTCGTCGTGGTGGGCGACGCGAGCCGACCCGGCGGTGTACGCCGCGAGCGCCTGCTCGAGGGTGAGCGCCTCCCCCTCCCCGAGCGCGGGGCGGTCCGAGCCCGGCTCGCGGCGGGTCACGGCGGTGGCGATCGCCTGCCACGGGTCGGGCGTCGACACGGGCCAGTCGGAGCCCATCGCGAGCGGCACCCCGGCGGCCGCCATGGAGGCGAACGCGTACTGCTGCTCGAAGCGCGCGGCGCCGACGAGCGGCAGGTTCAGCTGCACCATCTGGTCGCTGCGGCACGCCCACAGCGCCTGCACGTTCGCCGTCGCGCCCGTCGCCGCCAGCGCGGGCAGGTCGGCGAGGTCCACCTGCTGCAGGTGCGCGAGGTGGTGCCGCAGCGGTGCGCCGTCCGCGGCGGCGTTCGCGAGACCGATCGCGTGCACGGCCTCCGCGACGGCGCGGTCGCCGATCGCGTGGATGTGCAGCTGGAACCCCGCCCGGGCGAGCGCCGGCGCGACGGCGTCCAGCACCTGCGGCGCGAAGTGGGTGGGGCCGAGCACGTCCGTGGGCACGCCGTCCGCGTCCAGGTACGGCTGCTTCAACGCGGCGGTGCGGCTCTCCGGCACGCCGTCGAGCATGACCTTGATGCTCGTCGCGCGGAACCGCCCGCCCGAGGGGCCGCGACGGTCCCCGATCCGATCCCTCGCGGCGACGAGCGCGGCCACGACCCCGTCGACGTCGCCCTGCGCGAAGCCGCGCTCGAGCCACAGGGCGCCGGTCACGAGCACGGACAGCCGGCCCGTGCCCACCGCGGCGAGGTACGCGTCCGTCGGATCCTTCACGCCGGAGTAGGCGCCGATGATGGCGTCCTGCCAGCCGGTCACGCCGAACCCGGTCAGGTACCGCTGCGCCTCCACGAGCGCGGCGACGGACTGCTCGTCGGTGGGCACCGGCAGCAGGTCGGCGAGCAGCTCCATCGCCCCCTCCTGCAGGGTGCCGGAGGGGGCGCCGTCCGGATCGCGGTCGATGTGCCCGTCGGCCGGGTCGGCGCTGCCGGCGTGCAGGCCGGCGGCGGCGAGCGCGGCGGGCGACACCCACGCGCCGTGGTGGTCGGCGTTGATCAGGTACACCTTGCGGCCCGGGACGACGCGCTCGAGCGCGTCCGCGCGGGGCAGGCCGCGCTCGAAGTCGGCCATGTGCCAGCCGCCGCCCACGATCCACTCGTCGGCCGGGTGCGCGTCGGCGTAGGCGCGGATCCGGGCGAGCGTGTCGTCGGCGCCGACCGCGTCGGTCAGGTCGCAGCCGAGCCGCTCCCCGCCGCCCTGGGCGGGGTGCACGTGGGCGTCGACGAAGCCGGGGCCGACCAGGCCGCCTGGCACGTCCAGCACCTCCGCGCCGCCGCCGGCCGCAGCGCGTGCCTCCGCGAGCGAGCCGACGGCGACGACCACCCCGTCCCGCACCGCGACGGCGGAGGCGGTCGGGTGCAGGGAGCGCCCGGTGAACAGGCGGGATCCTGCGACGACGAGGGGTCGGGTCATGCCTCAGCACGCTAGCGGGCGCCGGGAGCAGCGCCCGCTGGTCGGGAGAGCCTCGAGACCACCGACGGCTGGACGCTCCCAGCGGTGTCCGCCAGGATCGGCGCATGGACAACATCCTCGGAGCGGTGCTCGGGATCGTGCTGCTGCTCGCCGGCATCGCCTGCTTCCCGATCGGCTTCGCGTTCGGGACCGCCAGCTGGGAGCTGTGGCCGTTCTTCATCGTCGGGGTGCTGCTGCTGTCCGCGGCCCTGCCCGTGCCGATCTTCCTGCTCGACCGGCTCGACGGCCGGAACTGACTCAGGCGAACTCGTGCAGGCGCGCCTCGCGCGCCGCGCGCAGATGCACGGCCGCCCAGGTGCGGAACGGGCGCCACGCCTCCGACACGGTCTCCACGGTCGCCCCGTCCCCGTAGCGGGCGGCGACCTCGTCGTCGAGGCGCCGCTCGTGCAGCGGGACGGCGTCGGGCGCGTTCGCGGCACGGACGACGACGAGCTCGGCGGCGAACGGGCCGAGCCCCTTGATCCGCTGCACCGCCTCGATCGCCTGCTCCGGCGGCACGGCGCGCAGGGCCCCGCCGTCCAGCACGCCGTCGAGCGCCGCCTCGGCGACGGCGTGCAGGTACTCCGTCTTCCGGCCGGGCAGGTCGAGGTCGAGCCCGCGCAGCACCGCCGGCGCCGGCAGGGCGCCGCGGTCGCCGTAGCGGTCGGCCAGGCTCGAGCGCAGCTTCGCCGCCTGCGGGATCCGGATGCGCTGCGAGAGCACGGTCCAGACGGCGGCCTCGTACGGCGAGTGGAAGCCGCACGGCCGCAGCCCCGGCAGCTGCGCCTGCAGGGCGCCGATCACGGGGTCGCGCTCCCCCACAGCGGGCCAGCCGGTCGCGTCCACGTCGAGCGAGAGGAACCGCGCCACCTGGGCGGCGCCGGCCACGAGGTCGCCGTCGCCCCGCACCGTGATCACCGCGCGGTCGCCCGCCTGCCGCACCTCCGCCTCCGTCCGCGTCAAGTCCGCCTCCGCGAGGAACACGGTCGCGATCGCGGCGTCGCCGCCGGCCGGCAGCGCTGCCGGCGTGAAGCCCTCCCAGAAGGCCTTGCTCGTGGGCAGGGACCAGGGGCCGAGCACGTCGAGCTCGACGGTGTGCGTCGTCATGCGCCCACCATGGCCCGGGGGTCCGACGTGCGGAAGAGCGCACCGGCCATCAGCGGCGGGCGCGGGGCGCGATAGCGGTCAGAACCGCAATCTCGGCGGGGTACCGGCCCGCTCGCGGCGCGGTCGGTTCGCCACGCGATACCTCCGGCGACGCGCGGTAGCCGTGCATCCTCGCGCGGTAGCCGGGGCGTCGCGCGGTACGCATGCATACCGCGCGACGCCACACCTACCGCGCGACAGGCATCGAACCCAAACGGCCAGCGCCTCGCCCCCCGACGAGCTTCCGACTCGGACCCCTAGAGCCGGCGGCCGCTGCGCGGACTCCGAACCGGCTCCGGCACCGCACCCAGCGGCGCGCGCGCCGGCTCGCGGGCGAGCACCTCCGCCGTGTGCGGGCCGACGCCGAGCCGGACGGCCGCCGCCAGGTCCTCCGGGGTGTCGACGTCGCGGCGCAGCCGCTCGGTGCCGCGCAGCAGCCGGTGGCCCAGGTCGCGGTGCCGGGAGGCGGACCCCACGCCGAACGCGGGCAGCAGCGGCATCCCCGGCTGCCCGGTGATCATCACCGTGCCGGTGCCGTGCGCGTCCGCGACGAGGCCGAGCGGGATCTCCTCCGCGATCTCGAGGGTCCGCTCGAGGTCCTCGGAGGTCAGGGCGGGCAGGTCGCCCGCGAGCACCGCCTGCCCCCAGTCGGGCCAGCGGTCGTTCGCGACGCGGAGGCCCGCGCTGATCGCGTTGTTCAGCCCGGGGACCTGCTGCGCGACCACGGTCACGGCGACGGGCAGGCGCAGGTCGTCGACCAGCTGCGGGTCGTCGGTGACGACGAGCAGCATCCGCACGTGCGGCGCGTTCGCGACCGCGGCGACCGTGTCGCGAGCGAACGCCTCCGCCAGCGCGGCGCGGTCCTGCCGCACCGCGAGCCGCTGCTTGCCCTCGGAGAACCGCTTGATCGGGACGATCACGACCCAGTCGATCACCACGCACCTCCGTCGATCCCGGTGTCGGAGGGGTCCGAGGACTCCCGCGACGCCTCCGCGTAGCCGTCGCGGTAGCCGTCGGCTTACGCCTCCGAGCTGCCCTGCCGGAACATGTCCTCGTTGCCGAGGCGCACGACCGAGCGCGCGCCCGGGCCGTCCGCGTCGAGCACGTAGTGGTCCATGCCGCGCACGACCGCGACCGGACGGTTCGTCGCCTTGCCCTTCACGAGATCCGCGAGCGAGGCGATCTCGTCGGCGACCGCCACCACGGTCACGCCCATCGGCCGGCCGTTCGCGTCGGGCTCGCCACGCAGGTCGTCCACGACGGCGATGCCGGCGGCGCCGATCGCGATGTCGGTTTGCCCGCGGCGCCACGGCCGGCCGAGCGTGTCGGTGACGAGCACCCCGACCGGCACGCCTGACGCGGCGATCAGCGCCGTGCGGAGGCGGGCCGCGGAGGCGTCCGGGTCGACCGGCAGCAGCAGCACGGTGCCCGGCGCGACGTTGCTCGCGTCGACGCCCGCGGCCGCGCCGACGATGCCGAGCCGGTTCTCCACGATGCGGGTGAGGCCGCCCCCTGGCTGCTCGCGGACCGCGACGACCCGGACGGTCTCGTCGGTGATCGCCTGCTCGCGGTCCTCGGCGACGACCTGCCGCCCCTCCGCCTTCGACACGACCTTGCTCGACACGACGACCACGTCGCCCGCCTCGAGCGCGCCGGCCGCGGCGATCACGAGCGCCGCGAGGTCGTCACCGGCCGCGACCTCGGGCATGCCGTCCGGCGCCCAGCAGCGGACCTCCGCCACCGTCATCGATGCAGCCTCGGCAGCACGTCGCGCGCGAACACGTCGATCCACTCGCGCTGGTTCCGTCCCACGTTGTGCAGGTAGATGCGGTCGAAGCCGAGGTCCGCGTAGCGCTGCAGCGCCGCGCGATGCACGTCGGGGTCGCTCGCGATCACCATCCGGCCCTCGAAGTCCTCCGGCCGCACCAGCTTCGCCATCTGCTCCAGCTCGAACGGGCTGCGGATGTCGCCCTTCGGGAACTTCATGCCGCCGTTCGGCCACTCGTGCATCGCGTTCGCAAGCGCCTCCTCGTCGGTGGGCGCCCAGGACAGGTGCACCTGCAGCACGCGCGGCGCGAGCGCGGGGTCCTTGCCCGCCTCCCGCTGCCCGGCGTCGAAGCGCTCGAACAGGCCGGAGATCTTCTCGAGCGGCGCGCCGACCGTGATCAGCCCGTCGACCGCCTTGCCCGCGCGCTTCGCGGTCACCGGGCCGGCGGTGGCGACGAGGATCGGCGGCCGCTCGTCCATCGTCCAGAGGCGCGTGGACTCGAGCTTGAAGAACTTCCCCTCGTGCTTCACGTCCTTGCCGGCGAGGGAGCCGGTGAACAGCTTGTCGATGACCTCGATGGCCTCGAACATGCGGTTGATGCGCTCGGGCGCCTCCGGCCAGTAGCCGCCCACGACGTGCTCGTTGAGCGCCTCCCCCGACCCGAGGCCGAGCCAGTGCCTGCCCGGGTACATCGCCGCGAGCGTCGCGGAGGCCTGCGCCACGATCGCCGGGTGCCAGCGGAACGACGGCGCGGTGACGCCGGGGCCGAAGTCGCCCGCCGTGCGCTCGCCGAGCGCGGCGAGCACGTTCCAGACGAACGCGCTCTGGCCCTGCGCCGGCACCCAGGGCTGGAAGTGGTCGGCCGCCATGACGCCCGAGAAGCCCTTCGACTCGGCGTAGGCCGACAGGTCGACCGCCTCCGTCGGGTGGAACTGCTCGAGCATCGCGGCGTAGCCGATCTGGAGTGATGCCATCCGACCATTTTGGCATCCGCCGATGAGCGGTCCGTCGGCTCGCGGAGCGGTCAGGCCCGGGCGAGCACCTTCTCGACGTGGGTGCGCAGCTCGGCCTGCAGCCGGATCGCGCCGGAGGCGTTCGCCGCGAGCAGCGCGGACGCGTCGCCGGGATCCTCCCGCACGAACCAGCCGCCGATCGTGACGCCGTGATCGGGGCGCGTCAGCACCTCGATCGCGTCGCCCGCCTGCACGTCGCCCGCGGTGACGACCCGGAAGTAGAGCCCCGGCGCGCCGTGCTCCCCGAAGCGCCGCACCCAGCCCTTGACCCCCATCCGGCGCTCGAAGGTGCCGCAGGGGTTCCGCGGGCTCGTCACCTCCAGCACCGTCCTCTCGCCGATCCGCCAGCGCTCGCCGATGACCGCGGCGGAGACGTCGATGCCGCGCGTCCGCAGGTTCTCGCCGAACAGCCCGGGCGGGATCTCGCGGCCGAGGTCGCGTGCGAACCAGTCGGCGTCCTCCTCCGCGTAGGCGTAGACGGCCTGGTCCGCGCCGCCGTGCCACTTCCGGTCCGCCTGCAGGTCGCCGTGGACGCCCAGCTTGCGCACCCGCAGCGGCTTCCCGACCGGGCGCTTGTCGATGGCCGTCACGCCGATCGAGCGGTCGGGCAGCAGGGCGTGGACGGTGCAGACCGCGACGATCTCAGCCACGGACCGGTCCCTCCGGCTGCAGCGCCGCCGCGACCGCGCGCGGGACGTACTTCGACACGTCGCCGCCGAGCGCGGCGACCTGCCGCACGAGGGAGCTGGACACGTGGCTGGTCGCCGGCTGCGCGACGAGGAACAGCGTCTCCACGCCGGCCAGGTCGCGGTTCACGAGCGCCATCGGGGTCTCGTAGGCGGCGTCCGTCGACGACCGCAGGCCCTTCACGAGCGCCTCCGCGCCGACGCGGCGGCAGTAGTCGACGAGCAGGCCGGCTGACCAGGAGTCGACCTCGACCCCGTCGACCCGCGCCTCCGCCAGGGACTCGCGGAGGAGGCGCACCCGCTCCCCGACGTCGAGCAGGGCCTGCTTGCCCGGGTTGTGGGTCACGACGACGTGCAGCCGGTCGAACAGCAGCGCCGCCCGCCCGATCACGTCGATGTGCCCGAGGGTGACCGGGTCGAACGATCCCGGGACGACGGCGATCCGCATGCACCCATCCTCGCGCACGGGATTCGCGGTCGCCCAGGCCGGTCGAGCGGGTCGGCGGCGCGCGGAGCGACGGCGATCAGACCAGATGACGGCGATCCGGCACGATCGGGGCCGTCGTTCGGACGGATCACCGTCGTTCAGGCGGCACGTGCTCCACCGAGCAGTCGGCAGCGCAGGAAGTCGTGGCAGGCGCAGGCCGAACCTCGCGATCCGCCCCTGCGCCCGTCACACGGCCCTGGTCTTCTCACCGCCCCACAGCCGCCGCGCACGGAACGACGGCGATCAGACCGTATGACGGCGATCCGGCACGATCGGGGCCGTCGTTCGGACGGATCACCGTCGTTCGGCGGAGCCCCCTGGGTCAGCTCTTGTCGAGGAAGGCGCGCGACTCCTCGTCGCTGGTCCGCTCGATCGCCGCGCGGAGCACCGGGTAGGCGTCGAGGGCCGGGTCCTGCTCGAGCAGCGCCGTGGCCGCGGCGCGGGCCCGCTCGATGATCTCGCCGTCCCGGGTGACCCGCAGCAGCCGCAGCTGCGAGCGGCCGCCTGACTGGCTCG
>NZ_CAXTOQ010000121.1:0-10669 GCF_964245895.1 uncultured Amnibacterium sp.
GGCATGCTGGTCGGCGGGGTGCTGCTGATCCTGCTCGGCGGCGTCGTGCTGCTCACCCAGATCTGGGCGCTCGTCTCCGCCTCGTACAACCACCTGGGCTGAGCGGGCCGATCCAGCGGGGATCGCGCTCGGGCGTGTCGGCCCTAGCCTGAGCCCGTGCGGCCCACGGTGAAGGACGTCGCTGCCCTCGCGCAGGTCTCGCCGAAGACGGTCTCCAACGTGCTCACCGGCGTGGTCCGGGTCGCCCCCGAGACGAGGAGTCGCGTCGAGCACGCGATCGGCGAGCTCGGCTACGTCCCGAATCTCGCGGCCAGGGGCCTGCGCTCCGGTCGGTCAGGGATGATCGCGCTCGTCGTGCCCGAGCTGCGCACGCCGTTCTCGGCGGAGCTGACGCACGAGTTCGTCGAGCTCGCGCACGAGCGCGGCCTCGGCGTGCAGATCGAGCAGTCCTGGGGGGACCCGCACCGCACCAGCGAGCTGGTGACGGCGGCGAGGCGGCACCTCGTCGACGGCGTCGTGATGAACCCCGTGACGGTGCAGGAGAGCACGGTGCTGCGCTCCGAGGACCGGGCGGGCGTGCCGATCGTGGTGCTGGGGGAGGTGCTGCAGGAGGACCTGGACCAGGTGTGGGTCGACAGCGTCGAGGCCGCACGCGCGATGACGCGCCTGCTCATCGGCCTCGGCCACCGGCGCATCGCCGTCGTCGGCGCCCCGGGAGGCGGGCTGGACACCGCGACGGGCAGGCTCCGGCTCGACGGCTACCTGGCGGCGCTCGGCGAGTCGGGCCTGGCCCGCGACCCCTCGCTGGAGCGCCCCTGCACGTCCTGGACCCCGGCCGGCGCAGCACATGCCGTTCGGCGCATGCTGGCGGACGGCGTGCGGCCAGACGCGGTGTTCTGCTTCACGGACTCGATGGCGATCGGGGCGCTGTCCGCGCTGCGGGAGGCGGGCCTGCTGGTGCCGCAGGACGTCTCGGTCGCCGGGTTCGACGACATCGCGGACGGCGAGTTCGCCTCCCCGCCCCTGACCACGGTGCACTTCGACAAGCGGGCGTACGCGGCCGCCGCGCTCGACCGGCTGATCGCGCGCATCGAGGGCTCCGAGGTGCCGGCGAGCCGGGTGACCGTGCCGGCCGAGGTGCGGCTGCGCGCCAGCGTGCGCGACCGCCGCTGACCGGGAGGCTCCCGCCTCGCAGCATGCTGTGAGCGCTCATGCCAGGGGTTGACGGAGCGTTCCAACGATGTAAGCGTGTCCGCCGTCCACGACGTCGTGACCACCAGGAGAACCCGAGCCCGTGCCCGAAGCCCGAATCACCGCCTCCGCCGCCGCCACGATCGGCCCGATCTCCCGCCGGGTCTTCGGCTCGTTCGTGGAGCACCTCGGCCGCTGCGTCTACGACGGGATCCACGAGCCGGGGCACCCGACCGCGGACGCGCAGGGCTTCCGCGGCGACGTGCTCGACCTCGTGCGGGAGCTCGGCGTGACCACGGTCCGCTACCCCGGCGGCAACTTCGTGTCCGGCTACCGCTGGGAGGACGGCGTCGGCCCGGTGGCGGAGCGGCCCGTCCGTCGCGACCTTGCGTGGCACTCCACCGAGACCAACGAGGTCGGCCTGCACGAGTTCGCGCACTGGATCGACCGTGCCGGCATCGAGCCGATGCTCGCGATCAACCTCGGCACCCGCGGCGAGCTGGAAGCCCTCGACCTGCTCGAGTACACGAACCTGCCGACCGGCTCCGCGATCTCGGACCGCCGGGCGGCGAACGGGTCGGAGGCGCCGTTCGGCGTCACGATGTGGTGCCTCGGCAACGAGATGGACGGCCCATGGCAGCTCGGCCACCGGAACGCGGTCGACTACGGGAAGCTCGCGAGCCGCACCGCGAAGGCGCTGCGCCAGCTGCAGCCCGACCTCGAGCTCGTGGTCTGCGGCAGCTCGAACTCGCAGATGCCGACCTTCGGCACCTGGGAGCGCGAGGTGCTGGAGCAGACGTACGACGACGTCGACCTCATCTCGGCGCACGTGTACTACCAGCCGGTCGACGGCGACGTCGACAGCTTCCTCGCCTCCGCGGTCGACATGGACCGATTCATCGACGTCGTCGCCGCGACCGCGGACCACGTCAAGGCGGAGCGGCGCAGCGACAAGACGATCCACATCTCCTTCGACGAGTGGAACGTCTGGTACTCGCGCCGCTTCGAGGAGCAGGAGCGCATCACCGCGATCGACGAGTGGCCGAAGGCGCCCCGCCTGCTCGAGGACGTCTACACCGTGACCGACGCCGTCGTCGTCGGCAGCCTGCTGATCTCGCTGCTCAAGCACGCGGACCGTGTGCAGGCGGCGAGCCTCGCCCAGCTGGTGAACGTGATCGCCCCGATCATGACCGAGCCGGGCGGCGCTGCCTGGCGGCAGACGATCTTCTTCCCCTTCGCGATCACCTCGCGGCTCGGGCGGGGTGAGGCGCTGCGCGCCTCGGTCTCCGCGCCGACCATCACCACCGGGAAGTACGGCGAGGTGCCCGCGGTCGACGCGGTCGTCACCCGGGAGCCGGAGACGGGCTCGGCCGCCGTGTTCCTCGTGAACCGCAGCCGCACCGAGTCGATCACCGCCACGGTAGCCCTCGAGGGCCTCGGCCCGGTCGCGATCGCGGAGACCCACACGCTGGCGGACGACGACCCGGATGCGGCGAACACGCTGCAGCAGCAGGACCGGGTCGCCCCCGCGGCGAACGACTCCGCCCGGCTCGACGACGGCCGGCTGACGATCGTGCTGCCGCCGGTGTCCTGGACGGCGGTCGGGCTCGAGCCGGAGCACTGATCGCGCCGGCCAGGCGCGCACATCCCGATGAGGACGACGAGGAGGTCGGACGCATGACTGGTGCATTCGAGCGAGGGACGCTCACCCGAAGGGGGCTGCTCGGGGCAGGGCTGGCGGCGCTCGCCCTGCCGCTCGCCGGGTGCTCCAGCCCGGTGGTCGCCGGGCTGACCGGGGCGCAGCTGGACCCCCGGACCTTGATCTTCTGGAACCTCTTCGGCGGCGGCGACGGCGCCCGGATGCAGGAGATGGAGGCGGGCTACCAGAAGAACCACGGCGGCCCCTCGTCGCTGCAGGCCACGGTGTTCGCCTGGGGCAACCCGTACTACTCCAAGCTGACGCTCGCCACCGTCGGGAACAAGCCGCCGGACGTCGCGGTGGCGCACCTCACGCGCGCGAAGCTGCTGGCGCAGGGCGGCGTGCTCGACGAGATCACCGACGACGACCTCGACTCCGTGGGCCTGTCCGCCTCCGACCTCGACCAGAAGTCGTGGGCGACGCAGCGGACGGACGGCAGGAACATCGCGATCCCGCTCGACACCCACCCGTTCGTCATGTTCTTCAACCAGGACGTCGTCGACAAGGCGGGCCTGCTCGAGAACGGGAAGCTGAAGTCGATCACCGGCCTGAAGGACTTCGAGGCGGCGCTCGCGGAGGTGAGCAAGGTCACGAAGGGCGCCGCGATCACGCTCGCGAACGTCAACGAGACGGCGACCCCGTGGCGCATGTTCCTCACCCTCTACAGCCAGATCGACGGGGCGAAGCCCTACCTCGGGGACGACGGCAAGACCATCACCGTCGACCAGGACGCCGCGAAGGAGGTGCTGTCGACGCTGCAGCGGTGGACGCAGAAGGGCTGGCTGAACAAGGGCCTGGACTACGCCGGCAGCCAGACGGTGATGTTCACCGGCAAGGCGGGCTTCTACCTGCAGGGCGAGTGGGAGATCGCGACCGCCCAGTCCATCAAGGGGCTGAAGTTCGGCATGGTGCCGGTGCCGCAGCTGTTCGACAAGCCTGCGAACCAGGCGGACTCGCACACCCTCGTGCTGCCGAAGAAGGACAGGACGCCGGAGCAGCGCAAGCAGGCGATGGGGTTCATCAAGTCGCTGCTCGACCAGAGCGACACGTGGGCGCTGGGCGGGCACGTCCCCGCCTACCTCCCGTACCGCGGCAGCCGGAAGTACAAGGAGCTGGAGCCGCAGGCCGACTACGCCGCCGCCGCGGAGCGTGCGGTGTACGACCCCGCCGCCTGGTACTCCGGCTCCGGCTCGACCTTCGAGACGATCGTCGGCTCGCAGTTCGGGCTCGTGCAGCAGGGCTCGCTGTCACCTGACGGCGCCCTGAAGTCGATCAGCGACCAGCTGCAGACGTACCTGAAGACCCCGTCCCCGCTCTGATCCGACACGAACAACCGGAGGCTCCAGCAATGACGCAAGCCATCGCCGTCCCGCCAGCGGGCGTCGCCGCACGACGCCCGACGCGCGCAAACCCCATCGACCGCGGAGGCGCGAAGGCCGGCTGGGCCTTCCTCGCCCCGTTCGGCGTCTTCTACGTCCTGTTCCTGCTCGGTCCCGCCGTCGCGATGCTCGTGGTGAGCTTCTTCAACACGTCGACGGTGAAGCCCGGGCTGGGGACCTTCGCGGGCTTCGGCAACTACGCCGAGATGTTCGGCCGCGCGGACTTCTGGGACGCGATGTGGCACACGGTGCAGTTCACGATCTACACGACGCCGCCGCTCGTGATCCTGGCGTTCGTGCTGTCGGTCCTCACGAACCGCATCGGGCGGGGCCAGTGGTTCTTCCGGCTCGCGTTCTTCCTGCCGTTCGTGCTGCCGTCGGCGACGATCTCGCTGATCTGGCTGTTCATCTTCACGCCCGGCTCCGGCCTGTGGGCCCTCGGCGAGCAGGCGATCGGCATCACGCCCGGCTCCGGCGTGCTCGCCAGCCCGAACACGGCGATGCTCGGCATCGCGCTCGCCACCGTCTGGTGGACGCTCGGCTTCAACTTCGTGCTCTACCTCGCCGGCCTGCAGGAGATCCCGCGGGAGCTGTACGAGGCCGCCGCCGTCGACGGGGCCACGCAGTGGGAGCAGATCCGCTACATCACGCTGCCGCTGATCCGGCGGACCACGACGCTGGTGATCCTGCTGCAGATCATCGCGAGCCTGAAGATCTTCGACCAGGTGTACCTGATGACCTCCGGCGGGCCCGGCACGGCGACGCAGGTCGCCCTCGGGCTCGTCACCGGCACCGCGTTCACCGACAACCGCATCGGGGCGGCGTCCGCCGCGTCCGTCCTGCTCTTCATCGTGATCCTCGCGATCGCCGTGATCCGGCAGCTGCTCGACCGCCGGAAGGAGGCGTGAGATGACGACGACGTCCACCACGCGGCAGGGGAGCGGCGTGAAGCACGCCGTCTCGGCCGCCGCACCCGCACGGCGGGTCGCCGCGACCGACGTGCACCGCAGCGGCCGCGCGTTCGACGTGATCGCGCTGATCGTGCTGATCGTGTTCGCGGTCCTCTGGCTCGTGCCGAGCCTGTTCGCCCTGAAGACGTCGCTGACGGACAACGGCACGTCCGCCCTCGGCGCGGGACCGATCATCGCGTCCTTCAACCCGACGCTGCACTCGTTCGCCTCGCTGTTCGGCGCGGGCGACATCTGGAACTGGTACATCGCGAGCGGCATCACCAGCGTGGTGACGGCGATCCTCACCGTGTTCCTCGCCTCGATGGCCGCGTTCGCGCTCTCGCGGCTGCGGTTCCGCGGGCGGAACCTCACCTACCTGCTGATCATCCTGGGGATCATGATCCCCACGCAGGTGCTGATCGTGCCGATCTTCCAGGAGCTGGGCGCCGTGAACCTGCTGAACACCTACTGGGGCGTGATCCTGCCGCAGGTGCCCGCCGTCATCGCGGTATTCATCTTCAAGCAGTTCTTCGACGGCATCCCGAAGGACCTGGAGGAGGCCGCGCGCATCGACGGCGCGAACCGGTGGCGCGTCTACTGGTCGGTGATCATGCCGCTGTCCCGGCCCGTGATCGCGGCGGTGACGATCCTCACCTTCGTCGGGGTCTGGAACAACCTGCTGCTGCCGCTGTTCGTGGTCGCCAACCCGAACCTGATGACCATCCCGGTCGGCCTCGCGACGGTGCAGGGCAGCTTCGGTCAGCGCTACTCCGACATCCAGGCCGGCGCCATCCTCGGCGCCCTGCCGCTCGTGATCCTCTACGTGATCTTCCAGCGCCAGATCGTGGAGGGCGTCACCGGCAGCGGCCTCAAGGGCTAGCGCGACGGGTCGCCGGGCGATCTTCGTCCGGCGACCCATCCGGTACGTGTTCCGGCCCCGAACCCCCTTCGACCGAGGGTGGTTCCGATGGAGACTGCAGCACCGACCGCGATCGACGGGCATCTCGTCGTCTCGACCCATCGTCCGCAGGAGGCTCCCGGGCTGCTCGCCCGCAGCTTCCCGGACCTGCGGCTCGAGGTGCCGGCGGACAGCCGGCCGTTCCTGTTCCGGCACAGCGCCTTCGGCGACGAGCTGCTGCGGTCGTACGAGATCGTGGTCTCCGGCCCCGCGCTCGCGGCGGGCTCGCTGCCCGCCGACCGGGTCTCGGTCGGGCACGTCGTCGCCGGGCGGTTCGAGGGGGAGTCCGGGCATCGCAGCATCGACCCGTCGGTGCCGTTCCTGCGCACCGCGGAGTCGTCGGTCCTGCGTATGCACGACGTGCACCTGCGCTTCGTGACCTTCGACGCGTCGGCGCTGCGCCGGGTCGCGGGTCGCGCGGAGGCCGCCGGGGGCCCGCACCTGCGGCTGATGCGGACCAGGCCGACGTCGGCCTCCGGGGCGGCGGCCTGGCGCTGGGTGGCCGACCGGGTGCACGAGACGGTGCGCGATCCGCGCGCGGTCGCGAGCCCGATCGTGATGGAGGAGCTCTTCGACCTGGCCGCCCGCGTGCTGCTGCGCGCGTTCGGCGACCGGGCGGAGGTGCCGGACTCGCCGCGCAGCAGCGCGCCGGCCGCGGTCCGCCGGGCCGTGGTGTACCTCGAGGAGCACGCCGACGGCGCGGTGACGATGCCGGAGGTGGCGGCCGCGGCCCGGGTGTCGGTCCGGTCGCTGCAGGCCCTGTTCCAGCGGCACCTCGGCGTCAGCCCGCTGAGCCACCTCCACGCCATCCGGCTGGAGGCGGCGCGGCGCGAGCTGATCGACGCCGACCGCGACGAGCCCGGCACGGTCGGGGAGATCGCCGCGCGCTGGGGGTTCGCGAACAGCGGCCGCTTCGCCCGCGTCTATGAGGCGCGGTTCGGCGAGCTGCCGAGCCGCACGATGCGCCGCGGCCGCTGACCCGCCGGGCCGCGAACCGCATCATCCGGGCCGCTTTCCGCAGGGCGGGCGATTCGCTCCCTCCCGTCCGGGGCACGGTCCCGAATCCTGTTCGAGCGCGGCGCCCCGCCGTGCGAAGACGGCCCCGCTGTCGGTGCCGCCACCCTGAACGACGATGCAGCAGGAGTGACAAGTTGTACGAGAAGCACTTCATCAGCGAGGCGGTCACCCGCAGCGCGACCACGGACGTCGACCGACGCAAGCTGTTCTCGATGCTGGGCATCGCGGGCGCCGGCGCGGCCGCAGCGACCGTGCTCGGCTCGAGCGCGGCCAACGCGGCTCCGGTCGACGCGACGAGCGACGCGACGGACGCCGCGGTCCTGAACTTCGCGCTGAACCTCGAGTACCTCGAGGCGGAGTTCTACCTCCGCGCCGTGACGGGTGAGGGCCTGAGCTCGAAGGACGTCGGCGGTACCGGCACGTTCGGCACCGTCTCCGGCGGCCGCGAGGTCAAGTTCAAGTCCAAGACGATCGCGAAGTACGCCCGCGAGATCGCCCGCGACGAGCGCGAGCACGTCCGCTTCCTCCGCGGCGCCCTCGGCGCCTCCGCGGTGGCGCGGCCGAAGATCTCGCTCGACGCGGCCTTCACCGCGGCGGCGCAGGCCGCCGGCGTGATCAAGAAGGGGCAGAAGTTCGACGCGTTCGCGAACGACACGAACTTCCTCCTCGCCGCCTACATCTTCGAGGATGTCGGCGTCACGGCGTACAAGGGCGGCGCGGGTCTGCTGACCAACAAGACCTACCTGGACGCCGCTGCCGGCATCCTGGCGGTCGAGGCGTACCACGCAGGTGCCGTGCGCACCGTGCTGTACGGCGAGGCGGAGAAGAACGCCGCGATCTACGGCATCGTGCAGAAGATCTCGAACGTGCGCGACGCGGTCGACGGCAAGTCCGACGACGACCAGGGCATCGGCAGCCGCGGCTCCGCGAACCTGGTCCCGACGGACAAGAACAGCATCGCCTACGGCCGCACGCCGGGGCACGTGCTGAACGTCGTCTACCTGAACCCGGCCGCGAACGTCACCAAGGGCGGGTTCTACCCGAACGGCGTCAACGGCGCGGTCAACTCGACCAGCTTCGGCAACTGACCGACCCGGAGGGCCCGTGCTGCGAGAGCGGCACGGGCCCTTCGGCGTCCCCGCGCTACTTCACGTGGAAGAACTGGATGCGCAGCGTGGACCCCTTGGCCTTCTTCGCCGTGTAGTAGCCGGCGAGCCCGTCCGTGCTGCCGCCGTACTGGCGGTTCAGGGTGTGCGCGACGTAGTAGACGTCGTGGCGGCCGTTCGCCAGGACGACGACCTTGGAGACGACCGCCGTGTGGTCCCACGACGTGTACGACTTGGGGTGGCCCGGCCAGCGGAACTGCACGATGTCGCCGACCGCCACCCGGTCGCGCTGGGAGTAGGTGAGCGGCGTGACGAGGTCGGGCCGCTTCTTCAGCCACCTGCTGAGCGCCGTCGACGACACCCAGGTGCCGCTCCAGCGCCCGGCGCCGTAGTTGAACCAGGCCGCGGAGCGCTTCCAGCCGCGGGCGAGCAGCGTCTGGCTGGTGAAGTTGGCGCAGTCGTTGCCGCTGAGGTAGCCGAAGGTGCGGTTCGAGGACACGTTCCAGTACTGGAAGGCATAGGCCATCTGCCGATCGAGCCGGTTCGTGACCTTGTACGTGAAGCTCAGCGGCGTCGCGCGCGCGACGCGGTCCGAGTACGCGGTCAGCGTGAGCCTGGCGACCTTCGCCTGGTAGTCGGCCGCGTTCGGCAGCACGAAGCGGGCCAGTGTCGGGGACTGCACGACGAGGTTCGTCACGGGCGCTCCGGCGACCTGCACGCCGGCGAGGTTCAGCAGGTTCGTGCCGGTCATCGTGACCGTCCGCGAGCCGGAGGCGTGGCCGCTGATGGAGCTGAGCCGCACCCCCGTCGGCAGCGGGACGACGGGCGTCGGGGTCGGCCTCGGCGTGGCGATGACGGTCGGCACGGGGGTCGGAACGGGCACCGGCACCGGCACCGGCACGGGGACAGGCGTCGGTCGCGGCGTGGGCGTGGGGGTCGGCCGCGGTGTCGGCGTGGGGGTCGGCGTGGGGGTCGGCGTCGGAGTCGGAGTCGGAGTCGGAGTCGGCGTCGCGGTCGGTGTCGGGCCGGGGGTCGTCGTCGGCGACGCGCTGACGGTCGGCGTGGGCGTCGGCGTGATCGCGGAGGCCGGTGCGGCGGCTGCGGTCGCGGCGAGGGCGGTCACCACGGCTGCCGAGAGCACCGCGGTCAAGGTCGTCGTTCTGATCGTCATCGGTGGTGCCGTCTCATCCCTGAAGTCCTGCGAGTTGTGAGGGAATCGATAGGACCGTCCCCTGTTCAGGGGAAACGCGGTCGCTATGATCCGTCTCATCGCGCCCGGTCGACGGTAGTTCGGCGCTCGGAACGGGTCGAACCCCAGTGCGGGGCGCAGCGGGACCGCAGGATTCGGGGGATCGGGTGGCGGAAGGCCGGTGGCGGAGGGCGCCGTTCGCCCAGCACGGCAGGCTGCGGTCCCCGGGCCCGGCGGGTGCGATCCTGCGCGTCGTCGCGATCGGCCTCTGCGTGGTCCTCGTGGCCGGCGCCAGCGTCGGCGCGATCGCCTACGAGCGGTTCGTCGCGAACGTCGGCAGGAACCAGGTGGCGCTGCCGGGCGACGACCCCACCGACATCCCCGAGATCGGCGCCTACTCCGGCACCGTCAACCTGCTGCTCGTCGGCAGCGACACCCGCGACGGCCAGGAGGGGCACTACGGCGCGAACCCGGGCAGCACCCTCAACGACGTGAACATCCTGATCCACATCAGCGAGGACCACACGAAGGCGACGGTCCTCAGCTTCCCGCGCGACCTCTACGTGACCCGGCCCGAGTGCAGGAACCCCTCCGACACCGCGCAGCGGCTTCCCGGCGCGACCGGCGTCAAGATCAACAGCGTCCTCGAGTACGGCGGGCTGGGCTGCGTGCGGGACACCGTCGCGGACCTCACCGGCATGACGATCCCCTTCGCGGCCATGATCACCTTCGACGGAGTCGTCGAGATGTCGAACGCGGTCGGCGGCGTGCAGGTCTGCGTGGCCAAGGCGATCGACGACGACTACACCGGCCTGCACCTGACGGCCGGCGACCACACGCTGAAGGGCGTCACCGCCCTGAAGTTCCTGCGCACGCGGCACGGGGTGGGCGACGGCAGCGACCTCACCCGAATCAGCTCGCAGCAGGTCTTCCTGTCGTCGCTGGTGCGCAAGATGAAGAGCGCGTCCACGCTGACCGACGTCACGAAGCTGTACGGGCTGGCGATCGCCGCCTCCGACAGCATGAGCCTCTCCTCCGGCCTCGCGAACGTCGACACGATGGTGTCCATCGGACGCGCGGTCGCGAGCATCCCGCTCGCGCAGTTCGTGCTCGTGCAGTACCCGACGACGCTCTACGCCGACGGGCTGGTCCCGAACGACCCCAGCGCGAAGGGGCTGAC
>NZ_CAXTOQ010000122.1:0-10620 GCF_964245895.1 uncultured Amnibacterium sp.
GCACCTGGTCGCGAACGAGCCGGGGGCCCGCGACGCGACGGAGTACCGGCTGAAGGCGAAGGAGGAGCGACGCGACAGCAACATCCCCGGGCGGGCGTCGATCATCTTCCTCGAGGTCGAGAAGACCGACTCGTCCGACTTCGAGGAGGACCTCGAGGTGCGCGGCGTGGTCCGGCACGGCTTCCGCGTGCTCGAGGTCGCGAGCGGCAACGTGCCGAACACGATCGCGACCGTGCTGCTGCAGATCAGGAACCTGACCGGTGTGGTGCCGCACATCTACTTCGAGTGGACGGAGGGGAACCCGGTCTCGAACATGGTGCGGTTCCTCGTCTCCGGCGAGGGCGAGGTCGCCCCGGTCACCCGCGAGGTGCTGCGGGAGACGGAGCCCGACGTGCGCCGGCGTCCGATGGTCCACGTCTCGTAGCGCAAGCCCCCGGCCCGCCCCCGTTCGCTGGATCATCCGCGGCTCCCAGGCGTGCGGCTGCTTGGCTCGTCCGCGATGAGCACCACGGAGACGGCGATCGAGGACCTGGACGACCGAGGAGCCGGCACGGGACGGTCGGAGGAGATCGCGGCGGTCGCGCGCGACGTGTTCGGCTGGGACCCGCTGCGGCCGGGCATCGAGCAGGCCGTCTCGGGCGTCCTCGACGGCCGCGACGTGCTGGCGGTGATGCCGACCGGCTACGGCAAGTCCGCGGTCTACCAGCTGGCCGGCGCGCTGCGTCCCGGGCTCGTCGTCGTCGTGTCGCCGCTGATCGCGCTGCAGGCCGACCAGGTCGCGTCCCTGCGGGAGCGGGCGGGCGCCAGGCCCACGGCGCTCATCAACTCCACGGTCGGCGAGCCGGACATCGCCGCTGCGTGGGACGGGGTCGACGACGGGACGCTCGGCTACCTGTTCGTCGCGCCGGAGCGCTTCGCGGACGACGCCGTCGTCCAGCGGCTCGCGGCGGCGCACCCCGCGCTGCTCGTGGTCGACGAGGCGCACTGCGTCTCGAGCTGGGGGCACGACTTCCGGCCCGACTACCTGCGGCTCGGCGAGGTCGCCCTGCGCCTCGGCCGCCCGCCCGTGCTCGCCCTCACGGCGACGGGCTCCCGGCCCGTGCGGGAGGAGGTGCTCGACCGGCTCGGCATGCCCGACGCGCTGGTGCTCACGCACGGCTTCGACCGGCCGAACATCCACCTCGCGGTGCGGCGGCACGAGGACGAGGACGCCAAGATCGCCGCGGTGCTCGACGACGTCGTCGGGCTGGCGAAGCCGGGCCTGCTCTACGTCGCGACGCGGAAGGCGACCGAGGTCTTCGCCGAGCGCCTCCGCGAGCGGGGCGTCGCGGCGGAGCCGTACCACGGCGGCCTCCCGGCGAAGCGGCGGCGGGAGCTGCACGCCGCGTTCCACGAGGGCGACGTCGAGGTCGTCGTGGCGACCAGCGCGTTCGGGATGGGCATCGACAAGCCCGACGTGCGCTTCGTGGTGCACGCCGCGATCACCGAGTCCGTCGACGCGTACTACCAGGAGGTCGGTCGCGCGGGCCGGGACGGCGCCCCCTCCGCGGCCAGGCTGCACTACCGCGAGGCCGACCTGGGGCTGCGGCGGTTCTTCGGCGCGACGGCGCCGAAGCGCGGCGAGCTGCGCCGATTCGCGGCCGCCGCGCTCGAGCACCCGGCGCTGCGGGAGGCCGCTGACGCCGTCGGCATCAGCGCGCGCCGGGCGACGTCGCTCGCGAACCTGCTGGCGGACTCGGGCGTCGCGGAGCTCGACGGCGACGCGGTCCGCATCACGGAGCCGGACCCGGAGCGCGCCGCGGCGGCGGCCCTCGAGGCGGCAGAGGGACGGGAGCGCATCGACGCCTCCCGGCTCGCGATGATGCGCGAGTACGCGGAGACCCGCGGCTGCCGGCGGCAGTTCGTGCTCGGCTACTTCGGGGACGGCGCCGCGGGGCCGTGCGGCCGGTGCGACACCTGCGACGACGGCTCCGCGTTCCGCGTCGCCGCCGCGCAGGACGTGCGGGCCGGCGACGACGTGCCGTTCCCGGTCGACGCCGCGGTGCGGCACGCGCAGTGGGGCGACGGCCGCGTGATGAGCGTCGAGGACGACCGGATCACCGTGTTCTTCGCGTCGGAGGGCTACCGCACGCTCTCGCTCGCCGCGATCGCCGAGCACGACCTGCTCGCGCGCTCCGGCTCGCCGAGCTCCTAGGGCCGGGAGCGCGCCCGGCGGAACCGCGGCGGCCGGGGCGCCGGCTTCGCGAGGTCGCGGCGGTACGACCGCTTCAGGGCCGTCTCGATCGAGTCGAAGTCGCCGAGCACGGCGTCGATGACCGACTCCTCGTAGCGGCCCTCCTGCCGCGCGTCCATCACCGCTCGCCGCTCGCTGTCGAGCATCAGCAGCCGCAGGCGCGAGTAGGCGTCCGGCTGCCGCACGAGCCCCTGCTCGTCGGAGGTGCCGAGCAGCACGCGGTACTCGGCGCTGCGCTTGAGGCTCGTGACCAGCTCGGCCGGGTCGTCCTCCGACGCCTCCTGCTCGAGCCTCGTGATCGCCGCGGTCTGCGCCTCCGCGACGAGGTTGCGGATCTGCATCCGGTCCTGCTCGGGGTTCGGCAGCGGCAGACGCAGCACGCGCACGAGCGGGCCGACCGCGAGGCCCTGCAGCAGGCTCAGCACCACGATGACGAAGGCCGCGAGCTGCAGGAACCCGACCACGGGGGTCGTCCCGGTGGGCAGCAGGAAGACGGCGGCGAGGGTCACGACGCCGCGCACGCCCGCGAAGGAGATGATGAACGCGGTGCGCCAGTCCCAGCGCCGCTCCCGCAGCACCTCCGGCCCGAACCGGTACAGCAGGGTGGCGGCGAACACGTAGGCGAAGCGGGCCAGCACCATCGTCAGGTAGATGCCCGCGATGATCAGCACGCCCGGCAGGAACCCGATGTCGGTCCGTGCCGCGGCGGCGACGATGCCGGGCAGCTGCAGCCCGATCAGCAGGAAGACGGCGTTCTCGAGCAGGAACGACACGGTGCGCCAGTTGATGCGCTCGGCGATGCGGGACTCCGCCGACTGGAACGACGGCGCGCGGTAGCCCAGCCAGATGCCGGTCAGCACGACCGCGAGGAAGCCGGAGCCGTGGAACCACGCGGCCGGCAGGTAGGCGACGTACGGCGCGGTGAGCGAGATGGAGGTGTCGAGCACCGGAGCCCGCAGGCGTCGCCGGACCTGCACGATCACCCAGGCCACGACCACGCCGCCGGCGACGCCGCCGACCACCGCGACGACGAAGTCCACGATCGCGCTGCCGAACCCGACCCCGGTGTTGGTGATGGCGAACACGGCCGTGTTCAGGGACACCAGCGCCGTCGCGTCGTTCAGCAGGCCCTCCCCCTCCAGCAGGGCGGCGAGGCGGCGCGGCACGCGGCCGGTCCCCGCGAGCGCGTTCACGCTGACGGCGTCCGTCGGCGCCAGGATCGCGCCGAACGCCAGGCCGGTCGCGACGCCGACCGCGACCGGCAGGCCCGGCACGACCAGGTCGAGCAGCCAGTAGGTGACGAACCCGATCACCACCACCGAGAACAGCACGAGCCCGACCGACAGCGCGAGGATCGAGTCGCCGCGGGCACGCACCTCCAGGTAGGAGGTCTGCAGGGCCGCGGCGAACAGCAGCGCCGGCAGCACCCCGATCAGCACCACGTCCGGGTCGAGCCGGACCTCGGGCGTGAACGGCAGGAAGGCGGCGCCCACGCCGGCCGCGACGAGCACGAGCGGGGCCGACCAGCCGGCCTTGCGGGACAGGCCCGTCACCGCGACGACGAGCAGCAGGCCGCCGACCGTCCACGCGGTCGAGACGAAGAAGGCGGATCCGGCTTCCTCCACGCAAGGGAGCCTATTCGCCCCCCGTTCTGGTCGACGCGCGGCGTCGCGTGCACCGCCGGAGGAAGGTCCGTGCAGCGGCCGTCGCCCGCCGCGCGTCCCCTGCCTACTGTCACCACGTCGCGCTCCGGGAGGAGCCCGGCGTCCACGATCTTCTGGGGGGAAGACGACATGCACCACGACTGGAAGCGCGCCGGCCTCGGCGTCTGCACCGCGACGGCGGTCGCGCTCACCGCCGGCCTGGCCATGGCCCCGGCCGCGAACGCCGCGACGACACCGACCGGGGGCCTGCTCGGCGGCGTCACGAGCGGGCTCGGCGGCGTCACGAGCGGACTGACCGGCGGCGGCACCGGCACGGGTACGACCGGCACGGTGACCCAGCTGCTGAACGGCCTCATGAACGGCACCGCGACCACGGGCGGCTCGCCCGTCTCCGTCACCACCACGAACGGGACGGTGGCCGTCGGCATCGCCGGCACGACCATCGGCGTCGGCGCGAGCGGCGGGTCGATCGGCGCCGGCGTGACCGGGTCGTCGGGCGGCGGCGTCGGCGTCACGGTGGGCACCGGCGGCGGTGGCGCCGCGGTGACCGGCACCGTCTCGACCGGGGGGACGCCGCCGTCGACCACGGGCGGCTCGCCGGGCACCCCGGCCACGGACACCGCGCCCGCCTCCGGCGGCTCGGGGGGCTCGGGGGGCTCGGGCGGCACCACGCCGGCCGTGACGGGCCTCGCGATCGCGTCGTCGGTCGACACCGTGTTCCCCGTGAAGGACGGCTACCGCGACACCGTGGTGCTGCACGTCGCCGGCACCACCGCCTCCGGCATCGTGCAGCCGGTCTCCGGCGTCGTCGTGATCAAGCGGGGCGCCACCGAGGTGCAGCGCTGGTCGGTCACGAGGTCGACCCAGGACCTCACCTGGAACGGGCGCAGCGCCGGCAAGGTCGTCGCCGGTGCCTACTCGGTGACCGCGGTCGAGGTCGACGCCACCGGCGCGGCCGTCGCCGCCACGCGCGGGATCTCCGTCTCCGCGAAGAGGCTCGTCTCGGCGGCGCACACCTATGTGAGCAGGTCGGTCTCCGGCACGCACTCGATGGCCGCGAAGCCGAAGGCCGGGCTGAAGACCGGCAAGGTCCTGCTGCGCCTCACCACGACCGCCTCCGGCGTCGTCGGCACGCAGTACCTGAAGTTCACGCACAAGGGCCGGACGCTGCGGGTGCTGATCAAGAACGGCACGCACACGACGAAGGCGGTCGCGATCCCGAAGTCGTTCACGACGTACCGGATCTCGCACACCTGGAAGGCCGGCACCGTGCGGCTGTCCTCGGTCCAGTACCGGTACAGCTACAAGCGGCTCGGGTAGGCGGGACGCGACGGGGGCCCGGGTGCAGCGCACCCGGGCCCCCGTCGTGGTGCGTCAGGCGCTCTCGGCGTCGTCGCCCTCGTCGGTGCGCGGCTGCGGCTCGGGCGCGCGGCCCTCGCTGGCGAGGGCCGCGTACTCCGCGATCGTCACGCCGTACCTGGCCTTGAAGGCGCGGGTCAGCTGGTCGCGGCTCGCGAAGCCGGTCCGCTCGGCGAGCGCGCCGATGCGCGGGAAGCGACGGTCGGTCTGCAGCTGCGCGGCGACCACGTCGAGCCGGCGCTCGCGGATGTGGCGGGCGACCGAGGCCCCGTCGACGTTGAAGACGTGGTGCACCCAGCGGAGGCTGATGCCGAACTCCCCGGCGATGGACTGCGGGCCGAGATCGAGGTCGCCGATGTGCCGCTCGATGTGCTCGAGGATCCGGCCGCGCAGGTCGTGCTCGGCGGTGTCGGGCACGGAGTCCTCGAGGGCGGCGACGGCGAGCGCCCGCACGGCGCGCGCGGCGGGGGACGCCGCGCCGCCGACGACCGGGTCGAGCACCTGCTCGACCAGCGACGTGAGGCCCGCGGTGACCCGGGTGGCGGGCACGGGACCGATGGAGGTGGCGGTCGCGACGCGGACGTCCTGCGGCAGGAACGCGCTCGGCACCGAGATGCGCAGGATGCGGGAGGGCTCCGGCACCGCGAAGCGGATCTGGTCGCCCGACGAGAGCAGGTGCACGGTGCCGCTCCTGGCGTCGACCGCTCGGCCGTCGGTCCAGTAGCGGAACGAGCCCTCGACGACCGCGACGAGCAGCACCCGCCCCGTGGTCCTGGCCGTGCGCTCGACGCCGGAGATCGGCGAGGTCGACCACTCCCCGACCTGCACGCCGTCGACCGCGACCTCGCGCCACTGCGACCGGAACCGCCTGGCGTCGGGCACGGCGAACCGTCCGGCGGCGCTGAAGCGCTCGAAGCCCGGCTGGCCGTCCCATTCGATGATGGGTACGGTCTGGTCGCTGCTGGTGCGCATGGTCTCCCGTCCTCGCGTATCGCGGCACTGCCAGCGTGGACGATCGGACGTTGCAATCGCTGACGAAACCGTGCCGGATCGGGAAAGTGCAGCAGAATCCGACCGCCCCGTGCACTGGAGCGTTCCGGTCTCCCGGATCGTGCACCATTGGTTCGCGCGAGTGCACCCGGCTGCGGGCCGACCGGCCGCGCCGCTCGCGCATTCGAACCTGTGTTCGATACAGTGCAGCCATGCCCGCTGCAGCCCGATCGGAGACGGTCGCCGCCCTGCAGGCTCGGATCGCCGCGATGCAGGCGCGCACGCTCGGCTCGAGGACCCTGCCGACCGCGGCGGCGGTCGCCCCGCTGCTGCCGGGCGGCGCCCTGCGCAGCGGCGTCGCCTACGCCGCTCCCGGCTCCCTCGCCCTCGCGATGCTGCTGCTCGCCGGCCCCTCCGCGGCGGGCGCGTGGTGCGGCGTGGTGGGCATCCCGGAGTTCGGCGTCGAGGCCGCCGCCGAGCTCGGCATCGCGCTGGACCGGCTCGTCCTCGTGCCCACGCCGGGCGACCACTGGCTCGCGGTGACCGCGCAGCTGACCGAGGTGATGCCCGTCGTCCTGGTCCGCCCGCCCGCCCGGGGCGCCTCCCCCGGCGAGACGGCGCGGCTCGCCTCCCGGCTGCGGCAGCGGGACGCGACGCTGCTCGTGGCGGGCGACTGGGCGGGGGCGGAGGCGGTGCTCGAGACGCGCGGCGGCTCGTGGTCCGGCATCGGAGCCGGCTGGGGCTACCTCGCCGGCCGCGAGCTCGAGGTCGTCGTCAGCGCGGCCGGGCGCACGAGCGCCGCTCACCGCCTGCGGGTCGAGACCGGCTTCCGGCTCCCCTCCCCCGCACCCGCGCCCGCACCGCAGCGACACCTCATGGCCGTGTGATGCAGGGCATCGAGCGCAGCATCGTCCTCTGGTGCCCGGACTGGCCGGTGCACGCCGCGGCGGCGGAGGCGGGGCTCGACGGCAGCGGGCCGATCGCGCTCGTGGAGCACGGGCTCGTGCACGCCTGCTCCCCCGCCGCGCGGGCCGCCGGGGTCAAGCGCGGCCTCAAGGTGCGGGAGGCGCAGTCGCGCTGCGCCTCCCTGGTCGTCCTGCCGCTCGAGCCCGCCGTCGACGCGCGGCGATTCGAGCCCCTGCTGGCGGCGCTCGAGGCGGGCATCCCGACGGTCCAGGTCGTGCGCCCCGGGCTGGTCGTGGTCCGCGCCGCGGGTCCGGCGCGGTTCTTCGGGGGCGAGGAGGCCGCCGCAGGCGAGGCGATCCACCTGCTCGAGGGCGCCGGGGCGACCGGGGTGCGCGCCGGGGTGGCGGACGGCCCGTTCACCGCCGAGCAGGCGGCCAGGTGCGCCGACCCGATCCGCATCGTCCCGCCCGGCGGCGGCGCGGCGTTCCTCGCCCCCCTCCCGGTCTCGCTGCTCGGCATGCCGCGGCTCACGGCGCTGCTCGCGCGGCTCGGGGTCCGCACGCTCGGGCGGCTGGCGGCGCTGCCCGAGGAGTCCGTCCGCGACCGCTTCGGGCCGGAGGGCGCGGCGGCGCACCGCGTCGCCGCCGGCCTCGACCCGCGGCGGGTGGCCCCCAGGACCGTGCCGGCCGACCGGGACCGGCGGCAGGCGTTCGAGCCGCCGCTCGAGCGGATCGACCAGATCGCGTTCGGGCTGAAGCGCACCGCGGAGGCGTTCATCCAGGCGCTCGCCGCCGACCTGCTCGTCTGCACGGGGCTCACGATCGAGCTGGTGCCCGACCGCGGCGCCCCGCATCGGCGCACCTGGCTGCACCCCCGCTCCTTCACCCCGCTCGACGTGATCGACCGGGTGCGCTGGCAGCTGGCGGGGGCGGAGCTCGCCGCGCCGGTCGCCCTGGTCGTGCTGCATCCCGAGTCGGTCGACGCCGCCGCGCACCACGAGGAGGGGCTGTGGGGCGGCGGCCCCGGCGAGCGCGTGCACCACGCGCTGTCGCGGGTGCAGAGCCTGCTGGGGCACGAGGCGGTGCTGACGGTCGGGATCGGCGGCGGGCGGCTGGCGGCGGACCGCGTGGTGCTCGCGCCGTGGGGCGAGGCCCGGGCTCCCGAGCGGCGGGCGGACGCGCCGTGGCCGGGCCGGCTGCCCGGGTTCGCCCCGACCGCGGTGCTGCCGGGCCGCCCGGCCGTGGCGGTGCAGGACCCGGCGGGGCGGCCGGTGGAGATCGACGGCCGCGGGGCGATCAGCGGGCCGCCGGCCGTGCTCGCCGTGCCGGGCGCAGCGCCGACGCGGGTCGAGGCGTGGGCGGGACCGTGGCCGCTCGAGGAGCGGTGGTGGGACGCGGCGGCCGCCGTGCGGCTGCACCGGATGCAGGTCGCCTGCGCGGACGGCTCCGCGTGGCTGCTCACGGTCGAGGACGGCGCCTGGCGCGCCGAGGCCCGGTACGACTGAGCCCTTCAGCAGGAAGATCCGAGCGCTTGAGCAGGAAGAACTCACATCAGCAGGAAGTTCGGACCGTCTTCTTCCTGCGATCGTGAACTCTTCCTGCTGAAGCGCTCAGCCCGCGGCGGCGGAGGCGATCCGGAGGTCGGCGACGAGGGCGGCGTACGCGTCGTCGTAGCCGGGTTCGCCCCGCATGCGGAGGACCGCGGAGGGATGCGCGGTGAGCAGCGCCTTCGCCGACGAGTCCGGGATCGCGCCCTCGAGCACGGCGCCGCGCTCCGCGGCGATGCGCACCGGGCGCCCGAACACGGAGCGGCCGGCGGTCGCGCCGAGGGCGACGACGATGCCGGGCGCCACCACCTGCAGCTCGGCGTGCAGCCACGGGTGGCACGCCGTGATGTGGTGCACGTCGGGCGTCTTGTGGATGCGGCGGCCGCCCCGGGGCTCGAACCGGAAGTGCTTCACGGCGTTCGTGCGGTACACCGCCGCCGGGTCGATGCCGGCGTCCTTGATCGCGCCGACCAGCAGCTGCCCTGCCGGGCCCACGAACGGCAGGCCGCGCCGGTCCTCCTGGTCGCCGGGCTGCTCCCCCACGAGCACGATCGAGGCGGCGGGCGGCCCCGCCGAGAAGACGACCTGGGAGGCGGGCTCCCACAGCTCGCAGCCTCGGCACCCCGTCGCGGCCTCCCGCAGCCCGTCGATCCCGGCCCCCTCCGGCACGAAGGGACCGGCGGTGTCGCTCACACCGCGGACGGTAGCCGCTGCTCCTGCGAGCAGCGGCCAGGGAGCACCGCGCACGATGGGCGCATGCAGCTGCAGGGCACGGTGGTGCTGATCACGGGAGCGTCGAGCGGGATCGGTGCGGCGACCGCGCGCGCCGCGGCGGACGCGGGCGCGAAGGTGGTGCTCGCCGCCAGGAGGGCGGATCGCATCGACGCGCTGGCGGCCGAGCTGCCGGAGGCGCTGGCCGTGCCGACGGACGTGACCCGCGAGGGCGACGTGCAGGCGGCGGTGGACCGGGCGCTCGAGCGCTACGGCCGGGTCGACGTGCTGATCAACAACGCGGGCCAGGGCCTCCACGAGCCGCTCGAGCGCGTGGGGCTCGACGACCTGCGCGCCGTGCTCGAGCTGAACGTGGTCGCTGCGCTCGCCGCGATGCAGGCGGTGATCCCGCCGATGCGGGCGCAGGCAGCCGGGTCGATCGTGAACGTCAGCAGCGGCACCACCCTGCACCTGTTCCCCGGCGTCGGCGGGTACGCGGCGTCGAAGGCGGCCTTGAACACGCTGTCGTCCGTCGCGCGGCTCGAACTCGCGCAGGAGGGCATCATCGTCTCCACGGTGTTCCCCTTCATCACGGACACCGAGTTCCACGAGCGCCTCCGCGCCGGTGCGCTGCGACCGGGGATGCCGAAGGGTCACTCGGCCGAGCAGGTGGCCGCGGTGATCCTCGACCTGGTGCGCAGCGGGGACGAGCAGGCGATCCTCCCGCCGCCGGGCGCCTGACCGACGCGACCACCCTTCGGAGGTCAGTCGAGGCGGCGGAAGCGCGCCTTCGTGCGGTTCGTGCGGACGATCCACGCCAGGTCCGGGTCGTCGTCGCGCTCGAGCGCCTCGAACGCCGGCAGACCGTGCTCGGGGTCTGCGGCGACCGCGACGCTCCAGCAGTAGCCGAGCGCCTGCCGCAGGACCCGGACCCCCTCCACTCGCCGGTCCGGCGCCGCTCGCAGCGCGGCCGTCGCCTGCGCGACCACCTCGAGCGCCAGCGCGGCGAGCGCGGGGTCCTTCAGCAGCGGCGGCTCGCAGACCGCAGCGGCGCGAGCGCGCTGGACCAGCGGGTCCGGGTCGTCGCGCCAGCCGCCGAGGACCTCCGAGAAGCGCAGGGGGTCCCGCTCCGCGAGCCGCTGGAGCCCCTGCGCGACCCCCTCCCGCACCCGCCACCGCGGATCCCGCGCGGCGACGACCGCGTCCGGATC
>NZ_CAXTOQ010000123.1:0-10558 GCF_964245895.1 uncultured Amnibacterium sp.
CGGTTCTGGATCTGGCTCTTCTCGTTCTGCATCGAGACGACGAGGCCGGTCGGCAGGTGGGTGATCCGCACCGCGGAGTCGGTCGTGTTGACGCTCTGCCCGCCGGGGCCGGAGGACCGGAACACGTCGACGCGGATGTCGCTCTCCGGCACCTCGATCTCGCCGGACTCCTCGAGCAGCGGGATGACCTCCACCGCCGCGAAGCTCGTCTGCCGCTTGCCGGCCGAGTTGAACGGACTCATCCGCACGAGGCGGTGCGTGCCGGCTTCGACGGACAGGGTGCCGAAGGCGTACGGGGCGTCGACCTCGAACGTGGCGGACTTGATGCCCGCCTCCTCCGCGTAGGAGGTGTCCATGACCGTCGCCGTGAACCGGTGCTGCTCCGCCCACCGCAGGTACATCCGCAGCAGCATCTCGGCGAAGTCGGCGGCGTCGACCCCGCCGGCGCCGGCGCGGATGGTGACGACGGCGGGCAGCGGGTCGTACTCGCCGTTCAGCAGCGTCTGCACCTCCAGCTCGCCGACGGCGCCCTCGAGCGCGACGAGCTCCGCCTCCGCCTCCGCGGCGGAGTCCGCGGCCTGCGCCTCGTCGTCCTCCATGTTCACGAGCTCGATCAGCACCTCGAGGTCGTCGAGGCGGGAGCCGACCCCGGTGACCCTCGCCAGCTGCGCCTGCGCGTGGCTCAGCTCGCTCGTCACCTTCTGCGCCGCATCCGGGTCGTCCCAGAGGTCCGGCGCGGAGGCGCGCGCCTCGAGGTCGACGATCCGGGCGCGCAGGCCGTCGACGTCGACGACCGCGACGACGTCGCCGAGCGTGGAGCGGAGCGCTGCGATGCGCGGGGCGAGGTCGAGTTGCATGGCCCGGCAATGGTAGTCGGCCGGGCGCCGCAGCCCACGGGCGTAGCGTGAGGGCGAGATGACGACCCCGCAGCCGACCTTCCGACTCGGCTCCGTCGCAGGACCCGTCTACCTGCCCGGTCTGCTGTTCTCCATCGGCGAGGGCGCGATCATCCCGGTGATCCCGGTCGACGCCGCGCGGCTCGGCGGCTCGCTCGCCCTCGCCGGCTTCATCTCGGCGCTGATCATGGTCGGCACCCTGATCGGCGACATCCCCAGCGGCTGGATCGTCGCCCGGGTCGGCGAGCGCGCCGCGATGATCGGGTCGGCGGCGGCCGCGCTGCTCGGCCTCGTGCTCTGCCTGCTGGCCACCGTGCCGGCGGTGCTCGCGGTCGGCGTGCTGCTGATCGGCGTCGCGACCGCCTCGTTCGCGCTCGCGCGCCAGGCGTTCATGACGACGTTCGTGCCGCGGTCGCACCGCGCGCGGGCGCTGTCCCTGCTGGGCGGCATGTTCCGGGCCGGGTACTTCGTCGGCCCCTTCCTCGCGGCGCTCGTCATCGGGCTGACCGGCAGCACGCGCAGCGTGTTCCTGATCCACGCGGTGGCCTGCGTCGTCGTCGCGATCCTGCTGCTCGTGCTGCCGGACCCCTCCGCCGCGCTCGCCGAGCGCCGCTTCGCGTCGGCGGAGCGGGAGGGGCTGGTCGCGACGCTGCGGCGGCACCGCCCGGTGCTGGCGCGGATGGGCTTCGTCGCGGCGCTGATCGGCGGGCTGCGGTCCAGCCGCGCGGTGATCCTGCCGCTCGCGGGCGTGAGCCTCGGCATGCAGGAGAGCAGCATCGCGCTGGTCGTCGGGGTGGCAGGCGGGGTCGACCTCGCGCTGTTCTTCACCAGCGGGCAGATCATGGACCACTTCGGACGGCTGTGGAGCGCGCTGCCCTCCATGGTCGGGCTCGGGCTCGGGCACCTCGCGCTCGCCGTCGTGGTCGGCCTGGCGGCGACGATCGGGTCGCCGCACGCGGTCGCGTGGTTCATCGCGGTGGCGATCGGGATGTCGATCGCGAACGGCGTCGGCAGCGGGATCCTGATGACCTTCGGGGCCGACCTCGCACCGCGGAACGACCCCGCGCCGTTCCTCGGCGCCTACCGCTTCACCGGCGACGCGGGCAACGCGGCCGCGCCGCTCGCCCTCTCCGGCCTCACCGCCGTCGCGTCCCTGCCGCTCGCGGCGGCCGTCGTCGGGGTGGTCGGCCTGCTGGGCGCCGGGCTGCTCGGGCGGTGGGTGCCGCGGTTCATCCCGCGGCCGCAGCGTCCGCACGGCCGGGGGCCGTCGTTCAACGGAAGCGGGCCGCGGCCGTCGACTCGACCGTGACGACCACGCCGTCCGGAAGGAACGCACCGACCAGCGGCGGCCGCCACGTGCCGCGCACCACGACCGTCGCGCTGCGGCCGTCGTCCGTGCCGGCCGCGACGATCGCGACCTGACGCACGCCGGTCGGGCCCGCCTCCGCGACGTAGGCGTCCGCCGCGGCCCGCACGGCGCCCGCGGTCAGCGTGGGGATCACCTCGTCGCCCCGCACGGCGACGTCGGCGACCCGGAACGACTCCGCGGCGGCGAGCGCGGCGCCGTCCGCGACGGACAGCAGTCGCAGGCGGTCGAGATGCAGGCTCGTCGCTCCCGCCGCGACCGTGATGAACGCGAGCGCGATCGCGAACAGGCCGACGATCAGCGGGACCGCCGCGCCCTCCTCCCGGCGGCTCACGGCCGCGCCGCGAACATCGACACGCGCTGCAGCGCGGTCGCGTCGACCGCGATCGTGCCGGGGGCGTCCAGGGCGATCGCCGGCGGCAGCAGCGGCAGCGCCGCGGCGACGCGGACGTGCACGGCGACGCTGCCGCGCGGTGCGACGCAGTCGCCCGGCTCGGGTGCGCAGACGACCTCGACCGCGGTCGCGCCGGGCTCGATGCGCCAGTCGGCGAGCGCGACCTCGACGGCGGCGCCGGCGGCCCGCCGCCCGTCGGCGTCCGTGGCGGCGAGCGCGATCGTCCTCGCCGCCTGCCGGGCGGCGCCCTCCGCGGCGAAGGCGGCGCCCTGCAGCGCGGCGACGGTCAGCACGAGGTACACCAGCGGCACGAGCAGCAGCACGCCGAGCACGAGCACCTCGACGGGGGCCGACCCGTCGTCACGGCTCCGGCTCGAGCGCCGCATGCCCCGTCACCTCGATCGCGGCTGGCGGCCCGACGAGCCCGATCACCGGCAGCGGGATCGCGGCGCGCACCTGGGTCGCGGGCTGGTCCTGCCACACGGTCCGGGTGGCGGTGACGCCGGTCGCGTAGGCCGGCCCGAGGCTGTCGGTGAGCACCTGCTGCGCGCGCGCCACCCCGTCGGCGTCCGTGTTCCCGACGATCGCCGCCCAGCGGGCGCCCTCGGCGACGGCGTCGAGCGCGGTGTTGCGGACCAGCAGCACCGCGCCGAGCTGCAGCACCCCCAGCACCAGCGCGAGGAGCAGCACCGTGCAGAGCACGAACTCGGCGGCCGCGCTGCCGCGCTCCGCCTCCCGGATCACAGCCCCGAGACGCTCTGGATCGCCTGGTCGAACAGCCCGGTGAGCGCCGGGCCCGCCACGCCCCAGAGCAGCACGACGAGGCCCGCCGTCATCATCGTGACGAGCACCCACCCGGGGACGTCGCCGCGCTCGGCGTCGTCGGCGGCGGTCGGCGCGGTGTTCGCGGCGGTGCGCAGCGGCTTCATGCCCGCCAGTGTGCAGACTCCCCCGACCGGCCGTCGGAAGTTGTCCACAGGCCGGGTCACTCCTGCTGCAGCGGGATCGGCGGCTCGAAGTCGGGATCGATCTGCTGCTCCGCCTCGACCCACACCGCGTCGGCCTGCGGGCGGCGGGGCCGCGGCTGGGCCGGCTCGGCCTCGTCGTCGGCACGGGAGCGGAGCACGGCGGTGCGGTGCAGGAGGCTGCCGAAGCCGATCTTGGCGACGGTGTCGGCGACGCAGAGCACGAGCTGACCGGTGACCGCCCAGGCGCCGCCCGCGGTGATGCCCTGCAGCCCGTACACGACCGGGTAGGCGAGCCACGTGACGAGCAGCACGACGACCGCGGACTGGTAGGAGGGCCGGGCGGCCACCGGCAGCCGGGGAGCCGTGCGACGGAAGGTCGAGAGCACCAGCGCGTAGAGCCCCACGAAGCAGGCCGCGCCGACCGCGCCCGCGACGGCCAGCGCGGTGAAGTCCCGGCCGTCGGCGATGACGACGGCGCCGAGGTAGCCGCTGAGCGGCATGCCGAGCGCCAGCGCTACGCCGAGGACCCGGGCGCGCCGGTCGTCGGACCCCGCGACGCGGCTGACGGCGAGCAGCTCGGCGACGAGCAGCGGCACCGTGACGAACCAGTCCATGTAGCGCACCGACCAGGCGAGCTGCGCCGCCGCGTTCGGCACCCAGCTGCCGTCGCGCTGGTCGTACCCGACGAGGAACGCGACGACGAGCGCGAGGTAGGACGCGGCGGCGAGCGCGACGACGGCGTTCGCCGTCAGGCTGACGCTGCGGTGCACGCCGTGGGACTCGGTGGTCGTGAGGCGAGCGCGGATCAGCGTGGACGACAGGGCGAGCAGCGTGGTGACCAGCCCGAACAGGATGAGGCTGCGCTCCGGCGACGTCAGCACCGCCGTCCACGGCGGATCGACGATCACGGCGCGGCCGTCCTCGCGCTCACGGCTCGTCGGACGCCGCGAACCAGCGCTCCCGCCGGTGGTTCCACTCCGCCGGGAGGCCGACCCGCTTCATCTCGCGGAACGCGGTGCTCGAGAGCCGCACGCTCGCCTCCGGGTCGATCCGGCGCAGCGCCCCGACCAGCTCCAGCTCGAGGCCCAGCACCGCGACGTGGAGGGACTCGTCGTCCGGGAGGCGCAGGATGGAGTACACGACCGAGGTGGCCCGCCGGCCGCGCGACATCCGCACCGACCCGACGAAGCCGCGACCGATCATCGAGCGGGACCGGACCCGGATGCCGGTGTCGGCCTGCATCTCGATGTAGAACCCGCCGTACTCGACGCCGCCGGGGCTGCGCGGCAGGCCCAGCTCGCGGACCAGACCCACGGCGGCCCGCTCGGCGCCGGTGTGCACCTCCGCGGTCAACCGGCCGAGACCCGCCTCGAGCCCCGGCGGCGGCACCCGCGCCGCACGGCCGACGACGGACACCGCGATGGCCACCCCCGCCCCGGCGCTCACCGCGCACGTGACGATGAGCACCACCACGAGCGCGGTCATGATCAGTCGTAGACGGGTGTCGACCGGATCCGGTCGGTTCGCAGGATCCGCATGCGAGCATCGTGCTCTTCCGACGCCGTCCTGTCACGCGTGCGGGCCGCGGATGCGGCTCGGCACGACGATGCACGTCCGCCATGCGGGCATTCCGTGCACCACTGGCCCGAGGGCCGGCACCGGTCCTATCGTGGCGAGCACCAACTCGAGCGCGGCGCGATCGGATGGACTCGCGTCCCCGTGGCGAACGGATGGGGATGTCCGCTGTCCAGACCGGCCAGGTGCCGATCCCGGCCGCGCTGCCGGATCGCTACCGCATCGGCCGTCTGCTCGGTGCCGGGGGGATGGCCTCGGTGTACGAGGCGCACGACTCCCTGCTCGATCGCCAGGTCGCGGTCAAGGTGTTCCGGGCGCGGGCGGTCGTGCAGGCCGACGTGCTCACCCAGCAGGCCGAGGCCCACCTCGTCGCGTCGCTGAACCACCACGCGCTGACCACCCTGTTCGATGCCGGCGTGGACACCACGGATCCGCGGCGGCCGCAGATCTACCTCGTCATGGAGTACATCCCCGGCTCGGACCTCAGGAGCCGGCTGCGCCGGGGGCGCCTCTCCGTCCCGCAGGTGTGCTGGCTCGGGCTCGATCTCGCCGAGGGGCTGGACTACGTCCACGAGGCCGGGTTCATCCACCACGACATCAAGCCGGCGAACGTGCTGCTCGCCGACCGCCGTGCGGACACGCGCATCCGCGGGAAGCTGACCGACTTCGGGATCGCCTCCCTCGCCGGAGCGCCGGACCTGACCGAGTTCACCACCGGCACCGCCGCCTACCTCAGCCCCGAGCAGGTCCAGGGGGAGG
Organism: uncultured Amnibacterium sp.; assembly: GCF_964245895.1. GTDB lineage: Bacteria > Actinomycetota > Actinomycetes > Actinomycetales > Microbacteriaceae > Amnibacterium. Next base: position 5,959 of record NZ_CAXTOQ010000123.1, read on the forward strand.
TCGCCGTCCCCCAGTCGGACACCTACTCGCTGGGCCTGGTGCTGCTCGAGGCCGTCTCCGGCGCCGTCGCCTACCCGGGCGGCATCGAGGAGTCCGCGTTCGCCCGGCTCGACCGCCAGCCCGACATCCCGCCCTGGATCCCCACCCGGCTAGCGACGGTCCTCGGCGCCATGACGGCGCTGCGGGTGACGGACCGGCCGAGCCTCAAGCAGGTCGCGGCCGAGTTCCAGGCGATGGTGTCGGAGGAGTCGACCGAGCAGCGACCGGGCGCCCTGCCGGTCTCGCAGCGGTTCGACGTGCTGGAGGCGCCGTCCGACCCGGCGTTCGAGGTCGTCACCCGGCTGGCGCGCAACATCTTGAAGGCGCCCATCGCCTTCGTGGCGATCGTCGACGGCGACCGCGTGGTGCTGAGGAGCAGGACGGGGATCGACGTCGGCGAGGTCCCCCGCGGTGGCGCCTCCTGGTCCACCGTCGACCCCGGCCGCATGCGGGCATGGACGGTCCGGGACGCGCATCTCGACGAGCGCATCCGGCACGACGCGCTCGTCGTCGGCGAGCCGTACCTCCGCTCGTTCGCTGCGGCGTCCCTGGTCGCCCACGACGGGGCGCGCCTCGGATCGCTGTGCGTGCTCGACACGCGCCCGCGCGAGTTCCAGCCGCGCGACCTCGACAACCTGGCCGATCTCGCGGGGATGATCGTGCGCGAGCTGGAGCTGCGGCGGTCCAGCAGGCGGGCCCTGTTCGAGCACGAGTGACGGCCTACCCGGCGACCTCCTCGACGATCGCGACCAGCGCGGCCACCACGTCCGCCGGGTCCCCCGAGGTGTCCACCACGTGCGTCGCCATCGCCCGGAGACGCGGCTCGACCTCGGCGGTGTCCTCCGCGACCTGCGCGCGGTCCCCCTCCGCGGCGCCGAACTCACCGGGGAGGCGGTCGTGGAGGCGCCGGACCAGCACCTCGACCGGCGCGGTGAGCAGCACCACGGCGTCGAACCGGTGCGCCCAGCTGCCCTGGTTCGCGACCGTGCCGAGCAGGATCAGCGGCCCGGTCCTCGGCCGGTCGAGCGCCTCGTCGATCCGCTCGGGCCGCCAGAGCGGCTCCCCGTCGACCCGCTCGATCCAGCCGGGTCCGTCGGTGTCGACGGTCTCGAAGCCGGCACCCGCGAGCCCCGCGAGCGCCGTCGACTTCCCGGCACCGGACATGCCGGTGATGAGGACGACGGCCATCGTCCGATCCTGCCCCTAGAGCCCGGTCTGCAGCACGAAGAGGCCGGGCCAGACCGCGAATGCGACGGTGACCGGGAGGATCAGGAAGACGAGCGGGACCATCATCCCGATCTCCTTCCTGCCAGCGGACTCGAGCAGGTCGCGGCGGGCGTGCTCCCGCGCGTCGGCCGCCTGCACCCGCAGCACCTCGGCGAGCGGCGACCCGCGCTCGAGCGCGCCGACGACGTGCGTCAGGGCGCGCGTCAGCGTCGGGATGCGCAGCTCGTCCCCGACCCGGGACAGCGCAGCGGGCAGCGGCACGCCGACCGCGGTCTCGTCGACGACGCGCCGCAGCAGGCCGGAGAGCACGCCGGAACCGACCCGGGCGACCCGGCGCAGCGCGTCGTGCACCCCCTCCCCCGCGCTCAGGCTGAGGGCGAGGAACTCGAGCACGGTCGGCAGCTCGCTCTCGATGCGCGCCGCGCGGCGACGTCCCTCCTCGACGAGCAGCCGGTCCCGCAGCAGCGGCCCGAGCATCGCCCCGACGACCGGGCCGGCGACGAGCGCGGCCGGGCTGCCCCGCGTAGCCGCCAGAGCGCCGAGGCCGGCGCCGGCCGCGCCGCCCGCGACGGCCCAGAGCAGCTGCCGGAGGCGGTAGCCCTCGACCGTCCACGAGCGACCCGCCCGCGCGAGCCGGACCACAGCGCCGCCGCTCGTGCCGAGCAGGCCCCCGAACGCTCGCTGGAAGAGGTCGAGCGCCGGCGCCGCGACCACGCCGAGCACCGGCAGCGGGTCGGCGTCGGGCGGCCGGACGAGCCGGCGCGCCTCCGGCGAGACGTCGAGCAGGTACGGCGCCAGCCGGGACGCCAGCCGGGGCCGCCCGAGCGCGGGCAGCCGCGCGGTCACGCTCCACAGCCCGATCCCGCCCGTCAGGCCCAGCGCCACCGCCAGCCACAGCTGCGGCGTCACCGGAACCACCGGCGGTCGTCGGGGAGGCGGCCGATCGCGAGCATCACGCGGTAGGCCAGCAGGGTGACGAAGGCGGCCGCGACGAGCAGGACGGTCCCGGTCGTCGTCGCGTAGGCGGCCGCCGCCTCCGGCCGGCTCGCGAGCAGCGCGAGCACGATCCACGGCGCCGCCAGGCCGAGCTTGCCGGCGTTGGTCACCCAGCTCTGCCGCGCCTCCACCTCCGCGCGCAGGGCCAGGTCCTGGCGGAGGTGCGCGGCGAGGTCCCGCAGCACCGTCGGCAGCTCGGTGCCACCGACCTCCCGCGCCATCCGCAGCACCTCGATGAGCCGGTCCGCGGTCGGGTCCGCGAGGTGCTCCTTGAGGTCGTCCAGCGCCGGGCCCACCGTGCCGGTGCGCCGCCAGCGGCCGGCGAACCGGCGGAACGCGGGGCGCAGCGCCACCGGACCGGTGTCGGCGAGCGCGGCGATCGCGTCCGGCAGCGGCATGCCGGCCCGGATCGCGGCGACCAGGTGGTCGACGACCTCCGGCCAGAGGCCGCGCGCGGCGCGCAGGCGGGTCCGCGCGCGGTGGCCGGCCAGCAGCCACGGCGTGCAGGCGCTCACGGCGAACGCCAGCCCGGCCGCCGCGGCGAGCCCCGTGCCGGCCACGACGACGGCCGCCACGACCAGACCCAGCACGACGGACACCGCGACGAAGACGCCGGGCGCCATCCGCGGGAAGCCCGCGCGGCCGAGCCGCTCCTCCACGGTCCCCGCCCAGGAGCGGGCGGACCGCGGACGGGAGGCGCCGCGCGGCCAGATCCACGGCGAGGCGACGAGTAGCAGGCCTGCGCCGCCGAGCGCCCCGCACAGGGTGATCACGCCGCCGACCGCACGACCCGGGCCGGATCGAGCCCGGCGGCGAGGAACTTCTCCTGCTTCGGCGGCAGGCCCCCGGTCGCCCGCAGCACGCCGCCCTCGGTGACGAACAGCCGGGTCGCCTCGATCACGCCGCCCTCCGCCGCGGGGGCGCTGAGCGAGCCCGTCGGCGCCAGGATCTCCCTCACCCGACGGCGCCCGCCGTGCTGCAGCTCGCAGTGCACCACCAGGTCGACCGCGGACGCGACGGTGGGCACGACGAACGACCCGTCGATGTTCCGGCCGGCGAGCAGCGGCAGCGTGCACAGCTTCACGAGCGCGTCCCGCGCGGAGTTCGCGTGGATGCTGCAGGCACCGGGCACGCCGCTGTTGAGCGCGATGAGCAGGTCGAGCGCCTCCGCCTCGCGCACCTCCCCGACGACCAGCCGGTCTGGCCGCATCCGCAGCGCCTCCTTGATCAGCCGCCGCAGCGTGATCTCCCCGGTGCCCTCGAGGCTCGGCTGACGGCACTGCAGCGCGACCGCGTCCCTGCCTGGTAGCCGCAGCTCGAAGGTCTCCTCGACGGTGACGACCCGATCGGTCGGCCGGCCCGCGTCGAGCAGCGCGTTCAGCATCGTCGTCTTGCCCGCCTGCGTCGCCCCGGACACCAGCACGTTCAGGCCGGCGAGCATCGCGGAGCTCAGGAAGTCGGCGGCCGCGGCCGGCAGCGACCCCAGTCCGACGAGCGCGTCGAGCGTCGTGATCCGGTCGGAGAACTTGCGGATGTTGACCGCCCAGTGCCGTCGCGTCACGTCCGGGATCACGACGTGGAGGCGGGAGCCGTCCGGCAGGGAGGCGTCCACGAACGGCGACGCCAGATCGACGCGCCTGCCGCTGGCGACGAGCATCCGCTCGACGAGGTCGCGCACCTCCTGCTCCCCCAGCACGATCGGCGTCAGCTCGGGCACCCCGCTCCGGGCGACGAACACCCGGGTGGGCGCGTTGATCCACACCTCCTCGATCGACGGGTCGTCGAGGAGCGGCTGCAGCGGCCCGAACCCGGTGAGGTCGGCGACCACCTCCCGCTCCGCCCGACCCTCGTCGGCGATCCTCGGCACGTCCGCCGCGAACGCGTGCTCGGCGTACCGCTGCAGCTCCTCCCGCACGGCCGCCTGCGGCGTGCCGCCGAGGGTGCCGCGCCGCGCCCGCGTGCGCACGGACTCGGCGATCACCCGCACCGGATCGGTCATGGCCGCCAGTGTGCCGAGCGCGGGCAGACCGCGTCGGCCGTTGTCCACAGGGTCAGAACGGGCAGTCGTCCGGGTCGATCAGCTCGGGCGGGATGGGTGTGGGCTCGAGGGGGTCGTGTGGGCGGGTGACGTACTTGTTCCCGGACCGGGCGGTCCACACGGCTGTGCGGTCCTTCAGCAGCGCGACGTCCGCCTCCTCCGCAGTCTTCACGCCGTGATGTCGCCGGGAGAGCAGCATGAGGTTCTCGATCGCGGTCTCGCCCTGCTCGTTGTGCAGGCGGAACGACCGGGTGTGGTCGGCGTCGGTCTGGTCGGGGCCGCGGGGGCAGGCGGGTCCGC
>NZ_CAXTOQ010000124.1:0-10554 GCF_964245895.1 uncultured Amnibacterium sp.
CGCTTCCACGGCCCCTGGCCGGACCTGCACAACACGGAGACCGTCGGTGTCGCGGTGTCCGAGGATCTGCACCACTGGCGGAAGCTGCCCGGTCCGATCGTCCGAGCGGATCCCGCCTGGTACGAGCTGTTCGGCACCTCGACCTGGCGGGAGGAGGCATGGCGGGACCCGTGGGTGTACCGGGACCCCGAGGGAAAGGGCTGGCACATGCTCGTCACCGCCCGCGCCGAAGCCGGTCCCGTCGACGACCGCGGCGTGATCGGCCATGCCACGTCCGATGACCTCACGGAATGGACCGTCAGGCCGCCCCTCACCCCGGCCGGCCTCGGCTTCCAGCACATGGAGGTGCCGCAGATGCTCACGGCGCCGAACGGCGCCCGCTCCATCCTGTTCTCCTGCTCGACCGACGCGCTGGCGGACCGCCTTCGAGCGAGCGGCACACGAGGAGGCGTCTGGGCGATCCCCGTCGGCGCGGACGGTCGTGCAGGCGGAGGGACCGAGCCGGTGCAGGTCACCGACGAGCGGTTCTACTCCGCCCGGATCGTGCAGGACCGGCTGGGCGCTTTCCAGATGCTCGCCGTGGACAACGCGTCCCACGCCACGGCCTTCGCCGGTCGCCTGAGCGATCCGATGCCCATCGACTTCGACGCACGTGCGATCCCGCGTCTGAGACAGCCGGACCCCTCCGGCTGATTCCCGCACAGCTCCACGGCCCCACCCCCACCAAGAAAGGTTCACCATGCACAACCACGTTCGTGCCCGCGCACTGCCGCTGATGGCGGTCGCGGTCGCTACGGCTCTCGCGATGGCCGGCTGCAGCAGCGGCTCCGGTCCGGCACCCGCGCAGACGGGCAGCGGCAAGGGCGACATCGTCATCTGGGCGCACCAGGGTCAGGACAGCGAGAACGCAGCCGTTCAGAACGCCGTCAAGGACTTCAACGCCTCGCAGAAGGACATCAAGGCGACGCTGAAGCTGCTGTCGGGCGACACGTACACCACCACGATCACCAACACCCCGGTCGACAAGCTGCCGGACGTGCTGGAGATGGACGGCCCGACGGTGGCCACCAACGTCTTCAACCAGAAGCTGTCGCCGCTCGAGGGCCTGGTGCCCGCTGCCACGATCAGCAACGCCACCTCCGGCGCGGTCGCCGAGGGCACGGTCGACAAGAAGCTCTACGCGCTCGCGATGTACGACTCGGCACTCGGCATCTACGGCAACAAGAAGCTGCTCGACGCGGCGGGCGTCAAGTACCCCACCTCCATGGCGGAGGCATGGACGCCCGAGCAGTTCACCGCAGCGCTCGAGAAGCTCGCGGCGAAGAGCAAGACGGGCAAGTCCCTGGACATCCAGGAGCAGTACGGGCTCGCGGGCGAGTGGGGCGCGTACGCGTTCTCCCCGCTGCTGCAGTCGGCAGGAGGCAACCTGATCAAGGACGACAAGGCCACCGGCGTGCTCGACTCGGACGCGAGCGTGAAGGCGCTCGAGGAGTTCACGAGCTGGAAGAAGTACGTCGACCCGAACGCCGACGGCAACGCGTTCCCGAACAAGCGCGTCGCGTTGAGCTGGGGCGGCCACTGGCTGTACCCGACCTACTCCAAGGCGCTCGGCGACGACCTCCTCGACCTGCCGCTGCCGAACATGGGCGAGGGCGCCAAGACCGGCGCCGGCTCGTGGACCTGGGGCATCGGCGCGGGCTCGAAGAACGGCTCCGCCGCCGGCAAGTTCCTCGCCTTCCTGCTCAACGACAAGAACGTCGGCGCGATGACGACGGCCAACGGCGCCCCGCCCGCGACCAAGAGCGCGTACGCGGCGGACAAGACGTACCAGTCCGGTGGTGGGCTCGCCCTGTTCGGTCAGCAGCTGCAGAGCACCTGCCAGGCGAGTGACGTCACCGCGTCCTGCGTCGCGGTCTTCCGTCCCGTCACGGCCGGCTACCCGACGATCACCTCGCAGTTCGGCAAGGCGCTCGCGGCCATCTACGGCGGCGCTGATGTGAAGGCCCAGCTGTCGAACGCCGCGAAGGCGATCGACCAGGACTTCTCGGACAACGGCAACTACACCAACTAGCCCGCACGCCCGGGTGGGGCGACTCGCGCAGTCGCCCCACCCGGGCTCGTCAGAAAGCACGAGTCATGTCGTCAGCCCTCGTCCCCAGCGAAGGTGCTGCGGACATCGGACAGCAGTCCACCCGCACACCGATCCCCCGACGCCTCAAGGCCCATCGAGACAACGTCCCGGCGGTGCTGATGACGCTCCCGGCGCTCATCGGCCTCATCGCGTTCGTCGCCGTGCCGTTCCTCCTCGCGATCGTCCTGTCGCTCTACAACGTGCGCATCGGCCAGGTCCGACCGCCGGCCTTCCTCGGCCTGACCTACTACATCCGGCTCGTCACCGACCCGGTCTACTCCGTGCCCTTCCTGCAGTCGCTGCTCAACAACATGGTCTTCGCCGTCGTGGTCATCCCGGTGCAGACGGGTCTCGCCCTGCTGCTCGCAGTCCTGCTCAACCGGAAGCTGCGCGGAGTGGCGATCTTCCGCACCTTCTTCTTCATGCCGGTCGTGTTCCCGATGGCCCTCGTCGCCGTCGTCTGGCGACTCATCCTCGAGCGCAGCCCCGACGGCCTCCTCAACGCCGGCGTGCACTTCATCACCGCGGGGCTCGTCCCGGCGCAGGACTGGCTCGGACAGTCCTCCACCGCGCTGGGCTCGGTCATCCTGCTGTCCATCTGGCAGGGCGTCGGCTTCCAGATGATCATCATCCTGGCCGCGCTGCAGGAGATCCCGCCCGACCGCTACGAGGCGGCCCGGATCGACCGCGCGAACGCGTGGCAGCAGTTCATCAACATCACGATCCCCGGCATCCGGAACACGTTGATCTTCGTCATCATGCTGACGACGATCTACGCCTTCCGCGTGTACGACCAGGTCTACATCCTGATCAAGACGGCCGGCGCGAACCAGTCGGCCACGCAGACCGTCCTCTACCAGGCGACGTCCGCCGTCTTCGACCAGAACAACTTCGGTCTGGCATCCGCGATCACGGTCGTCTTCTTCATCATCATCGTCGCCATCACCGTGGTGCAGCGGCGGATCCTCCAGCAACGAGGCGAGGGCTAGACCGATGCGACGCAGCACAATCCTGGCCAAGGTCCGCGACTACGTCCTCCTCGTCGCGCTCTCCGCCCTGATCCTCGCCCCGATCTACTACCTGATCGTCGGCAGCTTCAAACCCTCGTCCGACGTCATCGACGGGTTCGCGGGCTTCCTCCCGACCAACCTCTCGCTCGACAACTACGCGAACGTGTTCAAAGCGCTCTCCTCCGACAGCACCGGCTACTTCGCCCAGTTCTTCCTGAACTCGGTGCTGATCTCCGGCGTGATCGTGCTGGTCGGGCTCGTGATCAACTCCATGGCCGGGTTCGCCTTCGCCCGGCTCGAATGGGCGGGCCGCGACAAGGTGTTCCTCATCGTGGTGATCCTCGTGATCGTCCCGTTCGAGTCCGCGGCGATACCGCTGCTGTTCATGCTGCAGGGCGGGCGCGACACGCTGATCGTGCAGATGCTGCCGTTCCTCGCGAACGCGTTCTCGATCTACCTCTTCTACACGTTCTTCCTCAACTCCTCGCCGAGCGTGGAGGAGGCGGCCCGCCTCGACGGGCTGGGGGCGTTCGGCACGTTCGTGCGCGTGGTCGCCCCGAACGCAAAGCCGGTCTTCGCGACCGTCGCGATCCTGACCTTCCTCAGCTCGTGGGGTCAGTACCTGTGGCCGTCCCTGACGACGTCGGACCCCTCCGTACGACCGCTGCCGCTCGAGATCGGCGCGTTCTCGGGCCAGCAGCCGGTCGACTGGGGTGCGGTGTTCGCCTTCGGCACGCTCCTCGTCCTGCCGATCCTGGTGCTGTTCCTCGCGTTCCAGCGCTTCTTCGTGCAGAGCGTGGCCTCCTCTGCCGTGAAGGAGTGACCGCTCCGTCGTGAGCGTGGCCGGTCAGCCGCCGACCGGCCACGCTCACGACGCATCGCGGGAGCCCGAGCGCCTCCCGCGATCACCGCCGCACGACCACCAGCGACCCGTACAGGACGACCGATGCACCCGCCGCCGAACGCCAGGATCCTGCTTCGCGCGAACGGCGTAGCACTGGTGCTCGACGTCAGCGAGGGCCGTCTCCCCACGGTCGAGCACTGGGGCGCCGACATCGCGCTGGAGCCTGCGGACCTCGAGGCTCTCGCGCTCTCCGGCCTGCCCCCGGCCGGTGTCTCCCCGGTTGAGCGGCCCGTCCGCATCGCACTGGTGCCGGAGCACTGGGCCGGCTGGATGGGGACGCCCGGGATCACCGGGTCCCGGGCGGACGGTTCCGCGTGGTCGCCCAGGTTCCGCGTGCGTCGCCTCGCAGTCGACGACCGGGACGTCGAGGGCTCGGAACATTCGACGTTCGTCAGCTCGGCGTCCGGGTCAGCCGTCGTCGAGGCCTTCGACCTCGATGCGCAGCTCGAGCTCCGGCTGGACATCGAGCTGCTCCCGTCAGGTCTTCTCCGCATCCGAGCCACGATCACGAACACGGCGCCGGACGCGTATCGGCTCGACCGCCTCGTGCTCGCGCTCCCTGTGCCTCGGGTCGCCGACGAGATCCTCGACTTCGCGGGGCGCGGCACGGACGAACGCATCCCGCAACGCCGTCGCGTCCAGACCGGCGTCCACCTCCGCGAGAACCGACGCGGGCACACGGGCCACGACAGCGCGACCGTGCTCCACGTGGGCACGCCGGGATTCGGGTTCGCTGCCGGAGAGCTCTGGAGCGTCCACGTCGCCTGGTCGGGCAACCACGTCCACTTCGTCGAGCGGCTCTCGACCGGCGAGCAGGTCGTCGGCGGAGGGGAGCTGCTGCTGCCCGGCGAGGTCGTGCTCGATCAGGACGAGTCCTACGCGTCACCGTGGCTGTACGCGAACCACGGTGACGGCCTCGACGCTGTCGCACGACGGTTCCACCAGCACCTGCGTCACCGACCGACGCACCCCACGAGCCCGAGGCCCGTCACCCTGAACGTCTGGGAGGCGGTCTACTACCGCCACGACCTCCCGGTCATGGCCGACCTCGCCGACCGGGCGGCCGCGCTCGGGATCGAACGGTACGTGCTCGACGACGGCTGGTTCTCGGATCGCCGCCACGACCGCGCGGGGCTCGGCGACTGGGCCGTCTCCCCGGAGGTCTGGCCCGGCGGGCTCCGACCGCTCATCGACCACGTGCACGACCTCGGGATGCAGTTCGGGCTGTGGTTCGAGCCGGAGATGATCAACGCCGACTCCGACCTCGCGCGCCTCCACCCCGAATGGATCATGCAGACCGGCGGTCGCCTGCCGCTCGAGAGCAGGCACCAGCAGGTCCTGAACCTCGGCATCCCGGAGTGCTACTCCGACATCCGCCGTCAGATGTTCGAGGTCCTCGACACCTACCCGGTCGACTACATCAAGTGGGACCACAACCGGCAGCTCGTGGATGCCGGGACGTTCTCCTCCGGTCGTGCGGGCGTGCACGAGCAGACGCTCGCCTTCTACCGTCTCGTCGACGAGATCAAGGAGCGCTACCCGAGCATGGAGATCGAGTCCTGCGCCGGCGGCGGCGCACGGATCGACCTCGAAGTCCTGGACCGCGTCGATCGGGTCTGGGTGTCGGACTGCAGCGATCCGCTCGAGCGGCAGTCGATGCATCGCTGGACCACGCAGCTCGTGCCGCCGGAGCTGATGGGTGCGCACATCGCCTCGAGCACGTCCCACATCACGGGCAGGCACCACGACCTGTCGTTCCGGGCCGCGACCGCGGTGTTCGGGCATCTCGGAATCGAGTGGGATCTGCGCGAGGCGACTCCCGAGGAGATGGACGAGCTCGCGGTCTGGATCGAGTTCTACAAGGCGCACCGTCGAGAGCTGCACGGCGGACACCTCGTCCGTCTCGACCATCCGGACGAGACCGTGCTCCTCCACGGGGTCATCGCGCCCGACGCCTCCACGGCCATCTACTCCCACGCCGCCGGCGCGCGATCGCGGAGCGGCCATCCGGGCAGGATCCGGCTTCCCGGATTGGAACCCGAGCGGCGCTACCGCGTGACGCCCGTTCCACTGGGGTGGCAACCGGAAGCGTCCGAAGCGCCGCCGTGGTGGGGACTGACGCACGGGAGGAGCTACGACCACGCCACCGGAGTTCGGCCCGGACCTCGCTGGCGGCCGGTGCGCGGTTCGACCGGCATCGTCAGCACCGGACGGCTTCTGGGCACCGTCGGGCTCGCCGCTGCAGGACTCGCCGCTGAGCACGCGGTCCTCTACCTCGTCGAAGCACTCGGGGACCAGCCGGGGGCGGAGCGGGATGCCTGACGTCACCCCCGTGGAGGCCGGAGCAGCATCCGCGATGCGGCGATCCGATGACGCCGGGATGCTCGTCGACATCGGCGCGGCTGTCCACCAGTTCTCGGCACAGCTCGACGCGGAGCTCAGGCACTCCGTGCACCTCAACCACTTCGAACTGCTCCTGCTGCAGGCCGTCGCCGTCGAGCACGACGGCGCGTCGATCCGGCACCTCACCAGCGCCCTGCACTGCTCGCATCAGCGAGCGTCGATCGCCGTCCGGCGGCTCGCACGTCGCGGGCTGCTGAGGACGGGCCGACGCGACGGCACGAGATCCGGGCTGGTGTCGGTCCTCACGCCGAAGGGTCACACGGAGATCGAGTCCGCCACCGTGATCTACGTGGACCTCATCGACTTGCTTCTGCGGGAGCATCGGCTGCAGAGCTCGTTCGACACGGCGTAGTCAGCGGATCCGCCGCGCGCACGATCACGATGCTGCGGGTCGTGCCCGAGCAGCCGCAGCGGGTCCCGACTCAGTCGTTCACGCTCAGGAAGTAGAGGAACGGTCGATCCGCGTCCACCCGGATCAGCAGCTCGCAATCTCGAGCCGACCGCGGCACCGCCACGGTCGCGGAGGTGGCATCGGCTGATCCCACCGAGGTCGCCCGAGCCACGTCGATCGGCCCATCGGCGCCTTGAGCGCGGAGGATCCAGGAGTACTCGCCCTCGAGTGCGACGACCGCGACTCGCAGCCGCCGTCCGGACGCGATGCTTCCGACGGTTCCCAGGGGTACTCGAGTAGGCCCTGCGCCGGTGCCCCGAACGACGACGACGTGCGGGGCGCCAGCAGCCGTGATGACCGGCAGCACCGCCTCGACGACCTGTCCGAGCCGCTCTCCGCGCAGGACCTCACTCGGGCGCTCGCGCAGAACAGCCGAGACCGTCGCGGCGTCCGACCGGCTCAGCAGAGGCAGGGGCCGCGTCACCACAGGCAGGCCGCGCGAGACCGTTCGTTCCGGCACCGGGACCGTGCCACCCGACTCGATCCCGGCGGTGATTGCGACGGCGATGCAGATCAGACCAGCGACCACGATTGCACCCATGACCCGGCCGCGCGGCCGCGGCAGGTCGCGTGCAGGACCCCCCACAGGATCGAGCGCCGCCTCGCGGATCGCGCGATCCCGCAGCACCTGGTACGCGGCGACATCCTCCACGGTCGCGCCGGGCTGATAGAGCCGAGACCGCCGGACGGCCAGACCTTCGTCACCTGCTCGGGCTGCGAGCGGACGCCCGGACATCCGGTCGTCGTCCGACTCCTCGATGCCGCCATCCACGCAGGGATCATCTCGCCGGAGCCTCGACGCACACGTCTCGCCCCGCGCGCCGAACACGTCATCGTCGCCGTGCCGCTGGTGTGAGCTCGTCCGCGCCGTAGCTGTTGTCGTCCGGGTTGATCGTCGTGCCGGGCGCGACGAGCTGGTCGATGCGGTCGAGCACGTCGTCGGAGAGCACGACGTCGGCGGCGGGCAGCTGCGACTCGAGCTGCTCCATCGTGCGCGGGCCGATGATCGCCGAGGTCACGCCGGGGTGCCGGATGACCCAGGCGATCGCGAGCTCGATCAGGGTCATCCCGGCCTGCTCGGCGAGCACGGCGAGGTCCTCGACGACGTCGAGCTTGCGCAGGTTCGCGGCGCTCGTCATGTCGAACCGGGCCGGCGGCCGCGCGGCGGAGGCCGGCGCACCTGGGGCGTCCTTGCGCCACTTCCCCGACAGCCACCCGCCGGCGAGCGGGCTGTAGGTGAGCGTGCCCATGCCGTAGCGGAGGGTGGTGGGCAGCACGTCCTCCTCGATCCCCCGGACGAGGATCGAGTACGGCGGCTGCTCGGTCACGAACCGGGACAGGTTCCGGTCGCGGGACACCACCTGCGCCTCCACGATCCGGCTCGCCGCGTACGACGACGAGCCGATGTAGCGGACCTTGCCCTGCCGGACCAGGTCGGTCAGCGCGCCGAGGGTCTCGTCGACGTCGGTCGTCGGGCTCGGGCGGTGCACCTGGTACAGGTCGATGTGGTCGGTGCCGAGGCGGCGGAGGGAGTCCTCGACCTCGCGGATGATCCACCTCCGGGATCCGCCGCTGCGGTTCGGGGCGTCATCCATGGGCATGAAGAACTTGGTGGCGAGGACGACGTCGTCGCGGCGACCGGCGAGCGCCTTCCCGACGATCTCCTCCGAGCGGCCGGAGGAGTACACGTCGGCGGTGTCGACGAAGTTGATGCCGGCGTCGAGGGCGCGGTGGATGACGCGGATCGAGTCCGCCTCGTCGTCGTTGCCCCACGGCCCGAACATCATCGTGCCGAGGGCGAGCGGGCTGACCAGCACACCGGTGCGGCCGAGCGGGCGGTACTGCATGGGGGACCTCCTGGTTGGACGCCGTCAGTCAACGCCGGATTCTGGGCGGGCGGGAGGGACTGGCAGCCCCTGCTCCGGCACGGGCGCCGTGGCTACCGTCGATGCGACCCACGAGCGCGAGGAGCAGGCATGGCGATCAACGAGCGAGCGAAGGCGAATCACGACGAGCTCTTCCCGGGGCACGTCTCGACACTGGCGATCACGGACCCCGACCTGATCGAGGTGTTCGACGACTTCGCGTTCGACGAGGTCCTGCAGCACGGCGAGCTCGACACCCGCGTGCGACTGATCACGCAGCTGGCCTCGATGATCGCGACCGGGTCGCTGGCGGAGTTCCGGGCGATGCTCGGCGCCGCACTCACCGTCGGCGTGACGCCGGTGGAGGCGAAGGAGGTCGTCTACCAGGCGGTTCCCTACGTCGGCCTCGCCCGGGTCTTCGACTTCCTGCACGCCACGAACGACGTCCTCACCGACCGCGGGATCGAGCTGCCGCTGCCCGGCCAGTCGACGACCACGCCCGAGACCCGTTTCGAGAAGGGGCTGGCGCTGCAGAAGCGGATCGTCCGCGACGACCGGGTCGATGCGATGTACGCGGCCGCGCCCGCCGACAGCGCGCACTTCCAGCGGTTCCTGTCCGACGACTGCTTCGGCGACTACGTGACCCGGGACGGCATCGACCTGCCGACCCGGGAGCTGCTGACGTTCTCGATGCTCGCCGCGCTCGGCGACGCGGACCCGCAGGTCAAGGGGCACGTCGCCGCGAACCTCCGCGTCGGCAGCGACCGCGCGGTGCTCCTCGCCGTCCTGACCCGGCTGCTGCCGTTCATCGGCTACCCGCGCACCCTCAACGCGCTCGCGGCGATCGACGAGATCGCGCCGGCGGAGGCCGACCGATGAGCGGCCGGCAGCCGTGTCGGCAGGTGCCAGCAGCCCCTCCCCGCGAGCCGACGCCGGACCTACCGTGATCGCATGGACGCGCACACCGACATCCGCGAGTTCCTCACCTCCCGCCGCGCACGGATCACCCCGGACGCGGCCGGGCTGCCCGCGTACGGCGGCAACCGCCGCGTGAAGGGGCTGCGGCGGGAGGAGGTCGCTCTGCTCGCCGGCGTCAGCGTCGACTACTACACGCAGCTCGAGCGCGGCCGCCTGACGGGCGTCTCCCAGGCCGTCCTGGAATCGCTGGCCCGCGCCCTGCAGCTCGACGAGGCCGAGCAGGCGCACCTGCACGACCTCGCCCGGACCGCCGACGAGTCCCCCGTGGCGCCGCGCCGGCGCCCCAGCACGGATCAGGTGCGCGCACCCGTGCAGCGCCTGCTCGACGCCATGGTCGCCGCCCCCGCGTGGGTGCGGAACGACCGGTTCGACCTGCTCGCGAGCAACACGCTCGGCCGTGCGCTCTACGAGCCCGTCCTCGCGATGGCCGGGCGGCCGAACACCGCCCGCTTCGCGTTCCTCGAGCCGACGGCGCGCGAATTCTTCCGGGACTGGAGCCGGACGGCGGACGACTGCGTCGCCACCCTCCGCGGTGCTGCAGGTCGCAACCCGTACGACCGGAGGCTGACCGATCTCGTCGGCGAGCTGTCCACCCGCAGCGTGGAGTTCCGCGCTCGCTGGGCCGGCCACGACGTCCGCTTGCACCGCACCGGCCTCAAACGCCTGCACCACCCGGTCGTCGGCGACCTCGACCTGACCTTCGAGGCGCTCCCACTGGCCGCCGGATCAAGTTGGAGCCTGCTCGCCTACACCGCCGAGCCCGGCTCGGCGACCGCAGACGCCTTGGCGCTGCTGGCCAGCTGGCAGGTCAC
>NZ_CAXTOQ010000125.1:0-10448 GCF_964245895.1 uncultured Amnibacterium sp.
GCGCCGGTGGCCGCGTCGCCGAGCGAGCCGTTCAGCGTGTTGAAGCTGAGATAGACGTTCGACACGTAGCCCTCGGTCAGGTCGCGGCCCAGCAGGCCGGTCGCGGTGTCTGTGAGCGCACTGCTGATCGCACCGTCCGCGACCCGCTGCGTGTCCGATGCCGCCACCTGGATGGTCGCCTGCTCGACGGTGTCGGCGTTCGAGTAGGACGTCGCCGCCTTCGTGAAGTCCTTCGGGATGGTGACCACCGCGGTGTACCGGCCGTCCTCCAGCCCGCTCGCCGCATCGGCCTTCTTCGTCAGGACCCAGGTGTAGTTCGACGCGGCACTGCTGCCGTGCGTGGTTCCGCTGACGAGCTCGCCTGCCAGCTGTCGGCCGAGCGGTAACGACTTGCCATCCAGCTGCACGCCCGCGTCCTCGTTCACGATCGCGGCGGTAACCGATTTCAGCCGCTCGGACGAGCCGTTCAGACTCAGCAGCAGCACGCCGCCGGCGGTCACCGGGATCAGCGCGAGGCCGATCACGGTCAGCAGCCCGGCGCGCTTGGTGCCGGTGGTGCGTTCGAGGGTGAGTGTCCTCATCGTGACGTCACTGCTTTCAGCGTGCGGGCGGGGGAGGCGGACCCGGCGACGGCGAGCCGGGTCACCGGCTGCGGGCCGGGAGGGAGGAGTTCGAGGATCTGGTAGCCGGGTGTCGTGCTGACGACCAGCGTCAGCGGCGCTCCGCCTGAGCGGGTCCTGGTCGTCGCCGTCTCGATGAGCTCGGCGATGGCGGTACGCACCTCGGCGTCGATCACCGTGTCCAGGCCGTCGATGACGACCACCCGGGAGCGAGGTCCGAACGCCTGCCGCACCGCCTCGAGCGGGTCGTCCGAGCCGGCGAGCATCGCGAGTCCGATCCGGCGGCGCGCTGCACCGGCCCGGTTGGGCAGCACGTCGCCCACCACTTTCAGGTCGCCGGCATCCGGCTTTATGCGGCCGGCGAGGGTGAGCAGCAGGGCGGTAGCCCGGGCGGGATCGCTCGACTCGACCACGAACGCGCCGCCCCAGGGCACCTGGACGTCGACACCGGAGAAGACCGGCTCGTGCACCCCGTCGAGGCGGAGGCCGCGCGCCGCGATCGCCATGTCCTGGGCGGGCCACCCGGCCAGGTTGAGCTCGTGGCGGATCGCCTCGCCCTCCACGTCGAGATCGGGCAGCAGGCGGTCGAGCCACTTCGGCAGCCACCAGGCGTTCCGGCCCAGCAGGGCGAGGACCGCGGGGACGAGGGTCATCCGCACGATGAACGCGTCGATCACGACGCCTGCGGCCAGACCGACGCCGACCTGCTGGATGGCGCCTTCGCCGCCGGGGACGAACGAGACGAAGACGGAGAACATGATCGCCGCGGCGGCCGTGACGACCTTGGACGATCCGACGAACCCGCGCTCGATGGCTGCGTGCGCGTCGCCACTGCTGTGCACGTACTCCTCCCGGATCCGGGAGACGAGGAAGAGCTCGTAGTCCATCGCGAGACCGAACAGGATGCCCATCAGCAGGATGGGCAGGAAGCTGATGACGATGCCGGGGGTCGCGCCGATCAGGTCGGCGCCGACGCCGTGCACGAACACGGCGGACACGACACCGAAGGCGGCCACGACGGACAGCAGGTAGCCGAGCGTCGCCTTGATGGGGACCGCGATCGAGCGGAACACGATCATCAGCAGGATGAACGACAGTCCGACGACGAAGCCGCCGAACGGCAGCAGCGCACCGCCGAGCTTGTCGGAGATGTCGATGCCGACCGCCGCCGCACCGGTCACCGACAGATCGACGCCGTACTCGTCCTCGAAGTGGTCGTGCTGCGCCCGGATCGCGGTGATCAGTTTCGCGGTCGCCGGATCGTTGGGGCCGGTGGTCGGCACGACCTGGATGATGCCGGTGTCGGCGGTGCGGTTGGGGGTCGCGAGCGGCACGCTCTGCACGCCGGGCATCGCCCGGATCTCGGCGCCGATCCGGTTCACCAGCGTCACCGGATCGTCGCTCTGCACGATGGTCCCGGTCACGAGCAGCGGACCGTTGACCCCCGGCCCGAAGTGGTTGGAGATGAGGTCGTAGGCTCGCCGCGCCTGGGTGCTCGTGGGCTTCGAGCCCGCGTCCGGGATGCCCAGCTGCATCGTCAGGACGGGCGTCGCGAGCGCACCGAGCGCGACGATCACGGCCAGCACGGTGACGATCGGGAAGCGGGTGATGGCGCGCACCCAGCGGAACGCGAGGCCGACCCGCTCACCGCGGTTCCGGCGGGGCTTCGCGTTCCGCCGTGCCGCCCGGGCCACGGTTCGGCGCGATGGATAGAGGCGTGATCCGGCGAACCCGAGCAGCGCGGGCGTCAGGCTCAGGGCGATCGTCACCGAGAGCGCGACGGCACCGGCGGCGGCGATGCCCATCACGGTCAGGAACGGGATGCCGGCGATGGAGAGTCCCACGAGGGCGATCACGACGGTGATGCCGGCGAACACGACGGCCGAGCCCGCGGTGGCCGTCGCCTGCGGTGCGGCGTCGTCGGGGGAGAGCCCACCCCGCAGCAGCTCCTGGTAGCGCGAGATCAGGAACAGGGAGTAGTCGATGCCGACGGCGAGGCCCAGCATTAGCGCCAGCGCCGGGGCCGTCGAGGAGACGCCGCCGAACACGGTCGCCGCATAGATCAGCAGGGTGGACACACCCACGCCGAGGACTGCGGCGAGCAGCGGCATGCCAGCGGCGAGGAACGATCGGAACACGAAGAACAGCACGAAGAACGCGACCAGCACCCCGATCGTGTCGGTGATGCTGCCGCCCGAGTCCTGGGTGGCGAAGACGCTGCCGCCGACCGCGACCGTAGTGCCGGCGGGCAGCTGCCGCAGGAAGGCGGCCTTCGTCGCCAGCAGATCCTCCCTGGTCGTGTCCGTGACGTGGCTGCTGTCCTCGGTAAGCTGCACCGAGATCACGGCCGCGGTCCGGTCGTCTGAGATCGCGCCCTTGACCGTCGTGTCGTACGGCGAACCGGCGGCGTCGACCCCCGTGATCCGCTCGACGTTGTTCAACTCGGCGGCGATGCCCGACCGGTAGGCCGAATCGGTCACGTGCCGGCCCTTCGCAGCGACGACGACCACCTGCGCACTGCCGCCGCTCACCTCCGGGAACGTGTTCGCGAGCGCGTCGAGCGCGTTCTGCGACTCGGTACCCGGAATCGTGATCACGCTGTCCGTACCGCGGCTGAGCACGCCCATCACGCCACCTGCGAGGACCACCACAAGGATCCAGATGGCGAGTACCCGGCGCCGGTTGCGGAACGACCAGCGACCGAGCGAGTAGAGCAATGACGACACAGATGACCCCTCGGGACATGGCCCGATTCAGCCGGACCGGAACATACAGATCTGAATAATACAATGTTGTATGACAAATTGCCCGGCCGGTGGGTAAAATCTTCGAGGCGAGCGATCGGATCGAGGTGGACCCGGTGACTGACACAGCAGCCCCGCTGCACGCCACCTCGCGCAGCGCGCGGACCCGGGAACGACTGCTCGACGCCGCGTTCGACACCTTCGCTCAGGAGGGGTTCGCGGCATCAACGGTCGAGGCGATCAGCGAGCGCGCCGGTTTCTCCCGCGGTGCGTTCTACTACAACTTCAGCAGCAAGGAAGAGCTGTTCCTGGCGCTGATCGAGCGCAGCCTCGATCGGCGCCTCGGCACCCTCGACCAGGCGGCGACGATCACCAGCTTCTTCGAGGGGCTCGGCGGCGACGACGACCGGCTGCTGGATCTGATGCGTGTCCAGGGCGAGGAGGACGACCTCAAGTGGGTGATGGTGGTCACGGAGTTCCGCCTGCACGCGATTCGGGGTCGGGACACGGAGGTAATGCAGCGGTTCGACCGGCTGTTCGCGACGGTGACGGACGAGCTCGCGGCCCGGTTCTCCGAGCGGGCCGAGGCCGCAGGCGCCACTCTCGTGGTTCCCGCCGGTGCGCTGGCGTCGATCGTGGTCGGCGTCTATATCGACGTGGTCATGCAGGCCGCGGTCGCCCAGCTGGACCCGGCTGCGGGGAAGCGCCTGATGGCGGAGCGGGTGGTCGCGGTCCTGCGGGGCCTGGTGCGCGAGTCCTGACCAGTCCGGCACGCGGACCCGACCGGCACGCGGGCCGGTCGGGTCGGCGGCCTCAGGCGGCGGCGGTCCTGGCGAAGGCCAGCTGCCGCTCGTGGAACTCGCCGGAGGCGTGGTGGTGGTCGAGGTTGTGGCCCGATCCGGTCACCCGCTCGGCGGTTACCGATGGGGACGCGGTGAACGCGGCCGCGAACGCCTGCACCCCGTCGTCCGTGGAGATCCAGAGCCCCTCGTGCTCGGCGAGTGCGTAGTGCACGGGGACCGTCACCTCGGATGCGAGCCTGGCGAAGTCGGTGGTCCAGTTCCCGACGACCTCGAGCAATTCGGCCACCGGGATCAGGTCCGTCGCGATCTCGGCGTGGTCGACGACCTCGGGGTCCCAGGTGCCCTCGGGGCCGTACATGAACTGGATCCGCTGCTCCTTGGAGAACGGGATGGTCGCGTCGGCGGGGATCGAGTTCCAGGCTTGCGTGACCTGGTCGGGGGCGTCGGTGTGGATGGACGTGGCTGAGATACCGCGCAGTGGCCAGGAGTGCTCCTGGCTGGCCATGTGGATGGCTATCGCGCCTCCCATCGAGTGGCCGATCAGCACGACGCCCGTCGCACTGTCCGAGTACTGCTTCCACAGCTCGGCGACCGCGGCGTTCAGCACCTCCGCATTCTTCGCGAAGGTGATCTCGCCGGTCAGTGGGTCGCTGCCCTGGTAGCCGGGACGGTCGAGAGCGACGATCGAGAACCCCTGGTCGTGCGCGGCGGCGAGCAGCGAGTGCCCCTTCACGTCGAAGTAGTGCGAGTTGTAGCTGCCGCCGGGGATGCAGACGAGCAGCGGTGTGCCGGCGTCGCCGCCCTCCTCGATGCCGGTCACGGTGCCGAGCGGGGTGGACAGCGAGATCGAGTGCGCCATGGTTGCTCTCCTTCGAGTGATGGGTACTGCGGGTCCGTCCGGGCGGGCCGGGCTCAGGGTCGGGGGATGTGCTGTCCGCCGAGCCAGACGTCCGACACCGCGCGGGTGGCCCGGATGTCGGTCGACGGGTCGCCCGTGACGAGTACGAGGTCGGCTCGGTGTCCGGGCTCGATCACGCCGCGGTCGGCGAGTCCGAAGACCCGCGCCGGGGTGGTGGTCGCCGCGGTCAGGGCTTCGACCGGGCTGAGTCCGGCGTCGACAAGCAGCTCGAGCTCGTCGTGGAGCGAGGGTCCGTGCACAGGATGAAACGGTGCACCCGCATCATTGTTCGCGTCGGTGCCGGCAATGATCGTCAGGCCCGCCGCCGCTGCCGTGGCGACGCTGGCTTTTGCGTTCGCGTACCCGACGGGCGGCGCGATTCGCAGGCGCCGCAGCAGCCGGAAGACGCGCCCGGCCGTGACGACCTTCGCTGTGCCTTCCAGCATCGTCAGCGTTGGCAGGAGGGCTGCGCCTCGGCCGGCCAGCGCGAATGCTTCGGCCGGGGTGAGACCGCGGTCGAGGGGCGCATGGGTAAGCACGTCAACGCCGGCGTCGGCCGCGAGCCCGTACGCGGTCGAAGTGACGGCGTGAGCGACAGACAGCAGCCCGGCGCCGTGCGCAGCGACGACGATGGCCGCGATCGTCTCCACAGGCAGGGACGCGGTGCCGGGCATCCGCGGATCCTCGACGATGATCTTGATGTAGTCCGACCCCTCGCGCACACGGTCGGCCACGAAGCGGGCGGCATCGTCGGCGTCGGCCACGGCGCTGTCGGCCGGAAACCCCATCTTGCTCGTGTGGGCTCCCCTAGGCGCACTCGCTGGGATGCCCGCCCCGAGCAGGTATGGCAGCCCCGAATGCTCCTGGAGCGCGCGAGTGACCTCGGGCCACCGGTTGGCCATGTCGAGCACGGTGGTGATCCCGGCGGCGAGGAGCGCCTCGAGGTCGGCCACGTCATCGACGTGCACGTGGGCGTCGATGAGGCCGGGTAGGAGGGCCCCGCCGTGTCCGTCGATGATCGTGCCGGCGGGCGGCTCGGCGATGGAGACGATTGAGTCCCCGTCGATCTGCACCGTGGTCGGGCCGGTGAATCCGGTCCCGTCGAAGACTCGTACGTCAGTGATCGACGATGTCGTCGTCATGCGCGCACCGCTTCGGCGCGCCGCTCGGTCACGGTGTTCCGCAACGCGAGGGCGTCCCGCAGATCGATGCCGTTTGCGGAGGCCGCGCGCAGGTCGACGTGCTGATCCGGCCGAACGAGCAGCGCTTGGCCGCGCCACGGGTAGTCCTCTGGTGGCGCAATGACGGTCAGGGGGATGCCGAGACCGGCGGCCTGCTGCCGGATCGGTTCGACGTCGTCCCCCTCCGGTGCGATCAGGGTGTATCCCGGACCGAGCGCGTCGAACAGCGACCGGCCGTCTCGGTAGCGCGCGTGGGGGAGCCGGGAGCCGGGATCCGTGCTCGGTGTGTAGTGGACCGGATCGGTACTGCCGTCGCTCGAGTAGCGGTAGCCGAGCACGAGTCCGAGGCTGTGGAACTCCGAGTCCTTGCTCGACTGAATCGCCTCTGCCAGCACGGCTCTGTCGGTTTGCGCCGCGAAGTCCAGGGGGAGGGAGCGCATGTTCGCTCGGGCGATGGCGATCGTCTGCTCGGCGACCGGTCGCCGTTCCGTCTCGTAGCTGTCCAGCAGGTCGGGTGCCGCCCAGCCCTGCAGCACGGCCGCGAGCTTCCAGCCGATGTTCACCGCGTCCCCGATCGAGGTGTTGTATCCGTGCCCACCCCACGGCGGATTGAGGTGTGCGCTCTCGCCGACGAGGAACACACGCGAGGTCTGGAAGCGTTCGGCGACCAGCAAGCGCGCCGTCCAGCTGTCCGTCGACACGACCTCGTGGGCGATCGGGTGGCCGACGAGGTCGGTGAGCATCTGAGCGATGCGCGCACTGCCGTCGGAGTACTCCACTCCCGGCGCGATCAGCCACCACAGCCCGTCGAGGTCGAGACGCCCGATGACGCACGGCGATCCGCCTCCGACCACCCAATAGTGGACCGCGTCGCCCATCGGCGGGTTCAGCTCATCGGTTCGGAACAGCACGTTGAAGTTCGGCCGCGGATCGGAGCCGCCGACATAGCGCACCCCGATCGCCTTCCGCACTACACCCGCCGCGCCATCGCAACCGAGCACGTACTCCGCGTGGATCGTGGATTCGTCGCCGTCGGCGCTGGTGACCGTCGCGGTCACCCCGTCCACAGCCTCGATGAGGGCGGTGACGGTGCTGCCGTAGATCATCGTCACGAGCGGCGACCGGGCGAGGTGGTCGCGCATCACCCGCTCCACGACGGGCTGCGGGATCTGCTGGCCGAACTCGGGGGAGACGAGCATGGTCTCGGGGCCGAGACCGAACACGTTCGAGAACGAAGTGAGGACGTCGTCGGTGACCGTGAAGCAGAACACGACCCGGTCCGACCAATCCGGGGTCAGCGCCGCCGCCGCACGGACCGCGTCCACCACGCCCCAGCGCCGGAAGTGCTCCATTGTGCGCACGCTTGTGGTCTTCGCCCGAGGGCGATCCATGGAGACGCTCGGTCGGGGCTCCACGACCGTGCTGGCGACACCGTGCAGCGCCAGCTCTGCGGCCGCCGCGAGGCCGGCAGGACCGCCACCGGCGATCAGGACCTGTATCTGGACCACCACGCCCCTTTTCTTCGTCGAAGTCGAGCAGCGACATCGTCTGGTCGCCCACTGCGGACATGGGCGGCAATGCCGCTGAGCGGCAGAATCGCGTCATGGGAACCGACCGGGAACCGGACGAGACGCAGTGGGCGACGAGCGAGCCGGTGCTGCACCGCGCCTTCCGGCTGCTGCGGTGTTTCGACGGCGTGCCGCTGACGCTCAGCGAGCTGAGCGCTCGCAGCGACACGCCCCTCAGCACGACGCTGCGGATCGTCCGGCAGCTCGTCGCCGTCGGAGCCCTCGAGCGGGACGAAGAACGACGGTACGCGATCGGGCTGACGCTGCTCGAGGTGGCTGCGCTCGCTCCTCGCGGGCACGGCCTGCGTGCGCTCGCGCTGCCCTTCATGGAGGACCTGCACCGCGCGACGGGGGAGCATGTGCTCCTCGCTGTCCGGACCGGTTCCGAGGCGATGATCATCGAACGGCTGTCCGCCCGACGCGCGGCTCGCATCCTCTACCGCGTCGGGGAGCGCGTCCCGTTGCACTCCACCGGCGTCGGCCTGGTGCTGCTCGCCCACGCCGACGCCGACCTGCAGGAATCGGTCCTCAGTCAGCATCTGACGATCGAGCCGGAGCACGTCAGTGTGTCGAGCAGGGAGCTGCGGAACCGACTCGCGCAGATCCGTCAGGAGGGATCTGCGACGAACGCCCGAGCGGTGCCGGAGGCGGCGTCATCGGTCGCTGCGCCCGTGTTCGACGGGGGGCGGAACGCGATCGCTGCGGTGTCCGTCGTCGCCGCGTCGGGATCCTTCGATCCGGTGGCGATCCGCCCCGCGGTGATCACCGTCGCCCGCGCGATCTCGCGCCTCGCGGCGGTGCGCGTGGTCTCCGACGCCGACCAGAGACGGTGACCGTGAGCGTCGGCTACTCGCCGGCTCGCGCCGCTACGGCGAAGCCGACCACGCGCGGACGCGGGACCAGGGTCGACTCGCGGAACACCACGTCGACGGTGCGTCGGAGGTGCGCCACGAGGGCCAGGGAGCATGCAGCTGCATCGCCGGTGAGTGCGGCGTCGAGGATCCGGCGATGCTCCGACTGCGACGTGCGCAGGCGGTCGGCCGATGCGCTGTCCGGTTCGCCGTAGTCGTGCTGGAGGTAGGCGAGCCGATATCGCTCCGAGTGATCCCAGAGATCGCCGAGGGCAGCGTGTAGCCGGGTGCCGGCACCCGCCGTAAGGCCGAGGTGGAAGGTCCTGTGCTCGCGGCGGAACATTTCGAGGTCGAGGCGGTCGATCGCTTCCTGCATCCGGTCGACGCTGTCCGAGAGCGCCGCCTGCTGCGCGGGGGTGATGCGGGCCAGCGTCGAGGCGACACCGAGCGGCTCCAGCGCGATGCGCATCGCGTAGATCTGGTCGAGATCGTCGAGGTTCAGCTCCGACACCCGCATCCGGCGATTGAAGTCTCCACTGACCAGGTGCTCCGCAAGGAGTCTTCGGAGCGCCTCGCGCAGCGGTGTCCGACTGACGCCGAACTGTCGGGCGAGCTGGACCTGCGACAGCACCGACCCCGGCTCGAGCGTACCGGTGAGGATCCGGTCCCGGAGCATGTCGTAGAGGATCTGCATGCTGTTCTCCGCAGACTCCGGCGCCCAGTCCATACCCGCCGTCTCAGGCGTCATACGGTGAAGGTCTGGCGGATCGTGCCGAGCCCCTCGATCTCGGTGATGAGCCGCTGGCCGGGCCGCAGGAACACCTGCGGCGTGCGACCGAGGCCGACTCCGGATGGCGTTCCGGTGAAGACGATGTCGCCGGGCCGCAGCTCGACGATCGTCGACAGTCGTGCGACGAGTTCGTCGACGGGGAAGATGAGGTCCGCCGTTGTGCCGTCCTGCAGCGTGCGCGGCGCTCCGCCTGCCTCGTCCACGATCTCGCAGTGGATGCGGAGTGCGGCGGGATCGTGACCCGCGGACCGGAGTTCGTCGAGCGTCACGACCGCCGGTCCGGTCGGCGCGTAGTTCTCGAACGACTTGCCTAAGTTGAACTGCGCCGGTTTGCCCCAGTTCTGCACCGTCCGGTCGCTGATGTCCTGCCCGACCGTTAGTCCGGCCACCGCGTCCCACGCCTCGTCCTTCGGGATGTTCCGGCCGCCTCGGCCGATTACGACCACGAGTTCTGCCTCCCAGTCCACCCGGTCGCCCGTCAGCCGCACCGTCGCCTCGGCGCCGGTGAGGCTGGACGGGAACTTCGTGAACACGAGGGGGTTCTCCGGCAGCTCCATGCTCGCTTCCACGGCATGATCGGCGTAGTTCAGACCGATCGCGAACACCTGAGACGGGCGCGGCACCGGTGCGAGCAGATCGCGCTCTTCGAAGGGCTGGGCATCGGGATGTCCTGGGACGTCCAGGGTGCACGCCCATGCCGCGAATGCCGCCCAGTCGCTCCACACCCCTTCCGGGTCTGGGCCGAAGCGGCCGTCGCTGGCCTCCTCGACGTCGAGACCGATCGTTCCGCTGACCAGGGTTGCCCGGTTGGCGAGGTTGGCGATCCGCATGGTGCTCCTTTACAGATTGGAATTGTCGAGTGGGAGCGCGGACGCGGTGGTCAAGCGGAGAGGACCCGGGTCCTCTCCGCCTCCGGCGCTACCAGAGTTCGGGCAGGTGCACCTCGGGCTTCACCGCGGGCTCGTACTCGGCGGCCCGGGCACGGCGGTGGAT
>NZ_CAXTOQ010000126.1:0-10407 GCF_964245895.1 uncultured Amnibacterium sp.
CTGCTCGCCGGCCGCGACGTCATCGGCCGCGCCCAGACCGGCACCGGCAAGACCGCCGCGTTCGCGCTGCCGATCCTCTCCCGCCTCGACCTGGGGCAGCAGAGCCCCCAGGCGCTCGTGCTCGCGCCGACCCGCGAGCTCGCGCTGCAGGTCTGCGAGGCGTTCGAGAGCTACGCCTCGCACCTGAAGGGCGTCCGCCTCCTCCCGGTCTACGGCGGGCAGGCGTACGGGCAGCAGCTGTCCGCGCTGCGCCGCGGGGTGCACATCGTCGTCGGCACGCCCGGCCGGATCATGGACCACCTCGAGAAGGGCACCCTCGACCTCTCCGAGCTGAAGTACCTCGTGCTCGACGAGGCCGACGAGATGCTGAAGATGGGCTTCGCGGAGGACGTCGCGACGATCCTCGCGGACACCCCCGACACGAAGCAGGTCGCCCTCTTCTCCGCGACGATGCCGGCGCAGATCCGGCGGATCTCGCAGCAGTACCTCCACGACCCGGAGGAGATCACCGTCCAGTCGACGACGACCACGTCGGCCACCATCGCCCAGCGGTACCTGGTCGTCTCGTACCCGCAGAAGATCGACGCGCTCACCCGCATCCTCGAGGTCGAGAACTTCGAGGGCGTGATCGTCTTCGTCCGCACCAAGAACGAGACCGAGACCCTCGCGGAGAAGCTGCGCGCCCGCGGCTACGCGGCGGCGGCGATCAGCGGCGACGTCGCGCAGGCGCAGCGCGAGCGGACGGTCGGCCAGCTGAAGTCCGGGAGGCTCGACATCCTCGTGGCCACCGACGTCGCGGCCCGCGGCCTCGACGTCGAGCGCATCAGCCACGTCGTCAACTACGACCTGCCGATCGACACCGAGTCGTACGTGCACCGCATCGGCCGCACGGGACGCGCCGGCCGCTCCGGGGAGGCGATCAGCTTCGTCACCCCGCGCGAGCGCCGGATGCTGACCTCGATCGAGCGGGCGACGCACCAGCCGCTCACGCAGATGCAGCTGCCGACCGCGGAGGACGTGAACGCGACGCGGCTCAGCCGCTTCGACGACCAGATCACCGCGGCGCTCGAGCAGCGCGGCCGCATCGACCGCTTCCGCGACATCATCGCCCACTACGTGGATCACCACGACGTGCCGGAGGCGGACGTCGCCGCCGCGCTCGCCGTCGTCGCGCAGGGCGAGACGCCGCTGCTGCTGTCGCCGGAGGACGACCGGCCGCAGCGCTTCGAGCGGTTCGACGTCGACCGGCCGGACCGGCCGAGCACCGCGGAGCGCCGCAGCCGCGGCGCCTCCGGCCCTCGCACCACCTACCGGCTGGAGGTGGGCAGACGCCAGCGGGTCGAGCCGCGGCAGATCATCGGCGCGCTCGCCAACGAGGGCGGCCTCGGCCGCGACGACTTCGGCGGCATCGACATCCGGCCCGAGTACTCGTTGATCGAGCTGCCCGTCGACCTCGCGGGCGACGTGCTCGATCGGCTGAGCGGCACGCGGATCAGCGGGAAGCTCATCCAGCTGCGCGCGGACGGCGGCCCCCTCCGCGCCGCGGGCGGCTCCTCCCGCCCACCGCGCCGCCGCTGATGGCGGGGGCGTCGAGCGGCGTGACCGTCGGGTCCCCGGACAGCGCGGGAACCGCAGACGTGGACCTGCCGCGCGCGCGACGCGCCGCCCGCGAGCTGCTGATCGCGCTCGGCTACGACCCCGACGACGCGGCGCTGCGCGCGACGCCGGACCGGGTCGCCGCGTTCGCGCGGGACGCCTGGCCGGGCGGCCGTCCCCTGCCGGTCATCGACCCGACCGCGCTGATGCCCGCCTTCGGGCCGGACCCGGTCGTGCTCGACGCCATCCCGTTCCGCTCGGTCTGCGAGCACCACCTGCTGCCGTTCAGCGGCACCGCCACCGTCGTCTACCGGCCCGGGCGGTGGGTCGTCGGGCTCGGGCGGGTCGTGGCGGCGGTCGACGGGGTCGCGCGGCGGCTGCAGGTGCAGGAGCGCCTCGTCGAGCAGATCGCGGACGTCGTGGAGGCGGGCCTCGAGCCCGCCGCGCTGCTCGTGGTCACGCGGGCGACGCACGCCTGCCTGTGGGCGCGCGGCGTGGGCGGCGAGGACACCGCGTTCACCACGACGGCGACCCGCGGCGGCTGGGCGGCGCCGATCGGACCGGGGGAGGCGCTCGAGCTGCTGGCGGCGGGGGACCGCGGCTGAGCGCCACGCTGCTCGACGGCACGGCGCTCGCCGCACGCCTCCGGCTGGAGGTGGCCGAGCGCGCGGCCGCGCACGCCGCGAGGACCGGCCGCGCGCCCGGCCTCGCGACCGTCCTCGTCGGCGACGACCCGGCGAGCGCGGTGCACGTCGCCGGCGAGCGCCGGCTCGCGGCGCTGAGCGGCATCGCCGACGTGCACCGGCGGCTGCCCGCGACCGCGACGCAGGCCGAGGTCGCGGCGGTGCTCGATGCGCTCGCCCGCGACGACGCGGTGTCCGGGATCCTGCTCCAGCTGCCGCTGCCGGCCGGGCTGCACGCCGGTCCGCTGATCGACCGGATCCCCGTCGCGAAGGACGTCGACGGCCTGACGACGGTCAGCGCCGGGCTGCTGGCGCGCGGCGAGCCGGGCCTGCGGCCGTGCACGCCGAGCGGCGTGATCCGGCTGCTCGACGCGGCCGGGGTCGCGCTCGCCGGCCGCCACGCGGTCGTGGTCGGCCGGTCCGGGCTGGTGGGACGCCCGATGGCGCAGCTGCTGCTCGAGCGGGACGCGACGGTGACCGTCGCGCACTCCCGCTCCGGCGGGCTCGCGGCCATCACCCGGCACGCGGACGTCCTGGTCGTCGCCGCGGGCGTGCCGCACCTCGTCGGCGCCGAGCACGTCCGCCCGGCGCCGCCGTGGTCGACGTCGGCATCCACCGCACGCGCGGCGGCCTGGTCGGCGACGTCCGGTTCGAGGAGGTGCGCGCCGTCGCGGGGCACCTGACGCCGGTGCCCGGCGGGGTCGGCCCGATGACGATCGCCGTGCTGCTCGCCCACACCGTCGACGCCGCCGAACGCGGTGCGGCGGCGCTCCATCCGCAGGACCCGGTCGACACCGAGGTCGTCGAGGCGGCCGGCGCGGCGGACCCGGTCGACTGACGCGGTCTGCCCAGGAGATCCCGGGCGCACCTGTTCGAGAGATGGCGGGCGACGGCGATTCGCCGGTGCGGATTGCCGGATCCGCACAACGATGCAGCCGTTCCTTCGGTGCAGATCGACGATCGCTGCACCCGGAGCGTCCCGCCCGCGGCGAACGGAGCCCCACGTGACCACGACGACGCCCGCCGCCGAGCGCGAGCGGCTGCTCGCCGGCAGAGACCTCTCGGTCGACCTCGTCCGCGTCTGCTGCGTGCTGCTCGTCGTGGTGCTGCACTCGCTGATGCTGGGACTCGAGGTCCGCGCGGACGGCGCGATCGGCTGGCGCAACGTCGTGCAGGACGAGCCGTGGTTCGCGGTCGGCAGCTGGTTCGGCCAGCTGATGCCGCTGTTCTTCGTCGTCGGCGGGTTCGCCTCCTGGCAGGGCTGGGCGTCGACGCAGCGGCGAGGCGGGGGAGGCGCGGACTTCTTCCGGGCCCGACTGCTGCGGCTCGGCACCCCGGCGGCGGTCTGGTTCGTCGTCGTCGGCGCGATCGTCTGGCTCGCGGCGGCCCTCGGCCTGCCGCTGACCGCGGTGCAGCTGCTCGCGAAGGGGCTGGGGCTGCCGCTCTGGTTCCTCGCCGCCTACCTGCTGTGCCAGGCGGTGGTGCCCCTCCAGGTCCGCATGCACCGCGCGCACCCCGTCGCGACGGCCGGCGCGCTGCTCGCCGGGGTGATCGCCGTGGACGCGGTGCGCGGCGCGACCGGAGTGCAGACCGTCGGCCTGCTGAACCTGCTGCTCGTCTGGCCGCTGGTGCAGCAGATCGGGTTCCTGTACGCCGACGGCACGATCGCCCGCCTCCGGCGGCCGGCGCTGCTCGGCGTCGCCGCGCTCGCGTTCGCGCTCGTCGGGGTGCTCGGGATGTCGGGCGTGTACTCGCCGGACATGCTCGACAACCTGAACCCGCCGACCCTGCCCCTGGTGCTGATCGGCGTCGGGCAGACCGCGCTGTTCGTCCTCGCGAAGCCGGCGCTCGACGCGCTGATGCGGACGCGGCCCGCGCAGGCGTTCGTGGGACTGGCCGGCACCCGGCTGATGACGATCTACCTATGGCACCTGCTGATCGTCATCGCGGTCGCGGCGACGGTGCTGGTCGCGCCGACCGTCGTGCCCGCCGTCGGCACCCTCGGGTGGTGGCTCGCCCGCATCCCCGGCGACGCGATCGTGTTCGGCGTCCTCCTGCTCGTCTCGCTGGGCGTCGCGCGCTTCGAGCGCGGGCCGAAGCGCGTCGGTCCCGTCCCCGGCGTCCCGGCGCTCGTCGTCGCCGGGGTGCTCGCGGTCGTCCCGCCGTTCTGGGCGATGGAGGTCGGGCTCGACCTGGTCGCGTTCGTCTGGGGCGCCGCGGCGATGGTCGCCGCGGTGCTGATCGCGCGCGGCCGCCCGGTCCCCGCAGCCGCGGACCGGTCCGCGCGTGTCCCGACGATGACCCGGTAGGGTTCGGGGCGCGAAGGGGAGTATCCCGCCACCGCACACCCCGTCAGCACGGCCCGCATCGTCCGCGGACCCGGGGGTGCGGCGCCCGATCCGGGTGAGGGAG
Source organism: uncultured Amnibacterium sp. (assembly GCF_964245895.1). GTDB lineage: Bacteria > Actinomycetota > Actinomycetes > Actinomycetales > Microbacteriaceae > Amnibacterium. Next base: position 4,692 of record NZ_CAXTOQ010000126.1, read on the forward strand.
AGACGTTCGAGGACAGCCCCTGCCCTCGAGGAGTGCTTCAGATGCCCATCGTCCCGCTGCCGTTCGAGATCGTGTCGCTCGCGGTCATCGTCCTGATCCTGATCGCGGACATCGTGCTCGCGTACCGGCGCCCCCACGTGCCGTCGACCAGGGAGTCGGCCCTCTGGGTCGGCTTCTACGTCGCGCTCGCGCTGATCTTCGCGGTCCTGCTGCTGCTCGTCGACGGGCCGGAGCACGCCACCGAGTTCGTCGCAGGCTGGCTGACCGAGTACTCGCTGTCGATCGACAACCTGTTCGTGTTCATCGTGATCATGACGGGCTTCGCGGTGCCGAAGAAGCGGCAGCAGGAGGTCCTGATGATCGGGATCATCCTCGCGCTGGTGTTCCGCGGGATCTTCATCCTGATCGGCGCGCAGCTGATCGAGAACTTCAGCTGGATCTTCTACCTCTTCGGCGCCTTCCTCATCTACACCGCGATCACGCAGGCGTTCGGCAGCGAGCACGGCGACCAGACCGACACCGCGCTGATCCGCTTCGCGAAGCGGCACCTGTCCCTGACCGAGAACTACGACGGCGGCAGGATCCGCACGACGATCGACGGCAAGCGCTACTTCACGCCGATCCTCATCGTGCTGATCTCGATCGGTGCGACGGACGTGCTGTTCGCGCTCGACTCGATCCCCGCGATCTTCGGCATCACCGACAGCCCGTTCATCGTGTTCACCGCGAACATCTTCGCCCTCATGGGGCTGCGGCAGCTCTACTTCCTGCTCGGCGACCTGGTCGAGCGGCTGAAGTACCTGAAGTACGGGATCGCGTTCATCCTCGCCTTCATCGGCGTGAAGCTGATCCTGCACGCGCTCCACGAGAACGAGCTGCCGTTCCTGAACGGCGGCGAGCACATCACGGCGGTGCCGGAGATCGGCACGGGCCTGTCGCTGATCGTGATCGTGCTGTCGATGGCGGTCGCGACGGTCGCGAGCCTCATCAGCATCAAGCGGGACCCGGACGCCTCCCTCGCCGACCTGAAGCCCTCGGTGGCGGAGGCGCGGCGCAAGGAGGAGGCGGAGGAGGAGGAGCGCGCCCAGCACCACGACTGAGCGCCCGGCTCCGCTCCCGGGCTCGTGGGTGACAGCCGGACGCGACCGAGGGCGACAGCAGGACGGAACGCGGTCGGCAGGACGATCTGCGCGGTTTTCGCCTGCTGATCGCGTTCTGTCCTGCTGAAGCCCTCGAGTGCCTACGATCGGGCTGTGCTGGACGGCGTCTTCCGGCGGATCCGTCGATCCGCGCCCTGGCGCCGCCGTGCCACCGAGCACCACCTGCTCGGCTTCGGCCGCATCGATCCGCCGCCCGCGCTCGTGCACCTGCCGCGCTCGCCGGAGGTGCTGCTGCGCACGGCCGCGTGGTCGCCGATCGCGCAGCTCGCCGACCAGCGCATCCGGGCCCACCGCGGTGAGCACCTGTCGGTCGGCGAGATGGTCGAGACCGTGACGCACGAGGTCGAGGACGCCGTCGCCGCGCAGCCCATCGAGACCTCGGTGGTCGCCTGGCGCACCTGGGCCGCCGCGACCGAGACGCCGTGGCCCGCCGGCTTCCACGAGCTGCTCGTCGGTGCGAACTCCTCGGAGGCGGACGACGTCGAGGTCGCGCTGCACGTGCAGGCCGACCTGGCGGCGCTGCTGCCGCAGGTCGTCGCCGTCCGCCTCAGCGAGAACCGGCGCTGACCGGGGACCTCCACCGACGGCGGCTCGGCGGCGCCTCCCATGCCCGCCGCATGCGGGTCCGCCGCCGGTCACGCAGCGCAGGCGCGAGCGAGCGCCGCGAGCGCGACCCGGTTCCGACCTGCGGCACCTGGAGACGCCCGTGCTGGAGGGGGATCGACCGTCGCGACGCGATCCTCACCCCCGCCGAACGCGCGAGAGGTGCCCTGCTGTGCACCCGCGTCGCCTGCCGGCGCCTCGTCCTCGACCTCTCGCCCGCGGTGCGGGCGCGCTCATCCGAAGAGCGGGCGAAGATGGTCGTTGAGGAACAGGTCTGCCGGATCCATCTCCCGGCGTACCCGGTCGAACCGATCGAGCTGCGGGTAGCTCGCTTCCACCCGGTCCCTCGTCATCCGGTGCAGCTTTCCCCAATGGCTGCGCGCATCGAACGGCGCCAGCGCTCGGTCCACGTCAGCGAAGTAGTCGCTGTAGTCGTCGCGCGGTGCTCCCGACACCGAGATGACCGTGCTGTCGCGGCCGGAAGCGGGGGAGAGGAAGGCGGCTTCGGCCTGGACCCAACGCACCTCGACCGGGTAGCGCTGCTCGGGGTGCCTCCTGACGATCAGCTCGCGCACGGCCTCCACCGCCTCGCGGCCGCGATCGGCCGGAACGAAGCACTCCATCTCGTGGAACGGCAGGTCGAAGGTCCCCGGATAGATGCGATAGGCCCGGTCTGCTCGGGTCCCCCGAGCTCGCGACGCAGTCGCCTCCTCGTCCGTCACGACGCGGTAGCGCTTCGTGAAGCTCCGACCGACGGCGTCGACGCCGTCGGGAACCGGAAGCTCGTACAAGCCCGCGGAATCGGCATGGTGGCACCACAGGAACGAGTAGTGACGGTTGGCCGTCACATCCTCGTCCCAGGTCTCGACGGTCTCCTCCCACAGCGGGAAGCTGATCCGCTCCTCCAGGAGGTACGCGGGGTCGACCTCCAGCTCGACCTCCAGCACGATGCCGAGCAGCCCGAGGCTCACCTGTGCCGCGAGGAGCGCATCGCCCCCGCCGTCGGTCGCGGCGTCGATGTCGCGGACGGACCCGGTCCCGTCGACGATCCGCACCGCGCGGACGCAGCTCGACACGCTGCCGAGTCGCACCCCTGACCCGTGAGTCGCGGTCGCCACGGCGCCCGCGATGGTCTGACGGTCGATGTCGCCCTGGTTCCTGAGCGAGAACCCCGCCTTCCACAGCGGCTCGCCGAGGTCGCGCAGCAGGGTCCCGCCGCGGACCCGGACCCGCGCAGTGCTCGCATCGATGCCGATCACACCGGAGTAGCCGGTCATGTCGATCAGGAGCCCTTCGGTCGCGACTAGGGGCGAGAAGGAGTGCGCACTCCCGCCCGCACGGATCGGCACCTGGTTCGAGACCGCGTGGCGCACCGCGTCGACGACCTGGCTCTCGGTCGTCGGTCTGACCGTCCACGAGGGGGAGGCCCGGATGTTCCCTCCCCAGTTCGTCCACGGCCTGTTCCGGTGCACCGTCAGCGGGGGCTTCGACACCATCTCGCCCTCCTCCCCGTCCGCGATCGAGGACGACGACCAGTATGGGATCACAAAACCCTTGAGTTCAAATCTTTGGAGATGTAGGTTCCGACGACGGGGTTCTCACCCTCCGATCGACCCCTTGACGCCTGGGAGCGCGCATGCCGATCCGCCGCGAAGAGACGACGACCACCGACGACGGCCTGGCCGAGTTCGGATACGCGCAGAAGCTCGAGCGCAGCCTCGGAGGGTTCGCGACGTTCGCGGCAGGCGTGAGCTTCATCTCGATCCTGACCGGATGCTTCCAACTGTTCTACTTCGGGTACGGATTCGCCGGCCCCGCCTACTGGTGGACCTGGCCGATCGTGTTCGTCGGTCAGCTGATGGTGGCGCTCTGCTTCGCGGAGCTCGCTGCCCGCTATCCCGTCGCCGGCTCCGTCTACAACTGGTCGAAGCGCCTCGGCTCACCCGCCGGATCGTGGTTCGCCGGATGGAGCCTGCTGTTCGGTCAGCTGTTCTCGATGGCGGGGGCCGCGCTCGCGCTGCAGATCACGCTCCCGCAGATCTGGTCCGGGTTCCAGGTCGTCGGCGACGGTTCGACGCCGTCGGACTTCGCCTTGAACGGCGTGCTCCTCGGGTCGGCGCTCATCGTCGCGACGACGCTGATCAACGCCTTCGGCGTGAAGCTGATGGGGCGCGTGAACAGCGTCGGCGTGGCTGTCGAACTCGTGGCTTCGGTGACCCTGATCGTGCTGCTCGCCCTGCACGTCCGCCAGCCGATATCCGTGCTCTTCGACACCGAGCGCGCGGGCGAAGGCAGCCCGCTCGGCTACCTCGGTGCGTTCCTCGTGGCATCGCTCGCGACGGGGTTCGTCATGTTCGGCTTCGACACCGCCAGCTCGCTCGGCGAGGAGGCGAAGGATCCGAAGCGAGGGTCGCCCGTCGCGATACTCCGCGCGATCAACGCCTCGTTCTTCCTCGGTGGGTCGATCCTGCTGCTCGGCATCCTGAGCGCACGCGACCCCTCCGACAAGCGCATCGGTTCGGGCGCCGGCGGCTTGCAGTTCCTCGTGCTCGATGCGCTCGGCCCGGTCGCCGGCACCGCGCTGCTCTGCTGCGTGGCGGTCGCCGTCTGCGTCTGCGTGCTCGCCATCCACACGGCATCGATCCGATCCGTCTTCGCGATGGCGCGGGACGGCGGCCTGCCGTTCTCCGCGTCGCTCGCCCGCGTGAACCAGAAGAGCAGGACGCCGGTGGTGCCGGCGATCGTCATCGGGCTCGGCGCGATCGTCATCCTGCTCGTCAACGTCGGGCAGCCGGAGGTGTTCACGACGGTGACGAGCGTCGCCGTGGTGCTCGTCTACGTCGCCTACCTGCTGGTGACCATCCCCATGCTCGTGCAGCGGATACGAGGGGGATGGAGCGGCAGGGACAACGGGCCCGGCTACTTCAGCCTGGGCCGTCTCGGGATCCCGGTGAACGTGATCGCGGTGGTCTGGGGCTTCCTGATGGCGCTGAACCTCGTGTGGCCGAGAAGCGAGATCTACGGGAGCGTGCCCTGGGCCGGTGTCGTGGCGTGCGCGGGGATCGGGACCGTCGGAGTGATCGTGTACGTCGTGCGGACGAGACGAGGGGTGGGCGTGCTCGCGGAGCACCGCTCCGATCCCGCGCAGGCGCACGCTGCATCCTCGTCAGCCGACCGCGTCGTGCCTCCGCGTTAGCATCGACCAGAGCACCACGTCTGTCGAGGACCGCCCCGTCGTCGACGCTCAGAGGGAAGCGATGACGTCACAGCAGGACGCGCACCTCGCCGGGTCGCGACGTCGCGTGCAGCCCGTGTTCCTCAAGACTCCGGTGCAGCCGCCGAACGCGACGGCCGTGGTGAATCGACTGCGAGCCGCGATCGACCTGGGGGTCGTCCGAGGCGGGGAGGCGCTTCCGCGTGAGGCGGTCCTCGCTCGTCAGCTCGGCGTGTCCGCCTTCGTCCTCCGCGACGCGCTCTCCAGCCTGCGAGCCGAGGGGCTGCTGACGACGCGTCCGGGTCGTGGCGGCGGCTCGTTCGTGACCGAGCGTTCCCGGCCGCCGCTGACCGCCTCTTCAGAGCATCTCAACCCGGTCAGCGCTTCGGCGATCAGAGATCTCGCCGATTGGCGGGCGACGCTGCTGAGCGGCTCGGCGTCGATCGCGTGCGAACGCGTGACGCGCGCAGACCTCGATCACCTGCGGGAGCTCGCCCTCGACGTCGACGACGCGGCGCGGGCGCCGCGCGCACTCGGCACCTTCGTCATCCAGCTCGCGGCGGCGGCGCAGTCGACACGGCTCAGCATCGCCGCCATGACCTTGCAGGAGGAAGCGGGTGCGATGTTCTCGCTCCCTCTGCGCGCCGCTGAGTACCGTGCGAACCTCAGCGCGGCGCTGGTCCTGCTCGTCGACTCCGTCGGTGGGCGCGTGCCGGAGGCGGCCGCGCACGCAGCGGGC
>NZ_CAXTOQ010000127.1:0-10204 GCF_964245895.1 uncultured Amnibacterium sp.
GGCCGCCCGCTCGGCCTCACCGAGACCGCAGCGCGCGGGCGGCTGCACCGGGCGCACCAGCGACCGCGCGGCCTGCGGGCGGGGCCCGGCTGCAGCCGCATCGGATCCGAGGAGGTCTCGGGATGAACCCGCCGCGTTGGAACACGAGGTACGCCGACCAGGTCCGAGGCGACCTCGTGCAGCTGGTCGAGCACGTCGATGCCACAGGGCGGTCGGCTGCGGCGCGGCGCGCCCGCGGGGCCGACAGGATGCGGTTCGTCGCGACCGGGGTCGTCGCCGCCCTCGTCGCTGTCGCCGCGGTGCTCGCGATCCGGGCGGGCCTCGACCGGCCCGCGCAGAACCCCGCCGCGCAGCCGACGCACTCCACCCAGCAGTCGGCCCGGCCCGAGGCGGAGGTGCAGCAGGAGCTGAAGGCGGCGCTGTCCGCGATCCTGCCCCCCTCCGCGCGGACGGCGCCGGCGCTGACCTGGACGGACGACCGCGACTCGCCCACCGGCGGCGCGATCGACACCGAGGGGAAGACGATGCTGATCGCAGCCGCCTGCGAGGGCGGAGGCACGATCACCGTTACGGTCACCGGCTCCCAGCGGCAGGAGCCCGACACCGTGCTGCAGTGCTCCCGGCTCTCGACCCTCGGGCCGATCGACCTCTCCGCCGCCGGCGGCACGGATCCTCCCGGTCCCGTCGGGTTCGACGTCCGGGTCACGAGCGGCCACCCGCGGTACTTCGCCAAGGCGGTCGCCGTCGACTCCGCGGTCTGGGAGGAGACGAGCCGGCCCTGACGTCTCCCGCGCGTCAGCGGGTACCGTTCCCCGCACCGCTCGTCGACCTCGGAGTGCCCGTGTCCCTCGCGTTCCTGCTGACCACCCTGGTCGTCGTCGCCACCCCGGGCACCGGCGCCGTCTACACGATCAGCGCCGGGCTGGCCCGTGGGCGCAGGGCGAGCATCGTCGCGGCGCTCGGCTGCACCCTCGGCGTCGTGCCGCACATGGTCGCCGCCATCACCGGCCTGGCCGCGCTGCTGAACGCCAGCGCCGTCGCCTTCCAGACGCTCCGCTGGCCCGGCGTCGCGTACCTGCTCTACCTCGCGTGGCACACCCTGCGCGACCGGTCCCCGATCGACACGGATCCGGCGACCGCCGCGGTCCCCGTGTGGACGACGATCCGCACGGCCGTGCTGATCAACCTGCTGAACCCGAAGCTGACGATCTTCTTCTTCGCCTTCCTGCCGCAGTTCGTCCCCGTCACCGAGCAGGCGGCCGGGCTGCACATGGTCGGCCTGAGCCTGGTCTTCATGGCCGTCACGTTCGTCGTGTTCGCCGCCTACGGCGTCTTCGCCGCGGGCATGCGCGCCCAGGTCCTCACCCGGCCGCGGGTCGTCGCCTGGATGCGCCGCTCCTTCGCCGCCACCTACGTGCTGCTCGCCGGCCGGCTGGCGCTCGTCGAGAAGTAGCGCGCCAGGCGCACGGCCAGGTCAGCCGTGCGACGGCAGCCGCGTGCCGCTCCAACTGGTCGCGCAGCCGAAGAACAGCAGCCGCCGTTCGACGCGGATGCCCGGGTGGGATGCGAGCGCATCGGTCGTCCACGAGCCGTCGCCGTACGCCCGCAGGTAGCGATGCAGCATCCGGTACTCGACGGGATCGGAGACGAGCAGGACGCCCATGACCGGCACCACCCGGCTGAGGTAGAAGCCGTACAGGACGCGGAGCACCGGGTTCGGCGGCTGCGTGACCTCCACGAACGAGAAGGCGCCGCCAGGCCGCGGCCGCATCATCTGCCGGCGCCAGCGGATCGAGAAGCCGAACGACATGACGACGTTCATCCGCTCGTAGCTGCGGGGCCCTCGCACCGCGGAGCCGTCGTAGAGGTCGGGCTGCACCACCGAACCGACCGCCGCTTCCGCTAGGACCCGGCCGCACGGCCGCGCTTCGAACCGTAGCGGCCATCTGAGAATCGCCCGGGCGCGTCGCGCCCCATACATACCCGGTATGTGCATACTGAGTGAGTTCCGTCCGATGGAGGTGCACGGTGTCCGTCCGATCAAGCCTGCTCGCGATCCTCAGCGAGGGTCCCGCCTACGGCTACCAGCTGCGGGGCGACTTCGACCTGCGCACCGGCGGCACGTGGCCGCTGAACGTCGGCCAGGTCTACTCCACGCTCGAGCGCCTCGAGCGCGACGGCCTGGTCGACCGCAGCGGCAGCGACGACGAGGGTCGCGTGCGCTACACGCTGACCGCCGGCGGGTCCGCGGAGGTGCGGTCCTGGCTGACGACGCCCGTCCAGCGCCAGGCGACTCGAGACGAGCTCGCCATGAAGCTGGCGATCGCCGCGACCCTGCCGAGCGTCGTCATCTCGGACATCATCCAGATCCAGCGGTCCTCGACGCTCGCGCACCTCCAATCGCTCACCCGCACGAAGGCGGACGCCGCCGCACCGAGCAGCACCGCCGACCTGGCCTGGTCGCTGGTCGTCGAGTCGATGCTGTTCCAGGCGGAGGCGGAGGTGCGGTGGCTGGACCACACCGAGGCCGTGATCGCGAAGGCCGTGCGCCAGGGGCTCGTGGGCGCGCCTGCGAGCACGGCGGCGGACACCACGGCGACGCGGGTGCCGCGATGACCGCCCTGCTCGAGCTGTGGCACGTCTCCCTGGTCTACGGGGCCGGCGAGCAGGCGGTGGACGCCCTGCGGGACGTCTCGGTGGAGGTGCAGCCGGGCGAGCTGGTCGCCGTGATGGGCGCATCCGGCAGCGGCAAGTCCAGCCTGCTCGCGATCGCCGGAGGACTGACCCGGCCGACCTCCGGCGAGGTGCTGGTCGACGGGCAGGCTCTGGCCCAGGTGTCGCCGAAGCAGCTGGCGGCCCTGCGCCGCCGCTCGCTCGGGTTCGTGTTCCAGGACTACAACCTCGTGCCGACGCTGACCGCGGCCGAGAACGTCGGCCTGCCGCTCGAGCTCGACGGCTGGAGCCGGCGCCGGGTGCGCGGCGCGGCCGTCGCCGCGCTGGAGGCGGTCGGGCTGGCGGACAAGGCGGACCGGTTCCCCGACGACCTCTCCGGCGGGCAGCAGCAGCGCGTCGCGATCGCGCGAGCCGTCGTCGGACCGCGCCGCCTCGTGCTGGCGGACGAGCCGACCGGCGCGCTCGACTCGACCACCGGGGAGCTGGTGCTGCGGATGCTGCGCGCCCGGGTCGACGCGGGCGCGGGCGGCCTGCTCGTCACGCACGACGCGCGGCACGCGGCGTGGGCGGACCGGATCGTGTTCCTGCGCGACGGCTCCGTCATCGACACCCGGCAGGCGCCGGACCCGGGCTCGCTGCTCACCGAGGCGCGCGCGTGAGCGCCCGCGGCGTCGCGGCCCGCCTCGCGATCCGCTCCGTGCGGGCGGCGCCCGGCCGGTCCGCCCTGATCGCCGCGATGATCGCGCTCCCGGTCGCGGGAGCCGTGATGGGCGGTCTGGTGCAGGCGAGCGGGCAGGCGACGCACGCCGAGCTGGTGACGACGGAGCTGGGGCGCGCGCAGGCGCGGCTGGAGGTGCGCAGCACGCCGGACTCGACCGCGGTGCAGGACCCGGTCACCGGCTTCCTCGCGAACGACGCCGGCGGCACCACGTCGACGACGGTCCGCAGCCCCGCCTCCGCGCTGCCCGCTGGCACGCGCATCCTGCCGGTGTACGACGCCGCCGTCACGGTCCGCACGGCGACCGGGCTCGGCAGCGTGCAGGCCGTCGTCGGGGAGGCGTGGGATCCGGCGTTCACGGGGAGGTGGACGGTCGTCGACGGCGCGAGGCCGAGCCGCAGCGGCGAGGTGATGCTGACGAAGTCCGCGATGACGCGCCTCGACGCGCGGATCGGCGGCTCCGTCGACCTGCTGCGGCCTGCGGCCCGGGCCGTCACGGTGACCGGTGTGATCGACGACCGGGTCGAGCCGACCGGCGTCGCCGAGGTCTTCGGCACCGCCGCGACGCTCGGCACCCCCTCCCCCGGCCTGCAGCAGACGTCGTACTACCTGCCGGACCACGCCGTGTCCTGGCCCGACGTGCAGCGGCTGAACCGGCTGGGCATCACGGCCTTCTCGCGAGTGGTCGTGCTGGACCCGCCGGCGACGCCGGAGCTCGTGGCGAGGAACGAGGGCGGGGGGTCGAGTGCCGCGCTCACCGCCGCGATCATCGCGGTCGCGGTGGCGTTCGTGCTGTTCGAGGTCGTGCTGCTGGCCGGCGCGGCGTTCGCGGTCACGGCGCGGCAGCAGCAGCGCTCCCTCGCCGTCGTCGCCTCCGTCGGCGGGGACCGCCGGGCGCTCGTGCGCGTGGTCACGGGTGCCGGTGTCGCGATCGGTCTCGTCGGCGGCGTCACCGGCGTCGCGATCGGCCTGGCCGCCGGCAGCGTCGTGATGGCCGTGACGTCGAACGGCAGCGGGACGCAGTTCCCCGGCTGGCACCTCCCGGTGCTCGCGATCGCGCTGGCGGTCGCGATCGCGGTGCTGGCCGGCTGGCTCTCCGCGCTGCTGCCGGCGCGGGCGGCGGCGAGGGCCGACGTGCTCGCCGCGCTGCGCGGTGCCCGCAGGCCCGTCGCGGGCCGTCGCCGGACGCCGGTCGTGGGGCTCGTGCTGATCGCGGTCGGTACGGTCGCGACCCTGCTCGGCGGCGGCGTGCTCACCACCGGCACGCCCGGCGAGATCGATCCGAACGGGAGGGGACCCGCCATCGCCCTCCTGATCGCGGGGCCGATCCTGATGCAGGTCGGCGCCCTGCTCGCCGTCCGCCTCGTGCTGGCGGGCCTGGCCAGGGTGGCGACGCCGCTGGGCGTCGGGCTGCGCCTCGCCAGCCGCGACGTCGCGCGCAACCGCGGCCGCTCGGTCCCGGCCGTCGCGGCGATCATGGCGACGGTGTTCGTCGGCATCTTCGTGATGTGCCTGACCGGCGCGAGCGTGGAGCTCGCCGCCCGGCAGTACCAGTGGGCCGCCCAGGTCGGTCAGGTGCCGACGCAGCTGCGCTACTTCGGCGACGGCGACGAGGCCACCGCGACGCATCTCAGCGACCCCTCCGACGCGTCCGCCGTGATGCGCAGCGTGCTCGGCGCCGGCGACGTCCGCGTGATCCGCGGCGTCCCCGACGCGACGGCGACGTTCACCGCCGCGCAGCTGCGCTCGAAGGCGCTCACGCCCGTGCTCGCGACCTCCTGCACCTCGTGCGACGCGGCATCGCCCTACGTGGGCTCGCTGGACGGCGCCGGATCCCACCTGTTCGTCGGCTCCGCGGCGGACGTCGCCGCCGTGCTCGGGCGCCCGCTCTCCAGCGCCGCCCGGGCCTCGCTCGAGCGCGGCGGCGCGGTCGTCGTGCACAGCGACTACCTGCAGCAGGGCGCCATCGACATCGGCTGGTGGACGCGCACGCAGCTGTCGGAGGGGGGCGCGTTCGGCGCCGCGATGCATCCGACCAGGACCGATCGCATCCCCGCGGTGGCCGACCGCCCATCCCACGAGGTGCCGTACGGCGCGTTCGTGAGCGCGGCGACGGCGCAGCGGCTGGGCCTGCCGACCGTGCCGACCGTGCTGCTCGCCACGCCGAAGGTGTTGCCGACCCAGGCGCAGCTGGACGAGCTGTCGCAGCGGCTCGGGACGCTGCAGGACAACCCGTCCGGCGTGTACGTCACGGTCGAGCGCGGACCGCAGGACCCGACGCAGCAGATCGGCTGGATCGCGGCCCTCGCCTGCGCGGTCATCGTGGTCGCGGCCGCAGGGGCCGCTGTGGGGCTCGCGCGCATCGACAACCGGCCCGACGCCGACACCCTCGCCGCCGTCGGCGCCCCTCCGGCGGTCCAGCGGCGGACCGCGTTCTGGCTCGCGCTGATCGTCGGAGGCACCGGCGCCGTCGTCGGCGGCGGGCTCGCGCTGATCCCCGCGATCGCGCTCGCGCTGCCCGGCTCGCCGCTGTCGTTTGCACCGCCGTGGCTCCCGATCCTCACGCTCGCGCTCGGGGTGCCGGTCCTCATCGCGGTCGTCAGCTGGGCGGTCAGCCCGGCGAAGCGCGGGCTCTCCCGGCGGACCGCGATCGCGTAGGAGGGCGGGCGCGGCTGCGTCGGCTGATCCGACCTAGGTCCGCTTGACCTTCGTGATGGGTCCGTCGCTGACCTGCCGGGGAGCGCGCCGCTGCCACGAGCCGTCGTGCCACTCCCCGGTGAGCTCGAACCACCGCACGGTCTTCCACCGATCCAGCAGCACGGCCCGCACCGCCGCGCGCACCACGGCGTACAGGAGGTAGAAGAAGACCGCCGCGAGAACGACGAAGATCAGCAGCGGTGCACCGGACACGCGCTCGAACCTACGGGCGAGCAGCACCGCGACGCGGTGCGACCCGCCTGACGGCGAAGGGCACCGGTCGCTCCCTACCCGCATCGCCCAGCAGCTGAACGAGGGACACGTCCTCGAGCCAGGCGCGACGCCGCTGGATGCGATCACCGACCCCCTCCGACGGCATCCGCGCCCGAACTGCCGCCGCGGTGCTCGGCGCATCAGGTGCCACGAGCGACGCGAGGTTCTGCGCGACGGGAAGGAGCAGATCCCGGTCGGGCGACGGGCGGACCGTGATCGCTGAGGAGGGGCGGGTTCGCCCACGTCCGCTCCGGCACACCTCGTCGGTTCCGGCAGCGGGATCGCGCCGGCGGCGCTGCCGGAGCGGACGGACGCTGCCGAAGCGACGCGATCCCCCTCCGCGGTCCTGTCCGCGCCGCCGGCTCAGGGGTCGGCGTGCTCGAGCAGGCCGCGCAGCTGCTGCTTCGCGGCCGCGTACCTGCCTCTCACCGTCGAGGCCGGGATGCCGAGGACCAGCGCGGCCTCGGCGAGGTGCAGCCCGTCCCAGTGCACGAGCCGGAGGAGCTCCGCCGCACCCTGCGGCAGCCGGTCGAGCAGCCGACGCACGAGGTCCGCGTCCGCCAGGTCGTCGGCGTGGTCGCGGTGCGGTGCCTCCAGCGTCGCGGCGGCCTTCAGCTGCTCGGTGAGGCCGAGCGCTCGGCGCGACGCCCGCCAGTGGTTCAGCAGCGCGTTGCGGGCGATGCCGAACAGCCACGGCCGGATCTCCCCGTCGACCGCGGGCGCCTGCCCGCGCCGCCGCCACGCGACGAGGGAGACCTCGCCGAAGAGGTCGGCGGCCGCATCGGCGCCGGCGGTGCGGCGCAGGAGGAACCGCAGCAGGTCGGGCGCCGCCTCCTCCAAGGCCGCCGCGATCCGGTCCCGCTCCCGACGTCGCATCACCGCTCGACGGCGCAGTGCTCGTGGGAGAAGACGTCGGCCGCGTCGGTGAGGTCCTCGCCGGGGTAGGCGCGGTCGAAGTCGGCGAGCACCCGCTCGGCGGCCCGTGAGACGAGCATCAGCGTCTCGAGCCGCGTCGCGTCGTGCGGGACCCGGACCGTCCACGACCGCCCGGCCACGAAGTCGCTCCACGCCCGCATGGTCGCCTGGTGCTCGTCGACGTCCCGGAGCTTGACGGAGGTCTCGAAGGTCACCGAGCAGCGGGTCGCCGACCCCTCCGACTCCACCCGCAGATCCACCGCGGTGATCTGCGGGTCGAAGATGCTGCGCACCAGCGGCGCAGCGGCCGCGGCTCCGCCGCCGATCGCGAGCAGCGCGACCGTCGAGAGCGCGGCGACCCGCCAGGTCACGCGCCGGCGCCCCCGAGCGGTCACGGCGCGCATCGCCGCCCGCGCGTGCCGATCCACCTCCGCCGACACCGTCGGGGCAGGGTCGGCGGCGGTCAGCCGACGCTCGCTCTCGTCCATGCGGGTCTCCTCGCCTCATCCCCCACATGTCCGGCTCGCTCCCGAACGTCCGCGGGTGCTCACAGCGTCGTGGGAAGCACGCCGCCTTCCGCGCGGAGGGTTGCGCCGTTCGTCGCCGACGACACGGGGCTCGCCAGGTACAGGACCAGGTTCGCGATCTCGGACGGCTCGATGAACCGCTGCAGCAGGCCGGGCCGGCCGGCGGCGATCGCGGACCGCATGGTGCCGGCGTCGATCCCCCGCGAGGCGGCGAGGTCCTCCACAGCCGAGCGACGGTACGAGGCCGCGACGCCCGCGCACGTCGAGAACGTCCGTCGACTCGTGCTGGACGCGTTGACGGCGGCGCAGAAGCGGCAGCTGCGGGCGATCGCTCGTCGGATCCTGCTCGCCGTGCGCGAGCGCGACGGCCCTCCCGGCTGAGCACAGCCAGCCCGCTCACCGGACCGTGCCTCCATGCTGTCGGCAGCATGTGCCCTCGCGGCCGTGCGCCCGAACCGCCGAAGGAGTCGTCGTGCCGATCGCCGCCGTGCAGTCCTGGTCCCTGCAGCGCACGCTGGGGCGGCCCGTCGCGGCGGACGCGTTCCCCTGGCCGGGCGGGATGGAGGCGCATCCCGGCGACGGGCTGCCGCTGCTCGAGCTGCCGGCGCGGCTCGCCGACCGCGGGTTCGGCGTCGTGCAGCTGTGCCACTTCCAGCTGCCGACCCGCGACGCCGGGTACCTCGCCGACCTGCGCGGCGCGCTCGACGACGCCGGCGTGACGCTCGACGCGCTGCTGCTCGACACCGGCGACCTCAGCAGCCCCGATCACGGCGACGAGGTCGAAGGCTGGGCGCGGGCGTGGATCGACGACGCGGCGGCGCTCGGCGCGGCCCGCATCCGGATCGTCGGCGGGCGGCAGGAGCCGTCGGCGGAGGCGATCGGCGCGGCGGCCGCACGCCTCCGCCGGCTCGTGGAGGGGTCGCCGGGCGTCCGCATCGTCACGGAGAACTGGCGCGAGCTGCTGTCCGGTCCCGACGTGGTGCTGCAGCTGCTGGACGAGACGCAGGGCCTCGTCGGCCTGCTGGTCGACCTGGGCAACTGGGGAGGGCCGACGAAGTACGACGACCTGCGCCGCATCGCGCCCTTCGCGGAGACCTGCCACGCGAAGTGCCACGCGAGCGCGGACGGCACCGGCCTGGACGCCGCGGACTACACCCGCTCGCTGCAGGTGCTCGCCGACGCCGGCTTCGACGGAGCCCTCGCGCTCGTGTTCGAGGGTCCCGGCGACGACGAGTGGGCCGGGCTGGACGCCGAGCGGGCCATCGTCCGCGAGGTGTTCCCGAACGCCTGACGACCCGGGACACTGGCCCCATGCCCGCTGCCCGCCTGATGCTGCTCGACACCGCGGCGCTCTACTTCCGCGCCTTCCACGGGCTGCCCGAGACGATCACGGCGCCGGACGGCGCGCCCGTGAACGCGGTGCGCGGGCTCCTCGACATCATCGCCAGGCTGGTCACCGAGTTCGAGCCGACCGACCTGGTCGCCTGCTGGGACGACGCGTGGCGGCCGCGCTGGCGGGTCGACCTGGTCCCGTCGTACAAGGCGCACCGGCTGGCGGAGGAGGGCGTCGGCTCGCGGTCCGACCGCGAGGTGGTGCCGGAGGCGCTGACCCCCCAGATCCCGATGATCGTGGAGGCGCTCGCCGCGCTCGGCATCGCACGCGTCGGAGCCGCCGACCACGAGGCGGACGACGTCATCGGCACCCTCGCGACGACGGCGATGACTCCGGTCGACGTCGTCACCAGCGACCGCGACCTGTTCCAGGTGATCGACGACGACCGCGGCGTCCGGGTCGTGTCGACCGCGCGCGGGATGCGCGACCTCGAGCTCGTCACCGACGAGGTCGTGCTCGAGAAGTACGGGGTGCGCGCCGCGCAGTACGCCGACTTCGCGACGCTGCGCGGCGACGCCTCCGACGGCCTGCCCGGCGTCGCCGGCATCGGCGAGAAGACCGCGGCGTCGCTGCTCGCCCGGTTCGGGGATCTCGAGGGCGTGCTCGCCGCGGCCGCCGATCCCCGCACCGGCATCCCGGCCGGGCAGGCGGCGAAGCTGCGGGCCGGGGAGGCGTACGCGCGGCGCGCCCTGCCGGCCGTCGAGGTCGTGCGCGACCTCCCCCTCCCCCGGGCCGACACCGCGGTGCGGATGACGGCCGAGCGGCGGGAGGCCGGCGCCGCGCTGGCCGAGCGATGGGCGCTGGGCCGCTCGATGGACCGGGTGATCGCCGCGCTCGCCGGCGAGCGCTGAGGCGGCGCCTCCGGGTCGGCCGCGGCTCGGAGAGGTCGGCGGCGGGTCGCGCGGCATCGAGGGCTTGAGCAGGACGATCCGGCTTGAGCAGGACGAATCGCGCTGGGGTGTCCCGCGGGTTGTGGAGGTTCGGCCTGGTGATTGCATTGGTGAAACG
>NZ_CAXTOQ010000128.1:0-10023 GCF_964245895.1 uncultured Amnibacterium sp.
GGTTCGTGAACACCGCCTCGACGCGGTCGGCGATCACGTACATCGACGGCGACCAGGGCATCCTGCGGTACCGCGGCTACCCGATCGCGGAGCTGGCGCAGCACTCCACCTACCTCGAGGTCGCCTGGCTGCTGATCTACGGCGAGCTGCCCTCGGAGTCGGAGCTCGCCGACTTCGACGCCCGCATCCGCCGGCACACGCTGCTGCACGAGGACATGCGGCGGTTCTTCGCCGCGCTGCCGCACACCGCGCACCCGATGACCGTGCTGTCGTCCGGCATCAGCGCGCTGTCGACGTACTACGAGGACTCGCTGTCCGTGCACGACCCCGAGCAGATCGAGGCGGCGACGATCCGCCTCCTCGCGAAGCTGCCCGTCATCGCCGCGTACGCGCACAAGAAGACGCTCGGCCAGGCGTTCCTCTACCCGGACAACTCGCTGTCGTTCGTCGACAACTTCCTGCGCCTCAACTTCGGCACGAACGCCGAGCCCTACGAGATCGACCCGGTGCTGTCGAAGGCGCTCGAGCGGCTGCTGATCCTGCACGAGGACCACGAGCAGAACGCCTCCGCCTCCACGGTCCGCCTGGTCGGCTCGACGGAGGCGAACATGTTCGTCTCCGTCGCGGCCGGCATCGGCGCGCTCTCCGGCCCGCTGCACGGCGGGGCGAACGAGGCGGTGCTCACGATGCTGGCGCAGATCCGCGACTCCGGCGAGGGCGTCGAGAAGTTCGTGGAGCGGGTGAAGAAGAAGGAGGAGGGTGTGCGCCTGATGGGCTTCGGCCACCGGGTGTACAAGTCCTACGACCCCCGCGCGAAGCTGGTGAAGGAGAGCGCCGACGCGGTGCTCGACTCCCTCGGCGTGACCGACCCGCTGCTCGACCTGGCCCGCGAGCTGGAGCACATCGCGCTCGAGGACGACTACTTCATCGAGCGCCGCCTGTACCCGAACGTCGACTTCTACACGGGTGTGCTCTACAAGGCGATGGGCTTCCCGGCGCGGATGTTCACGGTCCTCTTCGCCATCGGCCGCCTGCCGGGCTGGATCGCGCACTGGCGCGAGGCCAACGTCGACCCGTCGACCAAGATCGGCCGCCCGCAGCAGCTGTACGTCGGCCCCCCGGAGCGCCACCTCGACCGCTGACCCGCGGATCCCGGGCGCCTCCCGCCATTCCGGGCGCGAAGAGTCGCCCCGAATGACGCAATGCGCCCGGTCTGCGGGCCGACGGCTCCTCCCCAGGAGCGATGCACGATGGTTCTCGTATCCAGCGGCTCCCGGGCCGTCGCATGCGGTGACGGGCGGCCATGCTGCCGCCCATGTCGATCCGAGGCGCTGACCGCCTGATCCTGTTCCGTGAGTCCGAGCGTCTCGCCCTGGGCAGCCGGTCGTTGCAGCGGGGAGCCGCGAACGGCGCGCTGCATCGGCTGCGGAGCGGTGCCTACGTGCCGGTCGAGGTGTGGGACGCCCTGCTGACCGACGACCGGCGGCGCCTCGAGACCGCTGCGATGGCCGAGATGCATCCCGCCTTCGTCGCCAGCCATCGATCCGCAGCGGCGCTCTCCCGCCTGCCCTCGGTGGTGATCGACGACGGTCTCGTCCACGCCCGCGTCTCGGTGGCGGCCGGTTCCCGGACGGAGCACGGGGTGCGGAAGCACGCCGTCCATGACACCGGCCTGCACCTGACCGTGATCGATGGGATCGTCACGACATCCGTCGAACGCACGGTGCTGGACCTCGCGGCCACCGAGCCGTTCTTCGAAGCCGTCGTCGCGATGGACGCGGCGCTGCGGGGTGGTGTGACGAAGGAGCGGCTGCTGATCGTCCTCGACGAGTGGGCGCCGAACCGCGGCCGCCGGCGCATCGAGCGCGTCATCGCCTTCGCGGACGGAGCCTCGGGATCGGCGGGCGAGTCGTGGTCGCGCGTGCAGATCGCCGAAGGCGGGCTGCCCGCGCCGCTGCTCCAGCAGCGGTTCTCGGATCGACAGGGGTTCATCGGCGAGGTCGACTTCTGGTGGCCGCGCTTCAACCTCATAGGAGAGTTCGACGGGATGAAGAAGTACCGCGAAGCCGAGATCCTGGCCGGACGGAGACCCGGCCGGATCGTGGAGCTGGAGAAGGTGCGGGAGGACCGCCTTCGCCGCTCCGGATCCCGACCCGGCGTCGACCGTTGGATCTGGTCGACGCTTCGTGTCCGAGGTGCCCTGGTCGCTCAGCTGCAGGCCGCCGGCCTCCCGCGCTCCCACTGACTCCGGGCGCATTCCGTCAACGCGGGCGCAAATTGTCGCCCGGATTGACGGAACCCGCCCGGATTCGGGGCCGGGGCCGGGGGCGGGCTACGCGTGCAGGGTCGGGTTCAGGGTCACGCCGGGCGTCGAGCGCGGCGTCGCCTCGATGCCGCCCGTGAGGCTGTTGCGGCGGAAGAGCCACGCGTCCTGGCCGGAGAGCTCGACGGCCTTCACGGTGCGGGGCTCCTCGCCCGGCACCCGCAGGGTCAGCTTCGTGCCAGCGGTGAGGTACAGGCCCGCCTCCACGACGCAGTCGTCGCCGAGCGCGATGCCGACGCCCGCGTTCGCGCCGAGCAGGCTGCGGCGGCCGATCGACACCCGCTGCGTGCCGCCGCCGGAGAGCGTGCCCATGATGGAGGCGCCGCCGCCGATGTCGGACCCGTCGCCGACGACGACGCCCTGGCTGATGCGGCCCTCGACCATGGAGGCGCCGAGGGTGCCCGCGTTGAAGTTGACGAACCCGGCCTGCATCACGGTGGTGCCGGGCGCGAGGTGCGCGCCCAGCCGCACGCGGGAGGCGTCCGCGATGCGCACGCGGTCGGGCAGCACGTAGTCGGTCAGGCGGGGGATGCGGTCGAGGCCGAGCACCTCCAGCCCCGTGCGCTTCAGCAGCGCGCGCCGCCGGGCCGCGTCCGCCGGCACCATCGGGCCGCGGGACGTCCACGCGTTGATCGGCAGGTGCGCCATCAGCCCGTCCAGCGCGATCGTGTTCGGCGCCACGACGAGGTGCGACAGCAGGTGCAGCCGCAGGTACGCGTCGGGCGTGGAGGCGATCGGCTCGTCGAGCGACGCCTGCACCGTGACCGCCTCGATCCGCACCCGGCGGACGTCGTCGATGTGCTCCGCCTCCTCGAGCTCCCGCGGCGGATCGGACTCCGGGGCGCGGCCGAGCGCGGGGGAGGGGAACCACACGTCGAGGACGGTGCCGTCCTTGGCCAGGGTCGCCAGCCCATGCCCCCAGGCCGCCCGCGCATCGCTCACCTCCCCAGGCTATCGAGGGGCCGGGCGGCGGACCCGACCACCCCGGTCGGTACGCTGACCCCGTGCCCGGCCTCGATCTCAGCGCGGACGCCGCGCTGCTCACCCGGGCGATCTGCGACGTCGAGAGCGTCTCCGGCGACGAGGCCAGGATCGCCGACCTGATCGAGGCCGCCGTCCGCGCCGTGCCGCACCTCGTCGTGCGTCGCTACGGGGACACGATCGTCGCGCGCACCGAGCTGGGCCGGCCGACCCGCGTCGCGATCGCCGGGCACATCGACACGGTGCCGATCAACGCCAACCTGCCGACCCGGGTCGTCACGGAGGACGGCGAGCGCTGGCTCGTCGGCCGCGGCACGGTGGACATGAAGGCCGGCGTCGCCGTGCAGCTGAAGCTCGCTGCCGAGATCGCCGAGCCCGTGCCCGACGTGACCTGGATCTGGTACGACCACGAGGAGGTCGGCGAGGACCTGAACGGCCTGAACCGCCTGCTGCGCGAGCACCCCGAGCAGCTCGAGGCCGACTTCGCGATCCTCGGCGAGCCGACCGCCGCCGGCATCGAGGGCGGCTGCAACGGCAACCTCCGCGCCGAGGTCCGCACCGCCGGCAGGCGGGCGCACTCCGCCCGAGGCTGGGTCGGCGTGAACGCGATCCACCTCGCCGCGCCGATCCTCGACCGCCTGGCCGCGTACGAGCCGCGCAGCGTGGAGGTGGACGGCCTGGTCTACCGCGAGGGCCTGAACGCCGTGACCATCACCGGCGGCATCGCCGGCAACGTGATCCCCGACGAGTGCGTCGTGCAGGTCAACCACCGCTTCGCCCCCTCGCGCGGCCCGGAGGAGGCGGTCGCGCACGTCCGCGAGGTCTTCGACGGCTTCGACGTGCGCATCGTCGACCTGGCCGCCGGCGCCCGGCCGGGACTCGACGTCCCCGTCGCGAAGGCGTTCGTGGACGCCGTCGGCGCCGAGCCGCGCCCCAAGTACGGCTGGACCGACGTCGCGCGCTTCTCCGGCCTCGGCGTCCCCGCCGTCAACTACGGGCCGGGCGACCCCCTGCTCGCGCACGCCGACGACGAGCGCGTGCCCGTCGCCCAGATCCATGCGGTCGAGACCGGGCTGCGGGCGTGGCTGACCGGCGCGTGACCTGGACCGCCCCGTCGTGGGGCGATGCGCCGGTGCGGACCCGGGCGCCCCGGGAGCGCACGGAGGCCGCCCGTCTGCCGTGGTGGGTGGTCGCGCTCGGGATCTTCGCCGCCTCCCGCGTCGTCACCACGGTCCTGTTCCTCTGGGTGCAGACGCTCGCGACGCCGCAGTCGCGCGCGGGCGCGACCCCCTCCTTCCTGGACCTCGTGAGCGCGTGGGACGGCCAGTGGTACTGGCTCATCGCGGAGAGCGGCTACCCGGCCGCGCTGCCGCTCACCGACGCCGGCGCGGTCGACACGAACCAGTGGGCGTTCCTGCCGGTCTACCCGGTCCTGGCGAAGGCGCTGACGTTCGGGGTGCTCGACTGGCGGATCCCCGCGCTCGCCGTCAGCGTCGCCGCGGGCTTCGGCGCAGCCGTCCTGCTGGGGGCGCTGCTGCTGCCGCGCATCGGCCGGTCGCGCGCCCTGTTCGCGGTCGCCCTGCTCTCCTGCTCGCCGCTGGCGTTCATGTTCCAGACGACCTACGCGGAGTCGCTCGGCCTGCTGCTGCTGCTCGGCGCGCTGCTGCTCGTGGACCGCGAGCGGTACCTCGCCGCGATCCCGGTCGCGCTCGTGCTCGCGTTCACCCGGCCCGGCGTGCTCGCGTTCGCGCTCGCGGTGGGGCTGCTGCTGGTGGTCCGGCTCGTGCGCGCGCGGCGCGGCGGCCCGCCGCTGCCGGCCGCCTCCCTCGCATCCGGGCTGCTGCTCGCCGGGCTGTCCGCCGCCGCGGGCTTCGCCTGGAGCGGGATCGCGGCGCTCGGGACCGGCCGCGCCGACGCCTACTTCGCGACCGAGGGCGCCTGGCGCGCGCTCTGGATGCCCGACGGCTCCATCACCCTCTTCTCCCCGTGGTGGTTCGCCGCGACGTTCTGGACGCGGCTGGCGCTCGGCGACGCCGCGGCGGTGTGGGCCGCGCCGGTGGTGCTGCTGGTCGTCGTCGGCGGGTTCGCCGCCCTGCTGCTCGCGCCGGCCACGCGGCGGCTGGGGCTCACCGTGCGGCTGTGGGCCGCGTCCTACGCGCTGTACCTGCTCGCGGTGTTCTTCCCGCAGTCCAGCGTGTTCCGCCTGCTGATGCCGATGGCCCCGCTCGCCGGCGCCGTCGTGCCGAGGTCGATCCCGGCTCGCGCGGCGGTGCTGATCGTGTCCGTCGCTCTCCAGGCGCTCTGGCTCTGGGTGTGCTACGGACCGGCCCAGACCTACTGGAGTGTGCCCTGATCAGGCACTCGGCTGCCTATGGTTTGGGAGTGGCGGTCCCGGGTGGGATACTTGGTGCACAGACCACCACGGAAAGGTGCCTCGCATGGCGGCGATGAAACCACGCACGGGCGACGGGCCCATGGAAGCCGTCAAGGAGGGCCGCCTCATCATCGTGCGCGTGCCGCTCGAGGGCGGCGGGCGGCTCGTCGTCTCCGTCAACGACGCGGAGGCGAAGGAGCTGCGCGACGCGCTCTCCGCAGCCGTCGGCTGACCCGATCCCTCCTGGAGGCGGGCGCGGTGGAAGCCGCGCCCGCCTCGTCACGGTCGGTGCAGGACGTGCAGCAGCCCGTCGCCGACGATTGACAGCCCGGCCAGCACCGACTCCCGCTCCCGCACGCTCTTCAGCATCCCGCGGTACGCGACCGTGACCCGGTCGCGCTTGGCCGGGTTCGCGACCCTGCCCTGCTGCAGGACGTGTGCGACGAGCACCGACCCGCCGGGGCGCACCAGCTTCAGCGCCGCGTCGACGTACTCCTGCACGTGCTCCCAGTCCGCGTCGACGAACACGAGGTCGTAGGCCTGCTCGTTCATCCGGGGCAGCACCTCCGTGGCGCGTCCCGTGATGAAGCGCGTGCGACGCGCCGGGTGGCCCGCGGCCTGGAAGGCTGCCCGCGCGGCCTGGTGGTGGTCGAGGTCCTGGTCGATCGTCGTCAGCTGCGCATCCGGCGCGCCCTTCAGCAGCCAGAGCCCCGACACGCCGGTGCCGGTGCCGATCTCGACGATCGCAGGCGCCTCGCGGCCGCCCGCGGCGAGCGCCAGCGCCACGCCGACCGCGGGGGAGACGGGCTCGATCCCGAAGCGGTGGGCCGCTTCCCGCGCCCCCTCGATCGCGTCGTCCTCGGGCACGAATGCGTCGGCGAAGGCCCAGCCGGCGGCGATCTCCACCATCCGACCCACTGTATGGGCCGCAGGAGCGCCGTCCGTCGATCTACGCTGTGCGGATGGACCCCTCGAAGCTGATCTTCATCGCGGTCCTCGCCCTCTTCCTGGTCGGCCCGGAGAAGCTGCCGGACTACGCCGCTCGGCTCGGCCGGTTCGTGCGCGGTGCGAGGCGCATGCTCGACGACGCGAAGGACCGGGTGCGGGAGGAGCTGGGCCCGGACTTCGACGAGGAGGAGTGGCGCAAGCTCGATCCCCGGCAGTACGACCCGCGGCGCATCATCCGCGACGCCCTGCTCGAGCCGCCGGAGCCCCGGCGCCGCGAGGAGGAGCCGGAGCCCGAGCCGGAGCCGGTGGTCCGCGCGGAGCCGCGGAAGGCGATCGCGACCGCGTACGACGACGAGGCGACCTGACGGGTCGGGCTCACGCCCGCTCGGCCGGACCGAGCGTCGCGGCGATCGACCGCAGCGCGTCGACGACCACGCGTACGCTCGGCCGCTCCGCGGTCTCCCGGCGCATCAGCGCCGCGATCCGCCGCGTCGGCAGCAGCTGCGCGAGCGGGCGCAGCACGATCCCCGAGCCGCGGCCGCCGGAGGTGAACCGCGGCAGCACCGCCAGCCCCTCGCCCGCGGCGACCAGCGCCTCCACCACCCGGGTGTCGGAGAACCGCTGCACGATCCGCAGCTGCGTGCCCGCGACCCGTTCGATCTCGGCGTAGAGCCGCTCGGTCGGGAAGTGCGCCGGCACGCCGATCCACGGCGACGCGGCGATGTCGACGGAGGTCACCTCGGGCGCCTCCGCCAGCGGGTGCCCGACGGGCAGGGCGACGTCCAGCGGCTCCTCCGCGAGCGGGACGACGACGAGGTCGCCGTCCGACCACGCCGGGGTGGGGCCGACCGCGTGCGCGATGACGATGTCGTGGTCGTTGACCAGCGCGGGGAAGTCGCCCGCCACCGGGTCGACGTCGGTCGCGACGAGCTCGAGCCCCGGCACCTGGTGGACCGCCTTCATCAGCCCGGGCAGCAGCATGCGCCCGGCCGTCGGGAACAGCGCCAGCTCGACCCGGCCCTGCGGGCTGGCGACGTAGGTGCGCCAGGTCTCCTCGGCCTGCGCGATCGCGACCGCCACGTCGCCGGCGGAGCGCGCGAGCGCCTCGCCGGCGGGCGTCAGCGCGATGCCCCGGCCGGACCGCTCGGTCAGCGGCAGACCCGCTTCCCGCTCGAGCGTCTTCAGCTGCTGCGACACCGCGGACGGCGTGCGGTGGGTGGCGATCGCGACCGCCGTGACACTGCCCCGCAGCTTCAGCTCCCTGAGCACCTCGAGCCGCCGGACGTCCATCCGGCCAGCCTATGGACGCTTCAGATCGTCTGAATCACGGTTGCAGAACAATTCGCTTGTCCTTCACCCTCCCAGGGAGATTGAATGTTCGCAGCGGGTCGTGCACCCGTTCTCCGAACACGAAGGAACCCTCATGATCGTCGTCCTGCTCGTCCTCGCCGCCCTGGGCGCCTACGGGACGGTGGCGACCGTCGCCGCGGTGCGGGCGGACGGCTACGGCGCGGTGCCGACCCGGCGCTTCTGAGTCGGGGCGTCACACCCCGAGCGGCAGCCGGCGTCCGCTGAGACCCCTGCCGAGACCGGCCACCGCCGTCGCGAGCGCCTCCAGCTCCGCGGCGGCGTCGTCGTGCTCGGCGACGAACGGCTCGCCGGCGTCGCCCGCGCGCCGAAGCGCCGCGGACAGCGGCACTCGGGCCAGCACCGGGACGCCGAGCCGAGCGGCCACCTCGCTGCCGCCGCCCGAGCCGAACAGGTCCAGGACCGAGCCGTCGGGCAGCGTCGCGGGCGACATCGTCTCCACGACGCCGATCACTCGCTGACCGAGCTTCCGCGCGACCAGGCCGGACCGGACGGCCACGTCGGACGCCGCCGACTGCGGCGTCGTCACCACGAGCACCTCCGCCGACGGCAGCAGCTGGCCGAGCGAGATCGCGACGTCCCCCGTGCCCGGAGGCGTGTCGACCAGCAGCACGTCGAGGTCGCCGTAGTGCACGTCGGTCAGGAACTGGTTCAGCGTGCGGTGCAGCATCGGGCCCCGCCACGCCACCGCGCCGTCGCGATCGGCGGGCGGCAGGAACATGCCGATCGAGATCGCCTTCACGCCGTGCGCGACCGGCGGCACGATCAGGCCGTCGAGGTCGACCGGGCTCGTCCCCGGCGGGATCCCCAGCAGGCCGGGGATGGAGAAGCCGTGCACGTCGGCGTCGAGGACGCCGACCGCCAGGCCCCTCCGCGCGAGCGCGACCGCGAGGTTGGCGGTGACGGTCGACTTGCCGACGCCGCCCTTGCCGCTCGTCACCGCGATCACGCGGGTCAGCGAGTCCTCGCCGAACGGGTTCCGGCGCTCGCCGCGCAGCCGCTCCGCGAGCGCCGCGCGCCGCGCAGGCGCCATCACGCCCAGCTCGACCCGGACCGCGACGATGCCCGCGACGCCGGCGGCCGCCTCCCGGACCTCGCGCTCGATGCGGTCGGCCGCTGGGCAGCCGACGACCGTGAGGCTCAGCCGGACGACTGCGTCGCCGCCGTCGACCGTGACGTCGTCGAGCATGTCGAGCTCCGCCAGCGGGCGCCGGATCTCGGGGTCGCGGACCGCGCCGACCGCGGCGAGCACCTGCTCCGCGGTGGCGGTCACGGCCGCGGTCGCGTCGACCGGGGGCTCGGGCGCCGCAGCCCCGGCTCGTCGTCGTCCTCGGCCGGGTCGTCCTCGGACGCCAGCTCGGGCCCGGCCCCTCGGGCGCCGCTGCGCCGGTCGAGCTCCTCCAGCAGCGTCCGCAGCTCCGACCGCACGAAGTCCTGCGAGGCCATGTCGCGCACGAGCAGCCGCAGCGCCACGATCTCGCGCGCCAGGTACTCGGTGTCGTCGAGGTTCCGCTCGGCGCGCTGCCGGTCCTGCTCCACCTGCACGCGGTCGCGGTCGTCCTGCCGGTTCTGCGCGAGCAGGATCAGCGGCGCGGCGTAGGAGGCCTGCAGCGACAGGATCAGGGTCATCACCGCGAACCCGTTCGCGATCGGGTCGAACTGCGCCCCGGCCGGGGCGAGCGCGTTGTAGATCAGCCAGATCGCCACGAAGACGGTCAGGCCGATCAGGAACGCCGAGGTCCCCATCGCGCGCGCGAACGACTCCGAGAACCGGCCGAGCACGTCCCGCCCCGACGTGCGGCGCAGCCCGCGCGGCAGCCCCTTCGGCGCCTCCAGCGGGTCGACGTCGCGGCGCGCCCTGCGGCTACCTGGCGCGGCCACGGGGGCTCCTCCTCGACGGCACCCGCTGCGGGACGGTGGTGATCGCGGCGGTGTCCGTGGTCACCCGGGCGGGCGCGTGGATGTCGGTGTCCGTGCTGCGCCAGTCGTCCGGCAGCAGCCGGTCGAGCACGTCGTCGACCGTCACCAC
>NZ_CAXTOQ010000129.1:0-9975 GCF_964245895.1 uncultured Amnibacterium sp.
CGGCCATGCCTCCGCCGCAGTGACGCTCGACCGCTACGCGGACCTGTTCGAGGACGACCTCGACGCCGTCGCGGTCGCACTCGATCGCGCTGCGCTGCAGACGGATGTGGGCAAAATGTGGGCAAAACGCGTTTGAGTCGGCGTGTCGCACTGCCGGTAGAAACAGCAAAACCCCCGGCCGACCGGGGGTTTTGTCTGCGTGACCCCAGCGGGATTTGAACCCGCGTTACCGCCGTGAGAGGGCGACGTCCTAGGCCGCTAAACGATGGGGCCGCATGCCGCGCCGCAGCGCAGCGGTCAACGAGTATGCCACACCGCTCGAGCCACCACTGACGGGGCCGACCGCTGCACGGGGCGCGGTGCGCACCGGGGGTCCAGCAGCGGAGGGCCCCGTCAGCGGCGCGGGGAGCGGCGGGCCAGCAGGCGGCGCCAGCGGCGGCGGAAGCGGACCTCGACGCTCGGGCGGATCGTCGTGATCGCGTCCGTCACGTCGGGGCGCAGCAGGTGGACCGGCGCCTCCCGCTCCAGGTCCAGCTGCTCGAGCACGTGGTCGACGGAGGCGAGCACCGAGCCCTGCAGCATCCACAGGTCCGGCCGCTCACGCGGGTCCAGGTCGAGCAGCGCGAGCTCGGTGAGCACCGCCCGCGACTCCCCCACCGCGTCGAGGGTGCGCTCGCGCGCCGTGACGCGATCCGGCTCGCTGCCGTCGTACTCCGCGCCGACCAGGTCGCCGAAGGCGCGCAGGCCGGAGGCGGCGCCGTCGAGGGCGACCGCGAAGGCCCGGCGCAGCTCGGTCCCGGCCGGGTCGTCGTCCGCGTGACCGACGGCGGTGCGGGTCAGCACGACGAGCAGCGCCCGCTCGGCCGCGAGGCAGCGCTCGAGCCGCTCGAGGGCTCCGCGCAGCGCCGGGTGCACGGCGTCCGTCGTCAGCGCGAGCGGGTTCAGCACCCGCGTCTGCTCGACCTCACGGACCGCCTCCCGCGCCGCGGTCGTGTCGGCGGCGAGGTGCCCGCTCCAGTCCAGCCAGGCCGCCAGCTCCTCCCGTGCCGGCGCGCGCGAGCCCAGCGTCTGCGCGATCTCCGCCAGCAGCGCGCCCTGCGACCGCGCGACGCGCTTCACCGCCTCCCCCGCGGCGGCGTTCGGGATCGCGACCGGCACGACCAGCGAGAACAGGACGCCGACGCCGGTGCCGATGAAGGTGTTGACGAGCCGGACCTCCGCGCCGAGGTCCGGTGAGGAGACGGCGAGGATCAGCATCGCGCTGATCGGCGTCTCCAGCGACTGGTCGCCGAGGCGGAACACCTTCGCGAGCAGCAGCGAGGCGGCGATGACGAGGGCGAGGCTCCACCAGGAGAGGCCCGTCCAGGCGGTCACGCCGACGGCGACGAGCACGCCGGTCAGCACGGCGCCGACGCGCACGAGCCCCATCAGCAGCGTGCCGACCGTGGAGGCCTGCACGACGAGCAGCGCGGTCAGCGGCGCGGTGAGGTCGACGATGCCGGGCGACACGAGGTCGGCGACCAGGTACGCGACGACCGCCGCGACCGTGAGCCGGGCGACCTGCGACAGCGCGGGCCGCACCCGCGCGGGCACCTCCGACCAGGAGGTCGGGCCCGCCGGCCAGATCCAGTCGAGCACGCGCCGGATCTGCAGCCGCGTGCGCAGCCGCCTCCCCTCCGGTCCTCCCGTCGAGCGAGCCGTCAGCGCCTCCTCATGCCGCTGCGCAGCGCACGCTCGGCGGCCCGGTGGTCCACTGGGCGCATGCGCATCACCAAGCTCGAGCATGCCGCGTTGATCCTGGAGGAGGCGGGACGTCGCCTCGTCGTCGACCCGGGCGCCCTCACGAACCCGATCCTCGACCTTCTCGACGTCGATGTGGTCGTCATCACCCACGAGCACGCAGATCACTGGAGCGGTGACCAGCTGCGGCGGATCCTGGACTCCAGCCCCGGCGCGGTGCTGCTCGGGCCGCGCGGCGTCGCGCGGGCGGCGGAGGGGTTCGACGTCCGGGCCGTAGCGCCGGGCGAGACCGTGTCGGTCGCGGACTGGACGATCCGGTTCCTCGGCGGCAACCACGCGCAGATCCATCCGACGATCCCGATCGTCGACAACCTCGCGGTGCTCGTGAACGACCGCTTCTTCTACCCGGGCGACTCGTTCTACGTGCCCGTCGGCATCGAGGTCGACACCCTGGCCGCGCCGGCCGGGGCGCCCTGGATGAAGATCGCCGAGGGCATGGACTACATCACCCAGGTCGCGCCGAAGCGGGCCTTCGGCACGCACGACGGCGTGCTGTCCGCGTCGGGGGCCGCGCTCGTGCACGACCGGCTGAAGGCCGTGACGGAGGCGAAGGGCGGCGAGTACTTCGCCCTCAAGGCGGGCGAGTCGATCGACATCTGACTCCCTTCGTTTTGTAGGTCTGCCGGACCTACAAAACGAAAGGTGTGGTCTCAGGCGGGGGCGGCCGCGTCCAGCAGCGTCGCGACGATCGGGGCGGCCGGGGCGGAGCGGAGCGCGGCGAGCGTGCCCCGCTGCACGACGCGGCCCGCGTCGATCACGACGACCTCCTCCGCCAGCGCCTCCGCGTCCCGCACGTCGTGCGTGACGAGCAGCGCCGACCCCGCGAAGGTCGCCAGCCGCTCCCGGATCGCAGCGCGCAGCGCGGGCCGCAGCTCGGCGTCGATCGCCGCGAGCGGCTCGTCCAGCAGCACCAGCGCCGGCTCGCGCGCCAGCGTGCGGACCAGCGCGACCCGCGCGGCCTGCCCGCCGGAGAGCGCGGAGGGGCGCCGCCCCGCGAACCCGTCGAGGCCCGCCTCCGCGAGCAGCCGGTCCGCCTCCTGCCGCGCAGCGCGCCGCCGCAGCCCCCGCGTCCGCAGCCCGAAGGCGACGTTGTCGCGCACGGACAGGTGCGGGAACAGCGCCGCCTGCTGCTGCACCACGCCGATCGGGCGCCGCTCGGGCTGCACCGACAGCCGCGCGCCGACGTCCTCGAACGCGACCCCGTCGACGGCGACCCGGCCGCCGTCGAGCGGCAGCAGCCCCGCGATCGCGGACACCGCGGTCGACTTGCCGGCGCCGTTCCTGCCCATCAGCGCCACGACCCGGCCGGCGGGCACGTCGAGGGACACGTCGAGCACGAACGCGCCTCGGTCGATCCGCAGCCGCGCCTGCAGGGCGCCGTTCACCGGGCGAGGCCCTGCAGCCAGCGGTCGCGGAGGGAGACGAGCACGACCACCGCGACCACCATCAGCACGACCGCGATCGCGATCGCCGCGTCCCGGTCGCTGTTCAGCGCGAGGTACGCGGCGACCGGCAGGGTCTGCGTCACCTTCGGCAGGCTGCCCGCGAAGGTGACCGTCGCCCCGAACTCCCCGATGGCCCGCGCGAACGCGAGCACCGCCCCCGCCGCGACCCCCGGGGCGGCGAGCGGCAGCGTGACGCGCACGAACCGCGTCCACGGCCCGGCACCGAGCGTCGTCGCCGCGATCGCGAACCGGCGGTCGACGCCGCGCAGCGCCCCCTCCACGCCCAGCACGAGGAACGGCAGGCCGACGAACGTCTGCGCGATGATCACCGCCAGGGTCGTGAACGGGATCTGGAAGCCGGACGCCAGGTACAGCGGCCCGCCGATCAGGCCGACGCGGCCGAGCAGCAGCAGCAGCGCGATGCCGCCGACCACCGGCGGCAGCACGAGCGGCGTCGTCACGAGCGCGCGGACCAGGCGGCGGAGGGGGGACGGCCAGCCGTCCGCGCCCGACAGCACGACCGCGAGCGGCACCCCGAGCAGCACGCAGCACCCGGTGGAGACCGAGGCCGTGCCGAGCGACAGCCCGAGCGCCGGCAGCACGGTGTCCCCCGCGAGCAGCTGCGGCAGCCGAGCCCACGGCGCGCGGACCAGCAGCGCCACGAGCGGACCGACGAGCAGCACGAACGCGAGCGCCGCCGGCACCCACACCGCGCGCGGGACGCGGGCGAGCGGATCCCTCCGGACGCGCATCGCCTACTGGGGCGCGAGGAAGCCGGCCGCCTGCAGGTCGGCCTCGTGCGCCTGCACGTACGCGATCCACGCGTCCGCGAGCGCCGCGTTCTTCGAGTCCTTCAGCGCGGCGATCGGGTAGTCGGTGATGGCCTGGTCGGCCTCGTCGAACGGGATGCCCTGGACCTTGTCGCCCGCCGCCTGCACGTCGGTCACGTAGACGAGCCCCGCGTCCGCGTCGTTCCCCTCCACCTTGGTCAGCACGCTCGTGACGTCGGGCTCGTAGCTGTCCGGCTTCGCGGTGATCTTCGCGATGTCGAACACCGAGGTCGCGGCCGCGCCGCACGGCACCTCCTTCGCGCAGACGACGATGGTCCTCCCGGCGTCGGCGAAGTCCTTCAGCCCCGTGATCTTGCCCGGGTTGCCGGGCGGCACCGCGATCTCGAGCTTGTTGCGGGCGATGACGACAGGGTCGGCGGCGGTCAGGCTCGCGTCGCTCACCGTTTGCATGGTCTTCGTGCTCGCGGCCGCGAACACGTCGACCGTCGATCCGGACACGATCGCGGCGGCGAGCGCCGAGCTGCCGCCGAAGTTGAAGGTGATCTCGACGCCGGGGTGCTCCTGCTTGAACGAGGTCCCGAGCGCCGTGAACGTCCCGTTCAGGCTGGCCGCGGCGTCGACGGTGATCGAACCGCTCAG
Source organism: uncultured Amnibacterium sp. (assembly GCF_964245895.1). GTDB lineage: Bacteria > Actinomycetota > Actinomycetes > Actinomycetales > Microbacteriaceae > Amnibacterium. Next base: position 4,676 of record NZ_CAXTOQ010000129.1, read on the forward strand.
GGTCGGCGTCGCGGAGGCGGAGGCCGACGGTGCGGCCGACTCCGCCGGCAGGTCCTGCGCGCAGCCGGCGAGCGCCAGGACGGACAGGGCGGCGACCGCGAGCGCGACCGGGGGACGACGGGTCATCGGGAGTCCTTCTTCGGGTCGGCGTGCTCGATCACCACGGTGGTGGCCTTGACGGACGCGGTCGCGACCACGCCCGGTTCGAGGTGGAGGTCGTCGGCCGCCTCGCGGCTCATCAGCGAGACGAAGCGGAACGGCCCGGCCTGCAGGTCGACCTGGGCCATCACGGTGTCGCGCACCACCCGGGTGACGATGCCGGTGACGCGGTTGCGGGCGGAGGAGGTGCCGTCGGACGGCAGCATGCGGGCGAGCGGCGACTCCGCCGCGATCTGCGTCGCGAGCGCGGCGAGCTCGGCGCCGTCGACGGTCGCCGGACCGCCGGCCCGGTCGATCGCGATGCGGCCCGAGTCCGACCAGCGGCGGAGTGTGTCGTCGCTGACGCCGAGCAGCGCGGCCGCGTCCGTGACCCTGATCCGATCGACCACGTGACCAGTCTCCTCCCGCATCCGCGTGCGTTCACCAGCCTATCCGCCGCATCCGCGGCGCCTTCCTCCCGGTGCTTGGATCGTGACGTGGTCGATGCGCGGTTCGCCCGGCAGGCGCTGCTGCCGGGCTTCGGCGACGCCGGGCAGCAGGCCCTCGCCGCCGCGCGGGTCGTCGTCGTCGGTGCGGGCGGCCTCGGCTGCGCGCTGCTGCCCGTGCTGGCCGCGGCGGGCGTCGGCGAACTGGTGGTCGTGGACGACGACCGGGTGGAGACGACGAACCTGCACCGGCAGACCCTCTACGGCCCCGCCGACGTCGGGAGCCCGAAGGCGGCGGTCGCGGTCGCGCGGCTGACCGCGCTGGGCGGGTCCGCCTCGGCCCGCGAGCACCGCGTCACGGCCGGTAACGCCGCCGCGCTGCTGGCCGGCGCGGACCTCGTGGTCGACGCGACGGACGACGTCGATGCCCGCTACGCGCTCGACGACGCCGTCGCGGCGGCCGGGATCCCGCTGGTCTGGGGCTCCGCGGTCGGGTTCGCCGGGCAGGTCGGCGTCGCCGCCTCCCCGGGGCCGCGCTGGCGGGACCTCTTCCCCGTGCGGCCCGACGAGTCCACGATGGCGACGTGCGCGATCGCGGGGGTGCTGCCGAGCCTCTGCACCTCCGTCGGCGGCGCGATGGCGACCGAGGTGATCAAGCTGCTGACGGGCATCGGCCGGCCGCTGATCGGGCGGGTGCTCGTGCTCGACGCGGCTGCGGCGACCGTCCGAGAGATCGCGTACGGTGCAGCCGACGGCAGCGATTCCGGCAGAACGAGAGGGACCATGGCGGACATCCGTGAGATCACGCCCGCCGAGGCGGCCGAGCTGCTCGAGTCCGACGCGGAGGTGACCCTGCTCGACGTGCGCGAGCCGTGGGAGGCGGATGTCGCCGCCCTGCCCGGCTCGGTGCTGATCCCGCTCGGCGAGCTGCCGGACCGCGTCGGCGAGCTGGACGCCGGGAAGCAGGTCGTCGCGTACTGCCACGGCGGCGTCCGCAGCCTGCGCGGCGCCCGGGTGCTGCAGGACGCCGGCCTGCGGGTCGTCTCGATGTCCGGCGGCATCGACGGCTGGAGCCGCACCGTCGATCCCTCGGTGCCGAGGTACTGATGGCCGCCCGCCGCCGCACCGTCGACGAGCACGCCGGCCGCATCGCCGCGCTCGTCGGCCCCGCGCTCGCCCGGCACGAGACGGAGACGCTGCCGCTGCTCGACGCGCTGGGGCGACTCACCGCCGAAGCCGTGACCACGACCGGGCCCCTCCCGCCGTTCCGCAACGCGCAGATGGACGGCTACGCGGCGCGGTCCGGCGACGTGCGCCGCACCCCCGTCGTGCTGCCGGTCGACGGCGTCGTGCCCGCGGCCGCGACCGAGCTCACGACCCTGGCCCCGGGCCACCTGCTCAAGGTGATGACGGGGGCACCGGTGCCGACCGGCGCGGACTGCGTCATCCCCGTGGAGCAGACGGTGGAGGAGGACGGCGGCGTCCGCGTCCTGCGCTCCGTCGACCCGGGCGCGTTCGTGCGGGACGCCGGCAGCGACGCGCTGCCCGGCACCGTCGTCGTGCCACCGTTCACCCGCCTGGCCCCGCGGCACCTCGCGGCGGCCGCCGCCGCGGGCGTCGCCGAGGTCACGCTGCGCCGACGCCCGCGGGTCGCCGTGATCGCGACGGGCGCCGAGGTCGTGCCGCCCGGCACCCCGCTCGCGCTCGGGCAGGTGCACGACGCCAACGGCACCGCGCTCGCCGGCCTCGTCGCCGAAGCGGGCTGCGACCCGGTGCTCGTCGACCTCACGCCCGATGACCCCGCGGCGTTCGAGGCCGCGCTGCAGCGGGCGGTCGAGGCCGCGGACCTCGTGCTCACCGCGGGCGGCGTCTCGAAGGGCGACTTCGAGGTCGTGCGGCAGGTGCTCGAGCCGCTCGGCGCGGACGTCACCGAGATCGGCATGCAGCCCGGCGGCCCGCAGGGATCCGCGTCGGTGCGCGGCGTGCCGGTGGTGTGCCTTCCCGGTAACCCGGTGTCCGCGCAGGTGTCGTTCACCGTCTTCCTCCGCCCCCTGCTGCGCGCCGCGGCGGATCTGCCGCCGATCCCGCCGGCGGCGCTGCCGCTCGCCGCGGCGGTGCACTCCCCGAAGGGCAGGCGGCAGTGGCTGCGCGGGGTCGTGAAGGACGGCTCCGTCTACCCGGTCGGCGGTCCCGGCTCGCACCTGGTCGTCGCGATGGCCGCGGCGGACGTGCTGATCGACGTGCCGGAGGACGCCGACTTCGTCGGCGCCGGCACCGTCGTCTCCGTGCTGCCGCTCTGACGCCTCCGTGCTGCCGCTCCGACCCGGGCGGCCAGAATGATCCGGTGGCCGGCTCCTTGACGCATCTCGACGCTGACGGGCGAGCCCGCATGATCGACGTGGGCGCGAAGGCCGTCACGCACCGCGAGGCGCTCGCGCGCGGGCGGCTGGTCACGACGGCGGAGGTGGTGCGGCTGCTCGTCGCGGACGGGCTGCCGAAGGCCGACGCGCTCGCGACCGCGCGCATCGCGGGGATCGCCGGCGCGAAGCGGACGAGCGACCTCATCCCGCTCTGCCACCCGCTGCCGCTCGACGCCGTGACCGTCGAGCTGCGCCCCTCCGGCGACGCCGTCGAGATCGAGGCGCGCGTCGCGACGACCGGTCGCACCGGCGTGGAGATGGAGGCGCTCACCGCCGTCACGATCGCCGCGCTGACGCTGCACGACATGGTGAAGGCCGCCGACCCCGGCGCGACGCTGACCGACGTGCAGCTGGTCGAGAAGACCGGCGGCAAGCACGGCAGGTGGTCGCGGGACCAGGTGCAGCACGACCCGGGGGTCGCGACGACCGGCGGCGGGCGCGTGCTGGTCGTCTCCACCGGCGCCGCCGCCGGCACCCGCGAGGACACGACCGGCGCACGGATCGTCGCGTGGCTGCGGGAGCAGGGGCTCGAGACCCCGGACGCGGTCGTCGTCGCGGACGCGGACGTCGCGACCGCGCTGCGGGAGGCGCTGCAGGACGCGCCGGAGGTGCTGATCACGACCGGCGGCACCGGCCCGAGCCCGACCGACCGCACGCCCGAGGCGACCGCCGCGGTCCTCGACCGGGCGCTGCCCGGGGTGGCGGAGGCGCTCCGCGCGAGGGCGGGCACGCCGACCGCCGCGCTGGGCCGCGGGGTCGCGGGCCTGTCGAACGGCACGATCGTCGTCAACCTGCCTGGCTCGACCGGCGGGGTCGGCGACGGGCTGACCGTGCTCGCGGACCTGCTCCCCCACCTCCGGCACCAGATCCGCGGCGAGGCCGACCACGAGCACGGCGCCCACCAGTCGGCGCCGCACGATTTGCCATGACGGTCGCGCTCGCCGCGGTCGTCGACGCGCCGATCGACGCCGCCGAGGTGGAGGCGGCGGTGCTGTCGCGGGCCGACGGCGCGCTCGTGACCTTCCGCGGCGTGATCCGCGACCACGACGCGGGCCATCCGGTGGTGCGCCTCGACTACTCCGCGCACCCCGATGCCGAGGCATTCCTCCGCGCGACCTGCCTCCGCATCGCGGAGTCGACGGGTCTGACCGTCGCCGCGGTGCACCGCGTCGGCGCGCTGGAGGTGGGCGACGTCGCCCTGGTGGCCGCGGTCGCCGGCCCGCACCGCGCGGAGGCCTTCGCCGCCTGCGCGGCTCTGATCGACGCGATCAAGGCCGAGGTGCCGATCTGGAAGCGCCAGCACTCCCCCGACGGCACCACCGAGTGGGTCGGCCTCTAGGTCTCGCCGTTCCGCAGTTCCTGGCCGACACGCCGAAGCAGGTCCACCGAGCGCGGCGGGTCGGCCGATCTCTGCGGAACGGCGAACGAGGAAGGTCAGCCGCCGGCGAAGGGGGGCAGCACGTCCACGCGGGCGCGGAGCGGGCGGGCGGGGTCGCGGGTCACGGTGCCGTCGACCAGCAGGCTGCCCGCGTCGAGCACCCGCTGCATCGCGGGACCGTACCGGCCCGTGAGCCACGCGCGCAGGGCGCCGGCGGTCGCCTCCACCGTGACCTGCTCCTCCTCGCGGCCCGCCGCCTCCGCCGCCGCCGCGAAGTAGCGGACCAGCACGGTCGCCTCAGCCACCGATCGCGCCCATCGACCGGATCGGGCGGCGGAAGCCGGCGCGCTCCATGCCGTGCCCGGCCTGCTTGCCCCACATCGCCGCGCGCCACGCGTCGGCGATCGCGGCGTCGTCGGCGCCGCCGCGCAGCAGCGGCGCCAGCGGCGTCTCGTCGTCGCCGAACAGGCAGGACCGCACCGACCCCTCCGCGGTCAGCCGCGTCCGGTCGCAGTCGGTGCAGAAGGACCGCGTGACGGAGGCGATCACGCCGACCGTCGCGGCGGTCCCCACCACCCGCCACAGCTCCGCCGGGGAGGAGGGGTCGTCGCGGCCGATCGGCTCGAGGTCGAACCGCGTGCCGAGCACGGCCAGCAGCTCGGCCGCGTCGATCAGGGTCTCGCGCGCCCAGACGCCGTCCGCGTCGAGGGGCATCTGCTCGATGAAGCGCAGGTGCACGCCGGCGTCGACCGCCCAGGCCAGCAGGTCGGCCGCTCCGGCGAGCGTCTCCCGCATCAGCACGGCGTTGACCTTCACCGGGTCGAGCCCGGCGGCGACGGCGGCGGCGATGCCGTCCAGCACCGCGGGCAGCCGGTCGCGCCGGGTGAGCCGCGCGAAGTGCTCGCGGTCGACCGTGTC
>NZ_CAXTOQ010000130.1:0-9922 GCF_964245895.1 uncultured Amnibacterium sp.
GCCGGGGTCGAGGTGGTGGCGATCGCCGGGCAGGAGCAGCCTCGCCTCGACGAGCTGGCGGAGACCCGCGGGGTGCCGAACCGCTACCACGACTGGCAGGACCTCGTCGCCCGGGACGATCTCGACGTCGTCAGCATCGGGGTGCCGAACCACCTCCACCACCCGATCGCGATCGCCGCGCTCGGCAGCGGCAAGCACGTGTTCTGCGAGAAGCCGCTCGCGCCGACCGGGGCGCTCGCGCAGGAGATGGTCGACGCGGCGCGCGCCGCGGACCGGGTGCTCGAGATCGCGTTCAACCACCGCCGCCGGGCCGACGTGCAGTACCTGCGCCGCTACCTCGACGATTCCCGCATCGGCCGGATCTACCACGCCCGCGCCGGCTGGCGCCGCCGGTCCGGCATCCCCGGCCTCGGCTCCTGGTTCACGAACCGGGCGATGGCCGGCGGCGGGTCGATGGTCGACCTCGGGCCGCACATGCTCGACATCGCGCTGCACCTGATGGACGAGCCGCGCGTCGAGCGCGTGAGCGGGGTCGCCTACGGCGAGCTCGGGCGCGGCGGCCGCGGCGGCGGCGCGGACTCGAAGACGAGCGGCGGCACCCGCGCCTTCGAGGTGGAGGACTTCGCGAGCGCCCTCCTCCGGCTCGACACCGGCGGCTCCATCCACCTGGAGACCTCGTGGGCCAGCTACTCCGCCGACGACGAGGACATCGCGGTCGAGCTGCTCGGCTCCACCGGCGGCGTGCGGCTCTTCGTCCGGGACTACGCGACGGACGGCACGATCGCCATCTACGGGGAGGAGGGCGGCGCGCCGATCGTCACCCTGCCGACGGTGCACGTGCCCGCCGGCCACCACCTCGCCGTCATCCGGGAGTTCGTCGCCACCGTCCGGTCGGGCGCGTGGGCGAACGCCTACGGCGACTACGCGCTGCACCGCAGCCGCGTGATCGACGCCGTCTACCAGTCCGCCGCCGAGGGCCGGGAGGTCGAGGTCGCATGAGGATCACCGTCTGGAACGAGAACGAGCACGAGTCGAGGGGCGACCAGGTCGTGCTCGGCCACTACCCGGACGGCATCCACTCGGCGATCGCCGACGGGCTGCGCGCCTCCTTCTCCGCGGAGGGCGACGTGGTGCGCACCGCGACGCTGCAGGAGCCCGAGCACGGGCTGACGGAGGCGGTGCTCGAGGGCACCGACGTGCTGCTGTGGTGGGGGCACATCGCCCATCCCGAGGTGTCCGACGAGGTCGTGGAGCGCGTGCACCGGCACGTGCTCGCCGGCATGGGGCTGCTGGTGCTGCACTCCGGGCACTACTCGAAGATCTTCCAGCGGCTGCTCGGCTCGACCGCGTCGCTGCTGTGGCGCAACGCCGCCGAGCGCGAGCTGGTCTGGACGATCGACCACACGCACCCGATCACGCAGGGCGTGCCGGACCCGATCGTCATCCCTGAGCAGGAGATGTACGGGGAGCCGTTCGACATCCCGGTGCCCGACGAGCTGCTGTTCGTGTCGTCGTTCGCGGGCGGGGAGGTGTTCCGCTCCGGCGTCACCTACACGCGCGGCCTCGGACGGATCTTCTACTTCTCGCCCGGCGACCAGGAGTACCCCGTGTACCACCGGCCGGACATCCAGCGCGTGCTGGCGAACGGCGTCCGCTGGGCCGCGCCGACGCAGCCGCGCCGGGACCAGGAGGCGATCCACAAGCCCGACGCGGGCTGGTTCGGCGCGTAGCCCGGCATTCCGGGCGACTTCGGTCGTTCCGGGCGCCTTTTCGCGCCCGGAATGACCGAACCCGCCCGGATCCATCCCGGGCGTGATCGCGTCGGTCCAGGCGCGCTCTCCGCTTCCGGGTCCGCCACGACCGAGGACGTCGTGCGCGAACCGCCGGCCGCGAGCGCTCCGCTGCTTCGCGGATCCGGATGGAATCGGCGACACGCCGCGCGCGAGCGCTCCGCGCCGGGGTGTCGCGCGATCCATCCGGATCCGCGGAAGGAATCCGGATCCGCGCATGGAATCCGGATCCGCGAGAAGCGGCCCTGACGGAGGGGGCGCCTAGCGTGAGCGCGTGCCCGAGCCGGTCGACGCCTGGTGGCAGCGCCGCCGCGCCTCCACGGGCCGCGAGGTGCCCTACGCGGTCGGCCGGTACTTCCACGAGTGGCACCGCTACCCGGTGCTGGTGAAGCAGTACCACTCGGAGCTCAACGCCGGGATCGTGCTGAGCCAGGTCCCGCTCTCCGCGGACGTCTGGCTGCAGTGGCAGTGCGACGTGGGGCACCGGTTCATCGCGACGCCGGAGGAGCAGCGGATGCGGCCGGGAGGCGGTCGGCGGCGCCGCTCGACGTGGTGCCCGCGTTGCGCCGAGGGCGCGCTCGATCGGCCGGTCGGCACCGGCGCCCCGTCGCGCACCCGGAAGGTCGGTCCGCTCTGCGAGAAGACGCCCGACCTGCCTCCCGGCGAGGCGTTCGTCAGCGTCTGCGCGCCGAAGCCCGCCTCCGCCGCGGAGCCCGCGCTGCAGCAGCGGCTGGCGAAGCGGCTGGTCTGGGACGCGACGCCGACCGCGATCCGCCTGCGCGAGCCGTTCTTCGACCACCTCGAGGCCTGGCCCGACCTGATCCTGGCCGACCTCCGCATCGCGGTCGAGCTGGACACCGTCGGCCGGTACGGCCTCGAGCACTCCGGAAGGCGGGAGGCGGTCGACGAGCGGAAGGACCGCCTGATCCGCCGCGCGGGCTGGGAGGTGGTGCGCGTCCGCATCGATCCGCTGCCGCCGATCGGCCCGTTCGACCTGACGGCCGCCTCCGTCTCGAACGCGCTCGCCGACCGGCTGGTCGACCGGTTCCGGGACATCCGCGGGCCCCTGTTCGTGGACGCGTACCTCCGCTGACGCCCAGCCGCGCGGGGTGGGATGCCGGGATGACGTCGACGCTGCAGACCGCCACCCGGTTCGTCCTCGGAGGCGCCCTCGTCTTCGCCGGCGTGAGCCACCTCACCTTCGCCCGGGAGGGTTTCGAGGCGCAGGTGCCGCGCTGGGTGCCGTTCGACGTCGACGACACCGTGCTCGTGTCGGGGATCGGCGAGATCGCGATGGGTGCCGCGCTGGTCGCGCTGCCGAAGGAGCGGCACCGGATCGGTGTGCTCATCGCCGCCTTCCTCGCCGCGGTGTTCCCGGGGAACCTGTCCCAGCACCGCAACCAGCGGGACGCCCTCGGGCTCGACACCGACACCAAGCGCGCCGTGCGTCTGCCGTTCCAGCCGGTGATGATCGCCGCCGTGCTGTGGTCGACCGGCGTGCTCGGCCGCTCGTGATCCGCGCCGCCGACATCCGCCGCGTCCGCTTCGGCACGATCGTGCGACCGGCGGAGGAGACCGCGGACGGCCGGGCCCGGGTGGAGGCGCTCGACGGCTTCCTCGTGCCGCTCGACCGCGGGGTGCTGCTGCTCGACACCGGCATCGGCGCCGGCGACCCGGAGGTGGACGCGCACTACCGACCGGCCCGCGTCCCGCTGCGGGACGCCCTCCGCGCCGCCGGTGCGGCTCCCGAGGACGTCGTGGTCGTGGCGAACTGCCACCTGCACGTCGACCACGCGGGCGGGAACCCCGACCTGCCGGGGCGCCCGGTCCTCGTGCAGCGGGCGGAGCTGGAGCTCGCCCGCACGCCCGACCACACGTTCCGGCACCTCGTCGACTTCCCGGGGGCGGACCACCGGGTGCTCGACGGCACAGCCGAGATCGCTCCCGGCGTGCACCTCGTTCCGACCCCCGGCCACACCGCGGGCCACCAGTCGGTGCTGGTCGAGGCGGAGGAGGGCGGCGTGCTGCTGGCCGGCCAGACGCACGACACCGCCTCCGCCTGGACGGCCGACGCGGAGGCGGTCCGCCGTCCCGACGCGGCCGTCGCCCAGCCTCCGCCGTGGATGCCCGCGCTGCTGAGCCGGATCGTGGAGGCGCGCTTCGCCCACGACGCGGCGGTCTGGCGCGCCTGACCCTCCCGCGCCTCTGCAGGACGTTCGCGGTTCCGCGTCGCTCTCGCGGATCCGCAGATCCGCGGCGACACGCCGCGACCGGGGGCCGCCCGACCGGCGCGTCGGGCAAGAACTGCGGAACGGCGGACCCTGGGGCCGGGGAGTCGAGCGTCGGACGGGTGTGGCAGCGTGGAGCGGTGGGCGCGGACGACGGGTGGCGGCGGGCGCTCGACGGGCTGATCGGCGAGCGGGCGCTGCCCGAGCCGCCGGCGCCCACGACCGGGCTGGGGCTGCAGGTGCAGGCCCGCGAGCTGCTGCCGCGCACCGCGCACCGCTGGAACGGCCCGACGACCCGCGCCGCGGCGGACGACGCGGTCGGCGCGCTGCGGCTCGGCCTGCGGCCCGTCACCCGCACGACCGCCGGGTGGGCCCGCGGGGCGCTCACCTGGCAGTCGCTGCCGCACGTGCGCAACCGGCTGGACCTGGATCCGGCGCAGCACCGCTGGGCCTGCGAGCTCGGCGCGCTGTTCCGCGCGGCGGTGCCCGCGGCGGCGGGCCAGGACCCGGACTGGCTGTTCCTCGACGAGGCGCCGAACCCGCTCGTCTGGGACCTGCTCGCGCAGGGGGAGGTGCTCGGCGTCCCCCTGGTGGCGCCCGGCAGCGGCTCCGCGCGCCTGGCCGGGGAGGCGTCGCTCGCCCTCGACGCCGTGCAGGTCGCGGAGGGGGTCAGGGTCGCGCCGCGGCTGCTGGTCGACGGGGAGGCGGTCCCGGTCGAGGGGGCCCACGCCGTCGGCGACCACGGCGTCTGGGCGACGGGCTCGTCGCCCAGCCAGGTCGTGCTCGCGCCCTTCGCGGCGCCGACCGACCCGGCCCTGCTGGCCCGCGATCCGCTGGTCGTGCCGCTCGAGGCGGCGGACGAGCTGCGGCAGCGCTGGCTGCCCGCCCTGCAGGAGCGGTTCGCGATGGTCAGCAGCGACGCCTCCGTCGTGCTCTCGGTGCCGCAGCCGCCGCTGCTCGTGCTCACGGTGCGGACCGGCGACCACGGCACCGCGACGCTCTCCTGGCGCTGGGAGCGCCTCCGCGCGCGACGCGCCCCTGACGCCGCGGCCGTCGCGGCGCTGCTGCCGGAGGGCTGGTGGCCGAGCCGCGGCCTGCCCATGCCCCGCGATCTGACCGACGAGGAGGCGCTCGACCTCGTGGCCGACGTGCTGCCGGGCCTCGTCGCGCTGCCCGACGTGGTCGTCGAGCACGTCGGTGCGCCCGCGCCGGTCGTCGTCACGGGCGACCCGATCATCGACGTGAAGGTCGCGCCTGCCGAGCGCACGGACTGGTTCGACCTCGGCGTCACCGTGACCGTCGACGGCCGCGACATCCCCTTCGGCCCGCTGTTCAGCGCGATCGCCGGCGGGCGGCGGCGGCTCAAGCTGGTCGACGGCACCTTCCTCTCGCTGTCCCACCCGCGACTCCGCGACCTCGTCGACCTCGTCGCGGAGTCCGCCGAGATCCCCGAGTGGGCGTCCGGCTTCGCCGTCCCGCGGGCGCGCGCCGCCGACTGGACCGACTTCGAGGACGTCGCCGACACGACCGAGGAGGCCGTGGAGTGGCGCGCGCTGCGCGACGCGGTGCTGGCGCCGCCGTCGGCCGTGCCGCCTCCCGCCGGGTTGCTGGCCGCGCTGCGGCCGTATCAGCAGCAGGGCTTCGAGTGGCTCGCATTCCTCTGGCGGCATGAGCTGGGCGGGGTGCTCGCCGACGACATGGGCCTCGGCAAGACGGTGCAGTGCCTCGCGCTCGCGCAGCACGTGCGCGAGACGGTGCCCGCCGGGGAGCGGGGCGCGATCCTCGTCGTCACGCCGACGTCGGTGGCCTCCAACTGGATCGCGGAGGCCGCGCGGTTCACGCCAGGCCTCGTGGTCAGCCGGATCGTGGACGCCGACGGCCCCGCGCGCCGGATCGCGGACCTGGTCGCCGGCGCCGACCTCGTCGTCACGACCTACGCCCGCCTCCGGCTCGATGCGACCGCGTTCGGCCGGCTGGCCGCGGACGGCGCGTTCTCGGCGCTGCTGCTCGACGAGGCGCAGGCGGTGAAGAACGCGGCGGCCCGCACGCACCACGTCGTGCGGGATCTGCGGATCCGGCGCACGATCGCCGTCACCGGCACGCCGCTCGAGAACTCGCTGACGGAGCTGCACGCGATCCTCGCGCTCACCGTGCCGGGGCTGTTCCCCTCCGTCCGCCGGTTCCGCGAGGAGTTCGTGCGGCCGATCGAGGGCCTCCGCGCCGGCTACACGGAGGGGGTCGGCGCGGGGACCGCGCCGGAGGCGAACGCGCAGCACCGCGCGGAGCGGCTCGCGCGCCTCCGGTCCCGGATGCGGCCGTTCGTGCTGCGCCGCACGAAGGAGCAGGTCGCGCCCGAGCTGCCGGCGCTCGAGGAGCAGGTGCTCTCCGTCGACCTCGCGCCCGACCACCGCGCGCTGTACGACGTGACGCTGCAGCGGGAGCGGCGCAAGCTGTTCGGGCTGCTGCCCGACATGGACCGCAACCGGTTCATCGTGCTGCGGTCGCTGACGCTGCTGCGGCTGCTCGCGCTCGATGCGGCGCTGATCGGCGAGGAGCACGACGGGGTGCGGTCGACGAAGCTCGACCTGCTCGCGGCCGAGCTGGTGGAGGCGCTCGCGGAGGGGCGCCGCGCGCTCGTGTTCAGCCAGTTCCCCTCCTACCTCCGGCTCGTCGGCGCGCGCCTCGAGCAGGAGGGGGTGCCGTGGACGCTGCTGGAGGGCGGCACCCGCGACCGCGACGCGGCGATCGACCGGTTCCGCTCCGGCGACGCGGCCGTGTTCCTGATCAGCCTGAAGGCGGGCGGGTTCGGGCTGAACCTGACGGAGGCGGACCTCGTCTACCTGCTCGACCCGTGGTGGAACCCGGCGGCGGAGGCGCAGGCGATCGACCGCGCGCACCGCATCGGCCAGGACAAGCCGGTCACCGTGCGGCGCCTCGTCGCGGCCGGCACGATCGAGGAGAAGGTGCTGGCCCTGCAGCGCCGCAAGCAGGACCTGTTCGACGCGGTCGTCGACGACGGGGAGCCCTTCTCCGCGGCCCTCACGGCCGACGACGTCCGCGACCTCCTCTCCTGACCCCGACTTCCTGCATTGTGAAGGCGATCCGGCTGCGCCGGATCGCCTTCACAATGCAGAACAGGGTGCTAGTCGAGGGCCTTGCGGACGTGCGGGTTGACGACCTCGCCGCCGGCCACGTTCACGCCGGCCGCGAGCGCCGGGTCGACCGCGGTCGCCGCCTCCCAGCCCTGCCCGGCGACCGCGAGCACGTACGGCAGCGTCGCGTTCGTGAGCGCCCGCGTCGAGGTCGCCGGCACCGCGCCGGGCATGTTCGCGACGCAGTAGTACACCGCGTCGTGCACGCGGAACACCGGGTCGTCGTGCGTCGTCGGCCGGGAGCCCTCGAAGCAGCCGCCCTGGTCGATCGCGATGTCCACCAGCACGCTGCCCGGCCGCATCGCGGCGACCATCTCGTCGGTCACGAGCTTCGGGGCGCGCTCGCCCGGGATCAGCACCGAGCCGACGACGAGGTCCGCCTCCCGCACCTGGTCCGCGATCTCCGCATAGGTGGAGGTGCGGGTCTGCACGCGGTCGCCGAACCGCACCTCCAGCTGCCGCAGGCGGGGGAGCGCGACGTCGATCACCGTGACGTCGGCACCCAGGCCGACCGCGGCGGCCGTCGCGTGCTCGCCCGCGGTGCCGCCGCCGATCACGACGACCTTCGCCTTCGGGGTGCCGGCGACGCCGCCGAGCAGCAGCCCCGCGCCCCCCTCCGGCCGCATCAGGTGGTACGCGCCGACCTGCACCGACAGGCGCCCGGCGACCTCGCTCATCGGGATCAGCAGCGGCAGGCTGCGATCCGCCAGCTGCACCGTCTCGTAGCCGATCGCGGTGGTGCCGGAGGCGACGAGCGCCTCGGCGAGCGCGCGGTCCGCCGCGAGGTGCAGGTAGGTGAACACCGTCTGTCCGGCGTGCAGGAAGGCGTACTCCTGCTCGATCGGCTCCTTCACCTTGAGCAGCAGCTGCGCCTCGCCCCACACCGCGGCGGCGCCGTCGGCGATCGTCGCGCCGGCCGCCGCGTAGAGGTCGTCGGAGAACCCCGAGCCGAGCCCGGCCCCCGCCTCCACCAGCACCTCGTGACCGCGTCGCCGCAGCTCGACGACGCCGCCGGGCGTCAGGGCGACGCGGGACTCGTTGTTCTTCACCTCGGTGGGGACGCCGATGCGCATCCGATGCTCCTTCAGGTCGGTGGTGCGGCTCGTGGCGGCACCGCGTCCGATCATCGCGGGGATGGGGCTGGGAGGGCCAGGGGAGGGGGTCAGCGGCCTGGCAGACTGGGCCGGCGATGAGCGCGGCGGGGGAGGGGCGCAGCGCCCGGTTGCGCATCGGGCTGCTGCTCGCCGCGATCGCTCTGCTCGCGTTCCAGCTGCGCAGCCCGCTCGTCGCGCTGGCGCCCGTCGCGGCTGAGGCGCAGCGCGACTGGGGCGTCACCCCCGCCGGCTTCGGGCTGCTCACGACGATCCCGCTGCTCTGCTTCAGCCTGGCGACGCCGCTGGCGCCGTGGCTCGCGCGGCGGCTCGGGCTCGAGGGTGCCATCGAGGTCTGCGTCGGCGGCATCGTCGTCGCGACGGTGGTGCGGTCGTTCGACGGCTTCGGCACGGCGATCGCCGCCGTCGTGCTGCTGGGCCTCGCGATCACCATCGGCAACGTCCTCGTGCCCACGGTGATCCGCCGGGACGTGCCGCCGCGCGGGCGGGGAGCGGCGACGAGCGTCTACTCCGTCGCGATCAACGTCGGCACGGTCATCACCTCCCTGGTCACCGTGCCGCTCGCGGCGCTGCTCGGCTGGCGGGCGGCGGTCGCGGCCTGGAGCGTGGCCGGCGTCCTCACCGCCGTCGTCTGGCTCGTCGTGCTCCGCCGGACCCGCCGCGCCGCGGCGCTCGCCGCCCCCGCGGCCGACGCGGGCGTCCGCACGCCGTTCCGGCCCGACCTGCTCGCGGTCCTGCTCGCGGGGGCGTTCGCGGCCCAGTCCTGCAGCTACTACGGCATCACGACGTGGCTGCCGACCCTGCTCGCCGACGAGCGCGGGTACTCCGCGGTGGTCGCGGGGTCCGCCTCCTCCGTCTTCCAGCTCGCCGGCATCGCGGGCGCGATCCTCGTGCCCCTGCTGCGCCTCCGCTTCCGGCCCCGCACGGTGATCGGCCTGATCGGCGTGCTGTGGGTCAGCCTGCCGTTCGTGCTGCTCGTCGCGCCGGAGCACTTCCTGATCGGCAGCATCACCGGCGGCATCGCGCAGGGCGGCGGGTTCACCGCGCTGTTCACGATCATCGCGGAGGTCGGCGGCGACGCCCGCCGCACGACCGCGCTGTCCGCGTTCATCCAGACCTGCGGCTACCTCGTCGCGGCCGCCGCGCCTCCCGCCGTCGGTGCGGTGCACCAGGCGACCGGGAGCTGGGTGGCCCCGATGCTGGTCGTGCTGGGCACGACCCTCGGCTTCCTGGTCTTCGGCGTGCTCGCCGCGACCCTGGCCTCCCGCCGCCCCGCCTGACCACGTTCGCGGATCCGGATCCCTCTCGCGGATCCGGACGGACGGGACGGCGCGCCGCGTCCGCGGGCCGGGAGGCGGCGTGTCGCGCGATCGATCCGGATCCGCGAGACGGCCCGGCGCAGTCGCTCAGTCCTTCGCGGCTGCCTTCGCCGCCTTCTTGAACTCGCGGACCTTCGCGAGGGAGGCGGGGTCGGTGATGTCCGCGACCGAGCGGAACCCGTCCTCGCCGTACGCGCCCGCCGCCTCCCGCCAGCCCGCGCCGGCGAACCGCTCGCGCTTGCCGAGCAGCGCGAGGAAGATCCGCGCCTTCTGGTCGCCGTACCCCGGCAGCGCCTTCAGCCGCCGCAGCACCTCGGCGCC
>NZ_CAXTOQ010000131.1:0-9915 GCF_964245895.1 uncultured Amnibacterium sp.
CGAGGATGCCGAGGCCGCCCGAGTACTGCGGCAGCGCGGCGGCGATGCCGAACTCCGGCGAGAAGTAGGCGATGTGAGCCGGCGCCCCGGCCAGCGTCTGGTACCAGCGGGGCTCGGCGTTGTAGCGGTTCAGGTCGTCGCGTAGCGCGTTCGCCCGCGCGACGAACTCGCCGTCGCCGGCCAGTTGGGCCAGCCGCTGCGGGCTGACCGCGCCCAGCAGCGCGACCGGATCCCCGGCGATTCCCGCCCAGATCTGCGGATCCACCTGCTCGAACAGCGCCCGCGTCGGCTCGTGCCACGACCACCGCAGGTTGGCCGCCAGTGCATCCAGGGCTGCGAGCGACTGCGGCAGCACCGTGCGGACGGTGAATCGGCGGATGGCTTTCACGGAACGTCAACCCCCGGGGTGCGCGGTGCGGGAAGGGCGAATGCGCACTCAACCATACGGCGTGGGGCGAGACGGCCGACAACACCGGACGCCCGCTTCGGGCCCCGGCGGGCATGCATCGATGTCGAGATCTGAGCGGAAGCCCAGCCGGGTGCGGAGCCCGCTTTGTAGGCTGACGCATGTGGCGGACATTCAGCAAGGAACCGGCGCCGACTCAGCGGACGCCGACGCGCCGGGTGCCACCGGTTCCGGCGGTGCCGCCGCATCCGGTGATGCCGCGTCCGACGACGTGATCGTCAAGCGGGGGTCGCGGGCCGCATCGGGGGCCACGTCGACCAGGCGCGGCGCATCCTCCGCGGCGGCGTCGCTGCCCGCCGGTTCGGCGCCGCCGCGCAGCACCTCGCCCCGGCGCGCCCCCCGCCCACCGCGCTGGCAGCCGGTGCTCGGCCGCATCCCCATCCTGGACGTGTCGCCGCAGCAACCCGGCGACCACTGGCCCGCCAAGGCGTTCGTCGACGAGGTGGTGCCCTTCGCCGCGACGATCTTCCGCGAGGGGCACGACCTGCTGGGCGCGGACCTGGTCGTCAAGCCGCCGCGCGGCCCCGAGCAGGTGCGCCGCATGCACCTCGACTCCCCCGGCCTCGACCGCTGGAGCATCCTGCACCGGCTCGACCGTCCGGGCCTCTGGACGTGGTGGATCCGCGCCTACGCCGACGACTGGGCCACCTGGGTGCACGTCGCGCAGATCAAGGTGCCCGCCGGCATCGACGTGGAGCTGACGCTGACGGCCGGCGCCCTGCTGCTGGAACGCGCCGCTGCCGAAGCCGAGCGCACCGCAGCCGAGCGCCGTCTGCTGGCCGACGCCGCGGTCGCGGTCCGCGATACCGACACCGAGCCGCGGACGCGGCTGCGAATCGCCACCACGTCCAGCGCCCTGACGGCCGCGATCGACGCGCGGCCCATCCGCAGCCTGGTGACCGACGGGCGCACGCTCACGCTCCGGGTCGAGCGCCTGCGCGCGGGCCGCGGCTCCTGGTACGAGTTCTTCCCCCGCTCCGAGGGCGCCGTCCGGCACGAGGACGGCAGCTGGACCTCCGGCACCTTCCGCACGGCCGCGCTGCGGCTGCCCGCCATCGCGGACATGGGCTTCGACGTCGTGTACATCCCGCCGGTGAACCCGATCGGCCGGACGAACCGGAAGGGCCCGAACAACACGCTGACGGCCGGCCCGAACGACCCGGGGTCCCCCTACGGCATCGGCTCGGAGGCGGGCGGGCACGACGCCATCCACCCCGACCTCGGGACGGAGGAGGACTTCGCCGCGTTCCTCGACGCGGCGAAGCGGCTGCACCTCGAGATCGCGCTCGACATCGCGCTGCAGGCGTCGCCGGACCACCCGTGGGTGCAGACGCATCCGCAGCTGTTCACGACGCTCGCCGACGGCACGATCGCGTACGCGGAGAACCCGCCGAAGAAGTACCAGGACATCTACCCGCTGAACTTCGACAACGACCCGGAGGGGTCGTACACCGAGATGCGCCGCGTCTTCCAGGTCTGGATCGACCACGGCGTGCGCATCTTCCGCATCGACAACCCGCACACCAAGCCGCTCGGCTTCTGGGAGCGCCTGCTGCACGACGTGAACGGCGCGTACCCCGACGTGGTGTTCCTGGCGGAGGCGTTCACCCGGCCGCCGATGATGCGCGGGCTCGCGAAGGTCGGGTTCCAGCAGAGCTACACGTACTACACGTGGCGGAACACGAAGGAGGAGCTGACCGAGTACCTGACCGAGCTCTCCCAGGACACCGCGGACTACATGCGGCCGAACTTCTTCGTCAACACGCACGACATCCTCACCCCGTACCTCCAGTTCGGCGGCCCGGCGGCGTACCGGATCCGCGCCGCCGTCGCCGCGACCGCGGTGCCCACCTGGGGCGTGTACTCCGGCTACGAGCTGATCGAGAACGTCGCCCGGCCAGGCGCCGAGGAGAACATCGACAACGAGAAGTACGAGTACCGTCCGCGCGACTGGCCGAAGGCCGCGATGCTCGGCCGCACCCTCGCGCCGTACCTCGCACGGCTGAACGGCATCCGCCGGCACCACCCCGCGCTCGGTCAGCTGCGGAACATCCGCTTCCACTGGACCGAGTCCGACGCGGTGCTGGCGTTCAGCAAGCACCTCGACGCGGAGTTCACCGGCACGGGCGCCGCCGACACGGTCATCGTGGTCGCAAACCTGGACCCGCACGGCGCCCGGGAGACGGTGGTGCACCTCGACCCGACCGCCTTCGGCCGGCTGCCCGACGACGCCTTCGTCGTCCGCGACCTGATCACCGGCGCCCGCTGGCGGTGGGGGGCCGACGCGTACGTACGCCTCGACCCCTTCGTCGAGCCCGTCCACATCCTGGCCGTCGAGGACGACGAGCACTGACGACCCTGCCGCCGCCGGCACCCCCGGCGGCGCGATCGGAGGAAGACCCCATGCCGAAGAAGACCGAGGCGGACCTCGCCGCCGACCCGACGCCCGTGACCGACCCCGCGGCTGCGGCCGCGGCCGCGGATCCGACGCCGGTGGATGCGGCGACCACGGATCCGACGCCGGTGGATGCGGCACCCGCGGCTGCGGCGACGGAACCCGCCACGGACTCGGCGCCCGCGGCGCCCGTGCCGTCGGACGACGTGCTCGCGCGCATCGCCGACGGGTCCCACTCGGGCCCGCACTCCGTGCTCGGGCAGCACCCCGTCGAGGGCTCGGATGCGGTCGTGATCCGCGCGCTGCGCCCGCTGGCCGAGCAGGTCGTCGCCGTGCTCGGCTCCGGCGCCCGCGTCGAGCTGGGCCACGTCGGCCGGGGCGTGTGGCAGGGCGTCGGCGTCGCCGGCCTGCAGGACTACGAGATCGAGACGGTCTACGCGGACTCCACCTGGACCGCCGACGACCCCTACCGGTACCTGCCCAGCGTCGGCGAGGTCGACCTGCACCTGTTCGGCGAGGGTCGCCACGAGCGGCTGTGGGAGATGCTCGGCGCCCACCACCGCGAGCTGCACGGCGTCGACCGGGCCGCCTGGGGCACGTCGTTCTCCGTGTGGGCGCCGCACGCGCAGGCGGTGCGGCTGATCGGCGACTTCAACAACTGGAACGGCCGGCTGCACTCCATGCGCCGCCTCGACGGCAACGGCGTGTGGGAGCTGTTCGTCCCGGGCCTCGACCCCTACAACGCGTACAAGTTCGAGATCCTCACCCGCTCGGGCGAGTGGATCGAGAAGGCCGACCCGATGGCGCGGCACGCGGAGCAGGCGCCCGCGACCGCGAGCGTCGTCACGGAGAGCTCGTACCGCTGGGGCGACTCCGCCTGGCTGTCGGCGCGGGCCGCGGAGAACCCCGTCGATCAGCCGATCAGCGTGTACGAGATGCACCTCGGGTCCTGGCGCCAGGGCCTCGGCTACCGCGACGCCGCCGACCAGCTGATCGACTACCTGCACGAGACCGGCTTCACCCACGTCGAGTTCCTGCCGCTCGCGGAGCACCCGTACGAGCCCTCCTGGGGCTACCAGGTGACGGGCTACTACGCCCCGACATCGCGCTTCGGCCACCCGGACGACCTCAAGTACCTGATCGACCGGCTGCACCAGGCGCGCATCGGCGTGTACATGGACTGGGTGCCGGGCCACTTCCCGAAGGACGCGTTCGCGCTCGCGCGGTTCGACGGCGAGCCCCTGTACGAGCACAGCGACCCGCGGCTCGGCGAGCACCAGGACTGGGGCACCCTGATCCCGAACTTCGGCGACAGCCAGGTGCGGAACTTCCTCGTCGCGAACGCGCTGTACTGGCTCGACGAGTTCCACGTCGACGGCCTGCGGGTCGACGCGGTCGCGTCGATGCTGTACCTCGACTACTCCCGCGAGGACGGGCAGTGGCTGCCGAACAGGTACGGCGGCCGCGAGAACCTCGAGGCGATCACGTTCCTGCAGGAGACCACCGCCACCGCCTACAAGCTGCACCCCGGCGTGATGATGATGGCCGAGGAGTCGACCAGCTGGGGCGGCGTCACCCATCCGACGGACCACGGCGGGCTCGGCTTCGGGCTGAAGTGGAACATGGGCTGGATGAACGACTCGCTGCGGTACGTGGCGAACGACCCGATGTGGCGAAGCCACCACCAGAACGAGCTGACCTTCTCGTTCCTCTACGCGTTCAGCGAGAACTTCATCCTGCCGATCAGCCACGACGAGGTCGTGCACGGCAAGGGCTCCCTGATCGGCAAGATGCCGGGTGACCCGTGGCAGCAGCTCGCGAACGTGCGCGCCTACCTCGCCCTGCAGTGGGCGCACCCCGGCAAGCAGCTGCTGTTCATGGGCCAGGAGTTCGGCCAGCGCAGCGAGTGGAGCCAGGAGCGCAGCCTCGACTGGTGGATCCTCGACCAGCCGGCCCACCGGGCGCTGCTCGGGTACGTGAGCCAGCTGAACCGCGTGTACCGCGAGAACACGTCGTTCTGGCAGCAGGACGTCACGGCGGCCGGCTTCAGCTGGATCGACGGCAGCGACGCGGCCAACAGCGTGCTCGCGTTCCTGCGCTGGGACCGCGACGGCAACCCCGTCGCGTGCATCTTCAACTTCTCCGGCCGCCCGATCGGCGACTACCGCGTCGGCCTGCCGTTCGCCGGCACGTGGGAGGAGCTCCTGAACAGCGACGCGGAGGAGTTCGGCGGCTCCGGGGTGGGGAACTACGGCTCCGTGGTCGCCGAGTCCGAGGCGTCGCACGGCCTGCCCGCCTCCACGGTGCTCACCCTGCCGCCGCTCGGCGCCCTGTTCCTCCGCCCGAGGACGCGCAGGTAGGTCCGTCCGGGACCTCGA
Organism: uncultured Amnibacterium sp.; assembly: GCF_964245895.1. GTDB lineage: Bacteria > Actinomycetota > Actinomycetes > Actinomycetales > Microbacteriaceae > Amnibacterium. The sequence goes on from NZ_CAXTOQ010000131.1 coordinate 5,240, forward strand.
GCTGCCCGCCCCGAGCCGGGGCGGGCATGTTCGAGGTCCGCGCGGCGCCGTCGTGTGCCCCGAACGGGGGTCCGCAGAATTGCGGACACGGCTTGTCGCGCGGGGTCCTGCGGTAATACCTTCGGATCACCCCCAAGGACGATCGGCGCGCTCCCCGAGCGCCCGCCGGCCGCCCATCCGACCCGGACCGTTCCCCGACGGCCCGCAGACCCCCTCCCCGGTCCGGCGACGTGCGCCCCCCGCGCAGCCCCGTCCCGGCCGCACCACCGGACCGCCGGCGCCCGAAACGCCGCCGACCCGGGTCCAACCCCCATACGGACGCCGAGGATCATGACCGCCTCCCCCCTCACCATCCAGGCCGGTGCGCTGCGCACCGCCGCGCCCACCCGCTGGTCCCAGCACCTGGCCAGGCGACTCGCCGTCACGGACACGCTGATCGTCGGCGGGACCGTGCTCGTGGCCCACCTCGCGCTGATCGGCACGGAGGTCGCCGCCGTCTCGACCAACGGGCAGTACACCGCCTCGGTGCCCTACCCGGTCGTCTCCCTGGCGCTCGCGGCCCTGTGGCTGCTGGCGCTCGGCGTCCTGGACACCCGCGACGAGGACGAGATCGGCAACGGCAGCACCGAGTACCGCCGCGTGATCCGCGCCGGCATCGCCACGTTCGTCCTCCTGATCGTCGTCGGCTTCTTCCTCGGCATCGACCTCTCGCGCATCTGGACCGGCGTCGTAGTCCCGGCCGGCACCGCGCTGCTGGTCCTCAGCCGCTGGGCGTGGCGGAAGCGGCTGGTGGCCAGGCGCGCCGCCGGCCTCGACTCGCACCGGGTCGTGCTGGTCGGCTCGACCGACACCGTCGTCCGCACCGCCCTGGACCTCGCCCGCCACCCCGCCCACGGCTACCACGTCGTCGGCGTCGCGCTCACCGACGGCGCGTCGCACGGGTCCGTCGCGGACCTGCCCATCGTCGGCCGCGTCGACGACGTCCCGACCGCGCTCCGCGTGCTCGGCGCCGACACCGTGATGGCCACGAGCAGCGAGCACCTGTCGGCGGAGCGCATCCGCGACCTCGCCTGGCACCTCGACCCGAAGCACCACCTCGTGGTCGCGCCGAGCCTCACCGACGTCGGCGGCTCGCGCATCCACCTCCGACCGGCGGCCGGCCTGCCGCTGATCCACGTCGAGACGCCCCACCAGGCGGGTGCCGGCCGGGTCGCGAAGCGCCTGTTCGACGTCGCCGCCGCCTCGATCGGTCTCGTGCTGCTCGCGCCGGTCCTCGCCGTGATCGCGATCCTCATCCAGCGGGACAGCTCGGGCGGCGTGCTCTACCGCCAGGAGCGCATCGGCCGCGACGGCGAGCCGTTCTCGATCCTCAAGTTCCGCTCGATGTCCGCCGACGCGGACGCCCGTCGCGCCGAGCTGACGGACGACTCCGGCAAGGGCATGTTCAAGATGCCCGACGACCCGCGCGTCACCCGCGTGGGCAAGGTCCTGCGCCGCTTCTCCCTCGACGAGCTGCCGCAGCTGATCAACGTCGTCCGCGGCGAGATGAGCCTCGTGGGCCCGCGCCCCGCGCTGCCCTCCGAGGTCTCGGAGTACGACCGCCGCGAGCTGCGCCGCCTGGCCGTCACGCCGGGGCTGTCGGGCCTCTGGCAGGTCAGCGGCCGCTCCGACCTGGACTGGGCCGACGGCATCCGCCTGGACCTGTACTACGTCGAGAACTGGTCGATGACGCAGGACCTGCAGATCCTGTGGCGCACCGCCCGCGCCGTCGCCACCTCGACCGGCGCGTACTGAGCCGCGCTCGCGCGGTACTCCCACCCGGACGCGCGGTACTCCCACCCTCGCGCGGTGGGTACGCCTACCGCGCGAAGGTGCGGGCTACCGCGCGAGACGGGGGTCCGCTCAGTACAGGAGCGAAGCCAGGCGGCGGCGGGCGGCCGCGACGCGCGGGTCGTCGACGCCGGTGAGGGCGAAGTAGTCGAGCAGGCGGGTGCGGATCGCGGTGCGCTCGTCAGGCGCCGCCGTCGCGAACGCGTCGAGCAGCCGCCCGAAGGCGTCCTCGACGTGACCGCCCGCGACATCGAGGTCGGCGACCGCGAGGGCCGCCTGCACGTCCGCCGGCGCCGCCGCGGCCGACTCGCGGGCGCCGTCGGGTACGTACCGGAGGCGGTCCAGCAGCTCCACCTGCGCGAGCGCGGCGGGCGCCGCGGTGTCCCTGGGGTCCTGCGCGATCGCGGTGCGGAAGAGGCGGGCCGCCTCGGCGTAGTCGCCGCGGTCGATCGCGGCGTACGCCTCCTGGTGCAGCGGCGGCAGCGGCTCGGGCTCCGGCTCGGCCGCGGGCGCGTCCTCCGCGCCCGGGTCCGCGGGGACGCTGCCGGTCACGCCGTTCTGCGCCGCGAGCTCGAGCACCTGCTCGAAGAGCGGCGCCATGCGGTCCTCCGGCAGCACGCCCGAGAACAGCGGGACCGGGCTGCCGGCGATGAGCGCGACCACGGTCGGCACGGACTGGGCCTGGAACGCCGCGGCGACCTGCGGGCTCGCGTCGGAGTCGACGACCGCGAGCACCAGACGACCGGCCGCGGCCTCGACGACCCGGCGCAACGACGTGATCAGGTCCTGCGACGGCGTGCTCCAGGTCGCCACCAGCGCGACGACGACCGGGACCGTGCGGGACAGCTCGATCAGCTGCGGGAACTCGGCGTCACCGATCTCGACGACCACCCCGGAAGCGGCCGGGGCGCCGCCATCGGCGGGCTGCTGCCCAGGCTGCTGCGCGGTCTGCGCGGTCTGCCTGGCGACGAGCGGCGACAGGTCGACCGCCCCTCGCAGGCCGCCGCCTGGCGGGCTGGGAACAGCGGCCATCGTCACAACTCCTTCGCGGAAACCAGCCCTTGAGCGTAGCCGAGCAGCACGGCCGGCTCGTTCGAGCCGGCTGAGGGCACCGCGAAGAGCAGCTGGTAGCCGTAGACGGAGACGATGCCCTTCGACGTCGCCGAGATCTTCGACAGGATCCGCGTCCCGCCGCTCGGCCGCACGGTCACCCCGGTGCGCTTCGGCTTCACGGTCCACTGCTCGTCGAGCTGCACGGCCACGAGCGCGCCCGCCTTCGCGGTGGACAGCGCGACGACGGAGCCGGGACCGGACGGGAGGTCCTTGAACGTGATCCCCGCGGTCGAGCCGAGCTTCTTGGCGACCTTCTTCTTCGCCGCCTCCCCGACCCCCTCCGCGAGCTCGTCGTGGGAGACGTCGAACTGCTTCGCGGCAGCGCTGCCGGAGTCGCGCAGCAGCGCGCCGTAGTCCGCGCCCAGCTCCCCCGGCGCGATCTCGAGCACCGGCGTCGCATCGTTCAGGCGGGTCGCGCCGTTCAGCGCGGACGGCAGGTCGGGCAGGACCGCCGACGGCTGCAGGGACATCGCGAAGTGCACCTTGTAGTCGGCGCGCGGGTCGGCCTGCACCATCGCCAGCGCGAGCGGCGCGCTCTTCTTCGTTCCCGTCCTCTTCGCCGGGTCCTCGAGCACCACGAAGAGGGTGCGGGGCCACGTCGCCGTCGCCTCGGGCAGGATCAGCCGGGTCGTCGCGTTCTTCAGCGGCACCGCCTGCGGCAGGTCGGCGCCCTTGTCCTTCGCCCTGATCGCGTACGACGCCTTGCGCAGCGCGAGCGCGGCTCCGGCGAACCGCTCCGCCGCGGCGCCGGCGTCGCGAGCCTTGTCCGCCGCAGCGGCCACCTCGGCCACGCGGTGCGCGATGCGCGTCGCCTGCGGCTCGGTGATGGACGCCTCGACGGGCTTGGTCGCGGCCCCCGCCGGCGCCGCACCGCCCGGAACGAGCACGGCCCCGACCAGCACGGCGACGACGCCCGCGCCGCCGAGCGCGATCCGGTGCGACACGCTGCGCCGGCCCCGCTGGGCGACGGGAGGGGCGGAGGAGGGGCGCTGCGGGCGGTACCGGGGCGGCTGCGGCCGCTTCGGCGACTTCGGCGGCGCCTTCCGGCGGGGACCGCGGCTGCGCCGCACGTGGACGAGCGCCCAGGCGAGCAGCAGCAGCCCCACGACGGCGAGCAGGCCGCCGGCCACGATCAGGGGCACGGCGAGCGGCGTCGCGGTGTCGACCGGCCAGGTGATGCGGACCGTCGACGGGGCGGGGCCGGCGCCGTCCGACGCCACGATGACCGAGACGGAGCGCGGCAGGTTCGTCTTCCAGTCCAGCCGGTCCTGCGCGGTCCGCTGCTCCATCCACAGGTCGGAGCCGTCGGGGTCCGGGGCGCCGCCGCGCAGCCCGTTCACGACGGGCGCGGTCCGCGCGACCGAGGTCACGGCGGTGCCGCCGTCCGCGACCTGCAGCTCGGTGTACCGCTGGCCCGACAGCCAGGCGGTGACGTCCGCCGTGCGTCCGTACCCGGCGAACACCGTGCCGCTGCCGGCGAGCTGCAGCTGCTGGCCGCTGCCGTGGGAGGCGAGCAGCGAGCCCGGGATGACGACGTAGTGCGTGTCGCCGGGCACGTCCGCGGCCACGCTCACGTGATCCGCGGGCTTCAGCAGGGTGCGCTGCGCGAAGCCGGTGCCGACGAGCACCAGCGCGATCAGCATCGTCACGAACGCGACAGCGAAGCGCACATCGTCTCCTCCGGTCGGCCAGGGCAGGGAACGGGCGATGCGAAGCGGGACCGCGCCTGCTGC
>NZ_CAXTOQ010000132.1:0-9910 GCF_964245895.1 uncultured Amnibacterium sp.
CGGGACACCGCCCTCCGGCACGTCCCAGATCCGGGCCGAGTCGACGCGGAACCAGTCGCCGTCCCAGGTCGTGAGCTCGCCGGTGTGCAGCGCGCGGATGATCTGCACCGCCTCCTCGAGCATGTCCTGGCGCTGGGCGACCGGCGGCCAGCCCTCGCCGACGACGTGCTCGTTCAGGTTCTCGCCGGAGCCGAGGCCGAGCATGAAGCGGCCGTCCGCCAGGATCTGCAGCGTCGCCGCCTGCTGGGCGACGACGGCCGGGTGGTACCGGATCGTCGGGCAGGTCACGTACGTCATCAGCTCCATGCGCTGCGTGGCGTGCGCGACGGCGCCGAGCATCGTCCACGCGTTGCCCGCGTGCCCCTGCTCCGTCAGCCACGGCGAGTAGTGGTCGCTCGACACCGCGAAGTCGAAGCCGACCTCCTCCGCCTGCACGCCGTAGCGCACGATGTCCTTCGGCCCGCTCTGCTCGGTCATCAGGGTGTACCCGAACCTGGTCATGGCTTGTCCTCCCGGTCGATCGGGTGAGCGTACGGAGCGCTCCTCGGGCACGGGCCGCGCGGACGCTGAGCGTGCGCTGCACTCGGGCCGCTCATGGCCGATGCAAAGCCGCCTCCTCGTCGCTCCGCGGGTGCGCCCCGTACGGTCCTTTCCAACCGGCCGAGGAGGGACGACGCCATGGGTCTGCTGGACCGACTGAAGAGCTATCTGGGCGACGAGGACACGTCGCGGAACGCCGCGCCGCGCGGCGGGTACTCCGAGTTCCGATCGACCTCGACGGGCACGACCCCGGTGCAGCGGCCGCGGTCGGACGACGACATCGCGGTCGACCGGTACCGGTACCTGCTGCGGACGGCGCCGCCCGACGCGGTCGAGGAGGTCCACGCGGAGGCGTTCGCCAAGCTGACCCCGCAGCAGCGCGCGCTGGTCTTCGAGGAGCTGTCGCAGAACGCGGCCGCAGCGGACCGGCCGGCGTCCGACGATCCTCGCACCCTCGCCCGCAGCGCCACCCGCTCCGAGCTGCGGCAGCCGGGCTTCCTCGAGCGCACGCTCGGGTCCGGGGGCGGCGGGGCGGGACGCGGCCCCGGTCTCGGCACGATGATCGGCGGCTCCCTGCTCGGCACCGTCGCCGGCGTCGTGATCGGCTCAGCCATCGCCGACATGGTGCTGCCCGGGATCGGCGACCTCGCCTCCGACGTGAGCGGCGGCGTGACGGACGTCGGCGACGGGTTCGGGGACATCGGCGGCGGCCTCGGCGACTTCGGGGACTTCGGCGGCGACTTCTGACCGGCCCCGCCTGCTGAGGATCCGCAGAGCGTCCGGTCCGGCCGGGCCGGCCGCCCCCGCCGTGCCGGGCAGGATCGCCGCATGCTGCTGACCGCTCCGCTGCGCCGACGCGTGCTGCAGGTGCTGTCGGGGCAGCCGACCGGCGTCCCCGAGTGGACGCAGGAGCTCTCGCGCGGCACGGATCCCGGGTACTTCGCGGAGGGCAGCGCCGCGTGGGAGGTGCACCGCGACATCGCGACGCTCGTCGCGGGACCTCGGGCGCTGCTGCTGCAGGCGCTGCACCCCGGCGCGATGGCGGGGGTGCACGACCACTCCCGCTACCGGGAGGACCCGCTCGGCCGGCTGAACGGCACGATCCGCTGGATCACCACGGTCACCTACGGCAGCCGGGCGCAGGCGGAGGCGGCGAGCACGTGGGTGCGCCGGCTGCACGAGCGCGTCACCGGCACGTACACGACCGGCGACGGTCGTGCCGTCGCGTACGCCGCGCAGGACGCGGACCTCGTGTCCTGGGTGCACCTCGCCTTCACGGACTCGTTCCTGCGCGCCTTCGAGCGCTACGCGGGCCGGCCGGTGCCGGGCGGCTCCGACGCGTACGTCCGGGACTGGGCTGTCGCGGGCGAGCTGATGGGCGTGCCGGACCCGCCGCGCAGCGTGCGGCAGCTCGACGAGCGGCTGACCGCGATCCGCGAGGCGGGCGTCCTCCGCTCGGACGACCGCGTGCGGGAGGCGGTCCGGTTCATCCGCCGTCCGCCGCTGCCCGCGCTGCTGAAGCCGACCTACCCGGCGCTGTTCACCGGCGCCGTCGCCACGCTGCCGCCGCCGACGGTCGCGCTGCTCGGCCTGCGCCCCGCCCGGCCCGTGCAGGAGGCCGCGACACGCGCGGTGCTGGCGTCGACCTCGCGGCTGCTCGGCGAGGCCGCCGCGCCCGGCCAGGCGCGGATCCGCCTCCGCGCGCTGGCGGGCTCCGGGGCGGCCGGACGCTCAGGCGCGGCGTCCTAGCGTGGATCGGGGCCGGACCGGCCCATCCGCTCGGAAGGAGCATCCATGCCCACTCGCACCGCTCGCACCGCCTGGGACGGCGGGCTGCAGGACGGCAGCGGCCAGGTCGAGCTGAGCAGCTCGAAGGTCGGCACCTACGACGTGTCCTTCCCGCGCCGCGCCGCGGACGACGCGGGCGGCTCGACCAGCCCGGAGGAGCTGATCGCGGCCGCGCACTCGTCCTGCTACGCCATGCAGCTGTCGGCGGAGATCGCGGAGGCGGGCGGCACCCCGGTGTCGCTGGACGTCAAGGCCGACGTCTCGCTCGGCCCGGACAGCGCGGGCGGGTTCCGGCTGACCGGGATCGCGCTCACGGTGCGCGGCGAGGTCGAGGGGCTCGACGCCGCCGGCTTCACGAAGGCGGCCGAGGCCGCGAAGGTCGGCTGCCCTGTGAGCAAGGCGCTCACCGGCGTCGACATCACCCTCGACGCAGCGCTGGTCGACTGATCCCTCGTGGATCCGGGGATCTGCGGCGCTCCGCGCGCGGATCCCCGGGTCCACGAAGGACGTCAGAGCCAGTTGCGGCGCTTGAACCCGAGGTAGAGCAGTACGCCCAGCGTGATCATCGCGAGCAGCGCCAGCGGGTAGCCGAACGGCCAGTCGAGCTCGGGCATGTAGTGGAAGTTCATGCCCCAGATCGACGCGAGGCTGGCCGGGAAGAAGCCGATGGCCGCCCAGGACGAGACCTTCTTCACCTGGTTGCCCTGCTCGAAGCTGTCCCGGCTCAGCTGCTCGATCTGGTCGTTCTGCCGCTGCCCGACGAGCGTGGCGTTGACGGTCAGCGCGTTCTGCAGCAGCACGCGGAAGCCGTCAGCGCGCTCCTGGATCCGGGTGACGTGATCCAGGACGTCGCGGAGTCCGCGGCGGACCTCGATCAGGTCCTCCTGCCCGTCGAGCTCCGTCCGCACCTGCTCCAGCATCGCCGTGAGCGGCGCGATCGCGCGCTGGAAGGTGATGACCTCCCGCGTCAGCTCGTAGATGCGCTGCGACACGGTGTGGTCGCCGGCGAACAGCTGGTCCTCGATCTCGTCGATGTCGTTCTCGAGCCCGTTCACGACCGGCCCGTAGTCGTCGACGACCCGGTCGGCCACCGTGTAGAGGACCGCGAGCGGGCCGGCGGCGAGCAGCTTCGGCTCCGACTCCAGCCGCGCGCGCACCGCCTTCAGGTCGGGCGCCTCCGCGTGCCGCACGACGACCACGAAGTCCGGCCCGAGGAACAGGTCGACCTCGCCGAACTCGACCCGCTCCTCCGCGTCCATGTACCGAGCAGGGCGCAGGACGACGAAGCGGTCCCCGCCGTAGCGCTCGATCTTCGCGCGCTGGTGCCCCTCCAGCGCGTCCTCCACGGCGAGGGGGTGCAGAGCGAACTCCTTCGCCACCGACTGCAGCTCGGCCGGGTCGGGCCGGTACAGGCCGATCCAGCCGAAGCCCTTCCTCGCCCGGACGAGGTCGAACGTCTCCTCGAGGTTCGCCGGGTCGGGCGTGCGCTTGCCGTCCACGTAGACGGCGTTGTCGATGATCGGCACGAGCGGAGACTAGTGAGCCCGTGGGTCGCCCCGGTGCACGCCGGGCCCGGCGGTTTCGCGGGTACGGTTCGGCAGGTGTCCCGCATCGCCGCCGTCGCGACGGCCCTGCCCGAGCACACCTACTCGCAGCAGGCCATCACCGACATGCTCGCGCCGATGGTCGCCACGAACCCGGGTCGTCAGGCGCTGCTGCGGCGGATGCACGCGTCCTCGAAGGTGCGCACCCGGCACCTGGTGCTGCCGCTCGAGGAGTACCGGGACGCGCTGACCTTCGGGCAGACGAACGACCGCTTCGTGGCGGAGGCGACCCGGCTGGCGGAGGCGGCGGCGCGGGAGGCGCTGGCGCGCGCGGGGCTCGGCGCCGACGCGGTCGATCTGATCGTCTTCACCTCCGTCACCGGCATCTCGGCGCCGAGCGTCGACGCGCTGCTCGTGCCGCGGCTGGGCATGCGGAAGGACGTCAAGCGCATGCCGATGTTCGGCCTCGGCTGCGTCGCGGGCGCCAGCGGCATCGCGCGGGTGCACGACTACCTCGAGGGCCATCCGGACGGCGTCGCGCTGCTGGTCTCCGTCGAGCTGTGCTCGCTGACGGTGCAGAAGGACGACGACTCGATGGACAACCTCGTCGCCAGCGGGCTGTTCGGCGACGGCGCCGCCGCGGTCGTGATGGTCGGCGCGGCGCGTGCGGACCGCGACGGGATCACCGGACCGGACGTGGTCGCGAGCCGCAGCCGCCTCTACCCCGACAGCGGCGACGTGATCGGGTTCCGACCCAGCGAGACCGGCTTCCGGGTGATCCTCACCGCCGGCGTGGTCGAGGTCATCGACGCGAACTTCCCCGCCGACGCCGCCTCCTTCCTCGCCGATCAGGGCCTCGGCCTCCACGACGTCGGCACCTGGATCGCGCACCCGGGCGGCCCGAAGGTGCTCGAGGCGTTCCAGCGCGGGCTCGCGCTGCCCGCCGGCGCGCTCGACCGCAGTTGGGCGTCCATGGCGGCGGTCGGCAACCTCTCCTCCTCCAGCGTCCTGCACGTGCTCGCGGACGAGCTGCGGGCGGCGCACCACCCGGAGGAGCGTGCGCTGCTGTTCGCGCTCGGCCCGGGGGTGAGCGCGGAGTTCGTGCTGCTGCGGTGGCCGGAGCCCGTGGAAGCCCTGGCCGCGGCGTGAGCGCGCAGCTGCTCGCCGGGAGCGCGGGCTGGTGGGCGGCGTACTCCCTCTACCTCGTGCTGCTCGCGGGCACGGTCGTGGAGCGGTTCGCGGAGCTCGCGGTGTCGGCCAGGAACGCGCGGTGGGCGCTTTCGCGAGGCGGCCGGGAGTCCGGGCGAGGCCACTTCCCGCCGATGGTGGCGCTGCACACCGTGCTGCTGCTGGCCTGCGCGCTCGAGCCGCTGCTGGCGGGCAGGCCGTTCGTCGCCGCGATCGCCGTGCCGGCCGCGGTGCTGGCGCTCGCGTCGCAGGCGCTGCGCTGGTGGTGCATCCGCACGCTCGGGCCGCGCTGGAACACGCGGATCCTCGTCGTACCGGGGCTGCCGCTGGTGCGGCGCGGGCCGTACCGCGTGCTGCCGCACCCGAACTACGTCGCGGTCGTCGTGGAGGGGATCGCGCTGCCGCTGATCGCCTCCGCGTGGGGCACCGCGCTCGTCTTCACGGTGCTGAACGCGGTGCTGCTGCTGCGGTTCCGGATCCCGGCGGAGGAGCGGGCGCTCGCCGGCGCGCTGCGCGAGGGGGCGCTGCGATGACGGCGTTCGCCGTGCGGGAGGTGGAGGAGCAGGACTGGGTGCGCCTCCGCGCGCTGCGGCTCGAGATGCTCGCGGACACGCCGATCGCCTACCTGGAGACGCTCGAGACCGCGGAGGCGCACCCGGTGTCGCACTGGAGGCACCGCGCCCGCGGCGGGCCGGACCGCGTGCAGCTCGTCGCCGAGGCGGACGACGGCCGGTGGCTGGGCACGATGACCGGCATCATCGCCGAGGGCGTGCCGACCCTCGTCGCGGTCTACGTCGCGCCCGACGCCCGCGGCCAGGGAGCCGGGGTCACGGACGCGCTGCTCGCCGGCATCGAGCGGTGGGGTGCGCGGCACGGCGACCAGCTGCGGCTCGAGGTCAACGAGCTGAACGGCAGGGCCGTGGAGGCGTACCGGCGCCGCGGCTTCGTGATGACCGGCAGGACCGCGCCGTACCCGCTCGACCCGCCGTCGCTCGAGCTGGAGATGGTCAAGCCGCTGCGCCCTCCGGGCTGAGCCCCTCCTGCGCCGCGCACCGCCTCCCGCAGCGGCGCCCGTCGGCCGCCGCAGTGAACGCCTCGCGCCGGAGTGATCGATTCCCGCAGCGAAGCCGCGGGCCGGACGGCTCTTTCGCGCCACCTCCGCCGATCCGGGCGGGAACCCCGAGTGCTTCGGCAGGAAGAACGCGCTTCGGCAGGAGTTCTCGAGTGCTTCGGCAGGAAGAACGTGCATCGGCAGGAGTTCTCGAGTGCTTCGGCAGGAAGAACGCGCTTCGGCAGGAGTTCTCCAGTGCTTCGGCAGGAAGAACGCGCATCAGCAGGAAATCCGAGCCGCATTCTTCCTGCCGAAGGAGATTCTTCCTGCCGTCGTGCTCGAGGAGCTCCCGGGGCCGGGGCGGGGCCGGGGCGGAGGCGCGGGCACGCACCCGGAGGAGCCCTCGGGAGCGCATGAGATCGGGGGCGCGGGAGGTCGGCGGCACGGGAGGTCGTGGGCGCGGGAGGTGGGGGCGCGGGAGGTCGGCGGCTGCTGGGAGGATGGCGCCGTGGTGGCGAAGGGCGGGCAGGGGGAGCGGCAGGTCTCCGCCGACGACGTCGACAGCTCGCGCGCCACGGTCCTGCACGTCGACATGGACGCGTTCTTCGCCTCCGTCGAGCTGCTGGACCATCCGGAGCTCGTGCACCGGCCAGTGATCATCGGGCACGAGGGCGGCCGCGGCATCGTCAGCTCGGCGAACTACGCGGCGCGCCGGTTCGGCATCCGCTCCGCGATGCCGGTCGGCAGGGCGCTGCGCCTGTGCCCGAACGCCGTGGTGCTGCACCCGCACTACGAGAAGTACCGCGACGCGTCGGCGGAGGTGATGCGGATCTTCCGCGACGTCACGCCGATCGTCGAGCCGCTCTCCATCGACGAGGCGTTCCTCGACGTCGCCGGCGCGGTGCGCCTCTTCGGTCCGCCCGCGACGATCGCCGCCGACCTGCGCGCCCGGGTGCTGAAGGAGACCGGCCTCACCTGCAGCATCGGAGCGGGGGCGACGAAGTTCATCGCGAAGCTCGCCTCCACCCGGTCGAAGCCCGACGGGCTGCTCGTGGTGCCGCCGGAGCGGACGATCGACTTCCTCCACCCGCTGCCCATCGGCGCGATCTGGGGGGTCGGTCCCGCGACGGCCGAGTCGCTCGAGCGCCGCGGGATCCGCACGGTGAAGGACCTCGCGGAGACGCCCAGGCACGTGCTCGAGGGCTGGGTCGGCCAGGCCGCCGGCGGGAAGCTGCACGACCTCGCCTGGGGGCGCGACGTGCGCCACGTGTCGACGAGCCGCATCGACAAGAGCATCGGTCACGAGAACACCTTCGGCACGGACATCCGCGACGTCGGGGCGCTGAAGCGGGAGCTGCTCGACCAGGCCGACCGCGTCGCCGTCCGCCTGCGCAAGGCCGGCTACCGGGCGCGCACGATCTCGCTGAAGGTGCGGTTCGCCGACTTCACGACCATCACGCGCTCGCACACCGTGCCGGAGGCGACGGATCTCGCCCGGCGCATCCACGAGGAGACCGTCGCGCTGCTCGACGCCGCCGACCTGCGCGGCCGGGCCGTGCGCCTGCTCGGCACGCGGGGCGAGCAGCTGCTGCGGGCCGAGGACGAGCTGCTCGGCCTCTGGAGCGACCAGGAGCAGTGGCGGGGCGCGGAGACCGCGGCCGATCTCGCGGCGCTCCGGTTCGGCCGCGGCGCCGTGCTGCCGGCCGCGCTGCTGGAGCGGCCGGCGGATCGCGAGCGCCTCGCCGACACCGAGACGTGACGCTCGTGGACGACCCCGGGAGGCGGGACCGCTCCCGGCACCGCTCCGCGTCCCGGTTCGCGGTGCCGCGCCCGGCCGGCCCGGCGGCGGTCCTGCTGCCGGTCGTCTCGCTGCTGCCGGTGATCGCGGCGACCGTCGTGGTGCAGGCCTTCAGCCCCGTCGCGCAGCGGGTGCCGACCGGCGCCGCGCGCTTCGACCTCGCCGCCGCCTGGGTCGCCACGCAGCCGGGCGCGCTGGCAGGGACCACCTCGTGGCTGACCGCGCCGACGCTCGGCCGGGCGCAGCTGGGCCTGCTGATCCGCCTGCTGCAGGGCGGGCAGGCGCAGAGCGTGCTCGCCGCAGCCCACGGGGCGATGCTCCTGATCGCGGTGCTGCAGGTGGGGCTGCTGTGGTGGGCGCTGCGCCGGCTCGGCGTCGGAGGCGTGGCGGCGGGCCTCGGTGCGGCGGTCCTCGGCATCGCCCCGATCGCGATCGACACCCACGCCGCGGTCTCCGGGACGGCGGTCGGCGTGGTCTGGCTGCTCCTCGCGGCACCGCTCGCGCTCGGGCGGCCGCGGCCCGTCGCCCTCGTCGGCAGCGGAATCGCGGCCGCGATCGCCGCCGCCTCCGCACCGGTGCTGCTGGCGGCCGTCCTGCCGCTCGGCGTGCTGCTGGTCCTGCGGCTGCTGCGCGAGCGACGGCGCCGGGACGCGGCCGCCCGGTGGAGGCTCGTCGCGCTGGGGGTCGGCTTCGGCGGTGCGGCGGCGGCGCTCGCGGGCGCCGCGGCCGCGGCAGCGGCGCTGCCCCGCACGAGCGCGACGGCGTCCCTCGAGGCCCTCGTCGCGGCCCAGGGCCCGGTGGCGTCGATCGGCGCAGCGGGGTTCGCGCACTGGCTGGCGATCGATCCGCTGCTGCTCGTCGTCGCGGTCCTCGCCTGCGGCATCGTCGCGATCGGGCCCCGGGAGGTGCCGGTCCTCGTCCTCGTCGCCGTGCTCGCCGCGGTCGCGGTCTGGCCGCTCGGCGCGGACGCCACGACGTCGCTCGTGCTGCTGCTGCCGGCGGTCGCGGCGGTCGTGGCGCGATCGGCGGACGTCGGCCTCACGCAGCTGCGCCATCCGCTGTTCGTCCGCAGCGTGCTCGGCTCCGGCTGGCTGACCGGGATCGGCGCCGTGCTCGTGGTCGCCGTCGTCGGGTGGCTCGTCGGGCTGGGCGGGCTGGTCCGCGGCGCCGACCAGCCGATCGCGCGGGCCGAGCGGTGGGTCGGCACCAGCGTGCCCGCCGGGCAGACCGTGCTCGTCGGGCTCGGCGCGTGGCCCGACCTGGCGGCGTCGAGCCGGGCGGACGTCGGCTGGTGGGCCGCGCGGGAGGGGGCGACGGCGGTCGCGAGCTCGGTGCCCTGGCGGGACGCCGACTACGTCGTCACCGACGACTCGCTGCCGCCCGACCGCTCCGGCGCGGCCGACCGGGTGCTGGACCGCTCCCTCGAGGTCGCCGCCTTCGGCACCGGAGCGACCGCCATGGCGGTGCGGGCGGTGGAGGCGCCGCCGACCGGCCCGGTCGTCCGGCCGCCGACCAGCGCGGCCGGCCGGGCCGCGGCGGCGCTGCGGCGGACCGTCGGCCGCCAGCTCGCGGAGAACCCGCGCATCGAGGTCGACGGCCCCGGCCGGGCGCACCTGCTCGCCGGCGCGGTCGACAGCAGGATCGCGGTGGTGCTCGCGCAGTTCGTGACCCAGCACCGCATCGCCGTCGCCGGGTTCGGGCTCGCGAAGGGCGACGACTCCGGCGTGCTGACCACCGTCACCATCAGCGAGATCGACGGCCGGGGCGTGCCGGCCGACGGCAGCAGGACCGGCGTGCTGCTGCGCTTCCTGTCCGACCTGCAGGGCGACTACGCGACGGAGTCGATCGACGCGACCGACGACGGCATCACGGCCGCCTTCGCGCCGGATCCCGACCTCTCGCCTTCCGGCTGACGAAAGACCGTCAGCCTTCACGAAGGTGGCAGGGCCAGAATCCGCGCCGATGCGCCGATACACCCGTTCCCTGCTCGCCGTCGCCGTG
>NZ_CAXTOQ010000133.1:0-9815 GCF_964245895.1 uncultured Amnibacterium sp.
ACCGGCGAGCTGTTCGGGTACGTGCCGGGCGACGACCTGTCGAGCCGGTCGATCGAGGGCGAGAACCCGCTCTACCTGCCGCAGGCGAAGGTCTACGAGGCGTCCTGCGCGCTCGGCCCCGCGATCGTGCCGGTCTGGGCGGTCGACGGCCCGTTCGGCATCCGGCTCGAGATCGAGCGGGACGGCGCGACCGCGTTCGACGCGACGACCACCTCCGCCGCCATCACCCGGTCCTTCGAGGACCTGGGCGCGTGGCTGTTCGCGGCGATGCCGTTCCCGTCGGGCGCCGTGCTGCTGACCGGCACCGGCATCGTGCCGCCGGAGTCCTTCACCCTTGCGGCGGGCGACGTCGTCCGCGTCACGGTCGAGGGCGTCGGCGTGCTGGAGAACCCGGTCCGGGAGGTCGGCCGCCGCGTCTGAGTCCGACCAGCGCTCCCGAGCCCTTCAGCAGGGACCCCGGAGCACGACAGCAGGAATCCTCGAGCACGACGGCAGGAAGAATCCGCTTCGGCAGGAAGAACGCGGCCGATTCTTCCTGCCGATGGGAGTTCTTCCTGCTGAAGGGCTCCCGGATTCCTGCTGAAGGGCTCGGATCGTCGCCGGAGGAGCGCCGTCAGACGGCGGCGATCGTCCAGGCGACCGTGTGGGCGGCGCCCGGCTCCAGCACGACCAGGTCGGTGCCGGAGCTGAACGCGTCCGGCGGGCAGGTCATCGGCTCGACGGCCAGGCCCACGCGGTGGTGCTCCGGCTCGGGGCGGTCGCCGGTGTGCACCTGCACCCACGGCGCGACCGCGTCCCAGCGCACCTCCACGCCCCGCCCGTCGGCCGCGACGACGCGGGCCCGGTGCTCGCGGAGCCCCGTGAAGGCGTGGTCGATGAACAGGTCGCCGATCCGTCGCCCGGCGGCGAAGTCGAACTCGCCGCCGGCGACCGCGCGGAGGCCATGCGGGATCAGCCGCTCCGGGTCCACCTCCAGCACCTGCGCGGCGTCGACCTGCAGCGTCCAGTCGTCCACCCGGCCAGGGCCGCCGACGAGGTACGGGTGGCCGGAGGCGCCGTAGGGCGCCCGGGTCGCGCCCGTGTTCGTCGCGGTGATCGCGGTCGTCAGGCCGTCCTCGCCGAGCGTGTACGCGACCTCGACACGGAGGCGGTGCGGGTACCCGGCCTGCGCGACGACCTCCGCCTGCAGCAGGACCGACTGCTCCGAGCGCTCGATCACGCGGTAGTCGGTCCAGCAGGCGAGCCCGTGCAGCGCATGCCCGCGGTCGGGCTCGGTCAGCGCGAGCCGCTGCTCCACGCCGTCGAACGCGTACCGCCCGTCGACCACGCGGTTCGGCCACGGCACGAGCACCACGCCGCGGAACAGCGGCCGCACCTCGTCCGCGGCGAAGGGCACGACGAGGTCGCGGCCGCCGGAGGTGAGCGTGCGCAGGCTCGCCCCGATGGAGGCGATGTCGGCGGCGTACTCGCCGGATCGCAGCGCGATCCGCGTGCCGCTGATCGGCGGTGCGTCGCTCATGCGCCCGCCGCCGCGTCGAGCAGCGCCTGCGTGTGCCGCCCGCGCAGCTTCCCCTCCGGATCGGTCCGGTGCACCAGGTCGCGGAAGTCGCCGAACCGCGGGTAGCGGGCGACGATCGCCTCCGGTGCGAGCGTGTGCACCTTGCCCCAGTGCGGACGGGGCGCGAAGGGCTCGAGCGCGGCCTCGATCCGCGGCGTCAGCGCGACGACCGCGTCCGGCTCGTTCTTGAAGGTGAAGTGGATCGCCAGCGAGTCCCGGCCGGACGCCATGCTGGTCCACAGGTCGTCGGCGGCGATCGTCCGCAGCTCGGTGATCAGCAGGTGCGGGGCGATGTCGGCGGCGAGCGCGCGCACCGCTTCCAGGGCGCCGACCGCGTCGGCCCGGTCGACGAAGTACTCGGTCTGGATCTCGTCCCCGTTGCTCGGGGTGGACTCGATGCGGAAGTGCGGCAGCGCGGCGGACCAGGCGCCCGCGACGCCCTGCTGCGTCGTGTTGTCGTCCTCCGACGGCAGGATCTGGGAGGCGCCCTCGATGCGCACCGCTCCGGCCAGCTCGTCCGGCACCGGCTCGTCGGCGGACTCGAGCCGCCGCTTCACCCAGACCTGCCCGATCGGGTCGGTCGCCCAGTCCGTGAAGACGCTGACGCTGTAGCCGGCCCCGGTGATCGCCGGCACGTCCGCGAGCAGGGTCGCCCACGGCAGGCCGCGGTACACGTCCTGCCGCACGAGGTACGAGGGCTGCACCGCCAGCTCGAGCCGGACCGTGACGCCCAGCAGCCCCAGCGCGACGACGGAGCCGGGGAAGTCGGGGTGGCCGTGCCGCACCCAGCGCAGCGACCCGTCCGGGCCGACGATCTGCAGGCCGCGGACCGCCGTCGAGAGGTTGCCGTTCAGGTCGCCGGAGCCGTGCGTGCCGGTCGCGATCGCGCCGCCGACGGAGATGTGCGGCAGGGAGCCCATGTTGTGCAGGGCCCACCCGCGGTCGGTCAGGTACGTCGCGACGGCCGCGTACCGCGTGCCGGCGCCGACGGTGACGACGCGGCGGTCGGTGTCGAGGTCGAACGACGGGTCGATCGCGGTCGTCGTGACCAGCACGCCGTCGGTGTCGGCGAGGTCGTTGAAGGAGTGCCGGGTGCCGAGCGCGCGGACGCGCGGCGACCGGGCGACGAGGTCCTGCACCGCCTCGACGGTCGGCGGCGCCTCCACCGCGGTCGCCCGGTACTCGTAGATTCCTGACCAGTTCCGCATGCGTGGACCTCCTCGTTCGCGTCGTCCATCCTGCCTGGTCCGGCCCCACGGCATCGATTCTGCGGATTACCATTCCCGCTGCGCGGGGGCAGAGGGAGGGCGCTGATGAGCGTCGGCATCGCACGGGTCTCGGACGAGGTGGACGAGGTCCTGCTGGGTCGGCTGATCGCCGAGCTGCAGGAGGGCGCGGACCGCTGGGCGGTCACATCGCTGACCGACCGGGCCGCGCTGCTGCGGACGACGCACGCGAGCGTCGCCGCCGCTGCGGAGACCTGGGCGTCGACCGCGGCGGGCATCAAGGGGCTCGACCCGGACTCGCCGCTCGTCGGCGAGGAGTGGCTCGCCGGCCCCTACGGCGCGCTGACCGCGCTGGCCCGGCTGGCGTCGACGCTCGACGTGCTGGCGGAGGGCCGCAGCCCGCTGCGTGGGCTGCGGTTCCACGACGCGCCCGGCGGCCGACGTGCCGTCGACGTGCTGCCGCTCGACGCGACCGAGGCGGTCGTGCTGAACGGCTTCCGCGCCGAGGTCTGGTTCGCGCCGGGCGTCACCGACCAGCGGGCCATGCTCACGGCGGGCCTCGGCGCGCTGCGCGTCGGCGAGTCCGGGGGCGTCGGCCTGGTGCTCGGCGCCGGGAACGTCACCGCGATCGCGCCGCTCGACGTGCTGTACGGACTCGTCGCGGAGAACCGCGCCGCGGTGCTCAAGCTGAACCCGGTGCTGGCCGGCATGGCGGAGCCGCTGGAGGTCGCGTTCGCGCCGCTGATCGACGCGGGGCTGCTGCGCATCGTGCAGGGCGGGGCCGCGGTCGGCGGCTTCCTCGCCCACCACCCAGGCGTGCGGCACGTGCACATCACGGGCAGCGCGGCGAGCCACGACGCGATCGTCTGGGGCACCGGGGAGGACGCCGCGGCGCGGAGGCGGGCGGGAACGCCCCTGCTCGGCGTGCCGATCTCGAGCGAGCTGGGCGGCGCCTCCCCGGTCGTCGTCGTGCCGGGCGAGTGGACCGCGCAGGACCTCGCGTTCCAGGCCGAGCACGTCGCGACGATGCGCCTGCACAACGGCGGCTACGACTGCGTCGCCGGCCAGGTGCTGCTGCTCTCCGCGGACTGGCCCCAGCGGGAGGCGTTCCTCGTGCAGCTGCGGCGCGCGCTCGACGCCGCCCCGCCGCGTCCCGCCTGGTACCCGGGCGGCGCGGACCGGTGCGCCACCGCACTCGCCGACTACCCCGACGCCCAGCGGCTCGGGCCGGACGGCGGGCGGCTCCTGGTCGACGTGGGCGCCGACCCGGGCCGGATGGGGACGACGGAGTGGTTCGCGCCGGTCCTCGGCGTCGTCGACGTGCCCGGCACCGGGCAGGCGTTCCTCGACGAGGCGGTCCGGGTGGCGAACGAGGACCTGGTCGGCGAGCTCGGCGCGAACGTGCTGATCCGGCCGGAGGACCGGACGGCGCTCGGCGCGGGCTTCGGCCGGGCGATCGCCGCGCTGCGCTACGGCACGATCGCGATCAACGCGTGGACCGGTGCCGCGTTCCTCTTCCCCGCGGCGCCGTGGGGCGCCTACCCGGGCGCGACGATCGCCGATGTCCGCTCCGGCATCGGGGTCGTGCACAACGCGCTGCTGATCGACGGGGTGGAGCGCACCGTCGTGCACGGGCCGTTCCGGCCGTTCCCCGCCTCCGTGCTCGCCGGCGAGCGGTCCATCTCGCCCAAGCCGCCGTGGTTCCTGTCGTCGCGCACCGGCACGCCGTTCGCGAAGCGCTTCACGGGCTTCGCGACCGGGAAGGCCCCCTGGCTGCTGCCGGGCGCGATCCTGGCGGCGCTCCGCGGCTGACCCCTCCGCCCGACGGACCGCGGACTTGCCGCTTCCGGCACCCCACACCCCGAAGCGCGTGCCGGAAGCGGCAGGCGTGCGGTCCCGAAGCGCGGGAGGCGCTCAGTGGCGGTAGGCCGCCGGGTCGGCCAGCAGCGGCGCGAACGCGAGCTCCGCCGCGCCGATCAGCGGTATGCGCGAGCCGAGCTCGCTGCGCCGGATCTCGACGCGCTCGCCGATGCCGGGCAGCGCCCGCTCGGCGACGAGCCGGTCGAGCCGCTCCCCCGCGACCGCCGCGAGCGCGGACAGGAACCCGCCCAGGATCACCCGCGCGGGGTTGAGCACGGTGACGGCGTTCGCGATCGCGACGGCGAGCGCCTCCACCTGGCGGCCCACCTCGGCCGCCACGCGGGGCTCGTCCGCCGCGGCGAGGAGGCTCGCCTCCAGCCGGTCGGCGGGTGCGTCCTGCAGGCCGAGCACCTCGAGCAGGGCGACCCGCTGCACCGCGGACTCGAGCGTGCCGCGCACGCCGAGGGTGTCCGGCACGCCGTTCGAGGAGATGATCGCGTGCCCCAGCTCGCCCGCGTGGCCCGTCGCCCCGGCGAGCGGCACGCCGCCGGCGACGATCCCGCCGCCGATGCCGCCGGCCCCGCCGTACAGGTACACCAGGTCGCCGACGCCCCGCCCGGCCCCGAACAGCCACTCCGCCCGCGCGCCGAGGGTCGCGTCGTTCGCGACCGCGACCGGCAGCGCGATGCGCTCGGCCAGCCGGTCGGCCAGCGGCACGTCGCGCCACCCGAGGTGCGGAGCGAGGCGGACCAGCCCCTCGGCCGAGCTGACGACGCCGGGCACCGCGACGCCGGCACCGACCGGTCGGTGGTGCGGGGAGGCGGCCAGCAGCCGGGCGAGCGCCTCCCCGGAGGCCTCGACGGCGTCCTCGACGTCCGGCACGGCGGGGAACGGGGTGCGGTCGACCGCGACGACCTCGCCGCCGAGCCGGACGAGCGCGACGGTGATCGCGTCCACCTCCGGGTTCACGGCGACCGCGACCGGCTCCTCGCCCGCCCGCACCAGGGGGCTCGGCCGCCCCACCTGACCGAGCGCCGACGGCGGGTCCTCGACCACGAGCCCGCGCGCGGCGAGGTCCGCGACCAGCGCGCCGACGGTCGAGCGGTTGAGGCCGCTGACCCGTGTCAGCTCGCTGCGCGTGAGGGGCGCCGCGTGCACGCGCTGCAGCACGAGCGCGAGGTTGTGGCGGCGCCCGGACCCGCCCGAACGCCCACGAGGTTCAGGGTTCGGCACCGCGCCAGCATAGGGAGCGGGCATCGCGCTCGCGTCCGCCGACGTTCCTCGGCCGCGGACCGGCGCGCCCCTGCGCCCGCCCTGCCGCCGCGTCGACCCCGAGGCCGACCCCGAGGGCGATGGCAGGACAGAACGGCTTCAGCAGGACGAAACGGCCCGGATCGTCCTGCCCAAGCCGTTCTGTCCTGCTGAAGCCCTCGATCTGTCCTGCTGAAGCCCTCGGCCTCAGACGGGCGCGCCCGTGCGGCGGAAGGCGGCGCCCGGGTGCGACGCCGGCAGGTGGGCGTCGCCGGCGGGGAACATCCGCTGCCGGAGGGTCGGTGCGGCGTCCGGCTGCGCGACCAGGCCGCGGCGGCGCAGCTCCGGCAGCACCAGGTCGAGGAAGTCGTCGAAGGTGCCCGTCGGATCGGGCTGCACCAGGAACCCGTCGGCGCCGGTCTCGTCGAGGAACGCCTCCGCCTGGTCGACGACCTGCACCGGGTCGCCGACGAAGGGCGCCCCCATGACGGAGTTCTTCTGGAACTCCTCCAGGATCTGGCGCACCGTCCTGACCGGGGCCCCGTGCGCGCCGGAGAACCGCTCGACGTTCGTCCGGCCGGTCTCGGTCGCCGTCGTGGTCAGCGGGCCGTCCGGGTCCATGGTCGTCAGGTCCAGGCCGGTGAAGAACGCGTACGCGGCCGCGGCGTCCTCGAGCGTCCAGAACGACGACTGCGCCGCGCGCTTCGCGAGCGCCTCCTCCTCCGTCGGCGCGACGACGAAGGTGCCGGCCGACAGGAACACGACCGCGTCGCGCCCGCGCCCGTTCGCGTCGAGCAGGTCGCGGACGGCGGCGATCTGCGTGGCGGTCGCCGCGGGCTCGCTCGCCAGGAACACGCCCTCCGCGAAGTCCGCCGCGAAGCCGCGGCCGCTCGACGAGGCCCCCGCCTGGAACAGCAGCGGCGTCCGCTGCGGCGACGGCGGCACGGTCAGCACGCCGCGGGCGCGGTGGAAGCGGCCGTCGCGATCGATCTCGTGCACCTTCGCCGGGTCCGCGTACACCCCGGCCTCGCGGTCCTCGACGAGCGCGTCGTCCTCCCAGCAGCCCTCCCACAGCTCCATGGCGAGGCGCAGGTGCTCCTCGGCCCGCTCGTACCGCTCGTCGTGCGGGATCATCGGCTCGCCGAACAGCAGCGCGGAGGCGTTCTGGCCCGCGCCCGTGACGACGTTCCAGCCGAGCCGGCCGCCGGTCAGGTGGTCGAGCGTCGCGAACCGGCGGGCGACGACCTGCGGCCGCTCGACGGTCGTCGACACCGTCGTGACGAGCCCGAGCCGCTCGGTCGCGAGCGCGAGCGCCGACAGCAGCACGACCGGGTCCGCCTTCGGGAACTGGACCGCGCTCGCGACGGCGCGCGGCACGACGTGGCCGCCGACGACCGGATAGGCGTAGTCGTCCGCCAGGAACAGGAAGTCGACGCCGGCGGCGTCGAGCCGCTGCGCCATCGCCACCCAGTGCTGCAGGTCGAGGAAGCCCGTGGAGGTGTTGCCGGGCAGGCGCCACTGCCCCATCGTCGTCATCGCCTGGAACATGCCGAGGCGGATCGGCCGGCGGGCGCTCACGCCGCGATCCCGGCGGGGCTCAGCCGGCGGAACGTGGACTGGTGGAAGACCAGCGGCTCGGCCGCGGGGTCGGTCGCGAGCGCGTGGACGCGCAGCAGCACGACGTCGTGGTCGCCGGCGGGCATCCCGCCCTCGACGGCGCACTCGAGGTGCACGGGCGCCCCCTCGATCAGGATGGCGCCGGAGGCGGTGCGCTCCACCCCGATCCCCGAGAAGCGGTCGACGACCTTGGACGCCAGCTGGCGGGCGGCGGCCTCGTGCACCTCGCCGAGCACGGAGACCCCGAGTCGGGCGGCGCGGCCCAGGACCGGCCACGTCGTGCTCGTGCGCTGCACGGCGAACAGGACCAGCGGCGGGTCGGCGGAGATGCCGACCTGGAACGAGGAGGCGACGAGGACCCGCGGCACCCCGTCCACCTCCGCCGCGATGGCGGCGACGCCGGAGGGGAACAGGGCGAACGTGCGGCGCAGCGCGCCGGGGTCGTCGAGCGGGGTCAGGCGGGACACGGATCCTCCTCCGGATGAGTGAACCGAACGGTTCAGGAGGGTAGAGGACCGGTGTTTCCGCGCTGTTTCGCGCGCGTCACGACCTGCCGGGGACCGGGAAGGCGTCGACGAGGCGGGCGTACGCGCGGTCCAGCAGCTCCCGCGGCGTGCCGGACACGAGGTCGAACTGCAGCCCGCGCCACGCCGCGACGAGCCCGGTCGCCAGCTCGAGCGCGGTGTCCTGGTCGAACCCCTCCCGCTCGAGGACGACCCGGACCGGTCCGGCCCACTCCGCGCCGAGCCGGGCGAACAGCTCCGCGTTCCGCTCCGGCCGGTACAGCGCGACGCCGAACGCCTGGAAGAAGAACGCGAGGAACGGGCCGTTGTCGGGATGGGCGATGTCCGCCCACGCCCGCAGCAGCCGGGTTCGGAGGTCGTCGCCCTCCTCGCCGAGGCGGCGCAGCGCCCCCTCCAGGTGCGGGAACCGGCCGTAGGCGACGAGCGCGGCCTCGCTCAGCACCCGGTCCTTCGAGCCGAAGTGGTACAGCAGCATCCGGTTGTTCGATCCGACGGCGCGGGCCAGCTCGCTGAGGCTCAGCTCGCTGGCGCCGTGCTCGAGCACGTGGTCCGCGACGCGCTCCAGCAGGCGCCGCCGCGCGGCGCCACCCGCGGGCGCGCCGGCGGGCGCGTCGGTCGTCATGGCGCCGACCCTAGCGATCCGGGTCAGGGCAGCGCGGTCACCTGCGTGGTCGAGGTGAGCGCCCTGGCCGCGTCGGCCGCGTCGTCGTACTCGACCGCGTCGCCCTCGAGCCGCACCCGGAGGACGGCGCGCGCGTCGGCGCTGGACGCCGCGACCCGCAGGTCGAGGTCGCCCGGCTCGAGCACCCGGCGCCCGCCCAGCCCGGTGAAGCTCGCCAGGTCCGCCGGCACGGTGAACCGGACCCGCGCGGCGGCGCCCGGCTCGAGGTCCACCCGCGTGTAGCCGACGAGGCGCTGCACCGGGCGCACGACGCTCGCGACCGGATCGGACAGGTACAGCTGCACGACCTCGGTCCCGGCGCGGTCGCCGCTGTTCCGCACGGTCACGGCGACCTCGATCGGGTCACCGAGCCGGATCCGCTCGGGCGCCTCCGCGTCGGTCCACGTGAACGACGTGTAGCCGAGGCCGTGCCCGAACGCGAAGGCGGGCGCGGGGTCGACGCTCGACACGTCGCTGCCGCTCGCGAGCCGCGCCGCGAGGTAGGTGCTGGGCTGGGCGTCCGGCCTTCCTGGCACGCTCACGGGCAGGCGGCCGGAGGGGTTCACGCGGCCCGACAGCACGCCGGCGACGGCCGCGGAGCCCTCCTCCCCGGGGAAGAACGCCTGCAGGATCGCCGCCGCGCGCTGCGGCGCGGCGCCGAGCGCGTACGGCCGCCCAGTCAGCAGCACCACGACGACGGGCGTCCCGACGTCCAGCACCGCGTCGAGCAGCGCCTGCTGGGCACCGGGCAGCACGAGCGACCCGACGTCGCAGCCCTCGCCGCTCGTGCCGCGGCCGAACAGGCCCGCCCGGTCGCCGAGCACCACGATCGCGACGTCGGCGTCGCGGGCCGCGGCCACCGCGTCCGGGATGCCGGCGGTGTCGAAGTCGTCGATGCCGGTCCCCGTGACGGCGGTGATCGCGGCGTCCGGCAGCTCCCGGCGCAGCGCCTCCAGCGGCGTCGGCAGGTCGATGCCGAGCGGCACGTCCGGGTGCTGGCCGCCGACGTGCGCGGGGAAGGAGTAGCACCCGAGCAGCCCGGTCCAGGTCGTCGCGTTCGGCCCGAGCACCGCGATCCGCGCCCGGGCGGCGAGCGGCAGGACGCCGTCGTTCGACAG
>NZ_CAXTOQ010000134.1:0-9651 GCF_964245895.1 uncultured Amnibacterium sp.
CCGTCGCGGAGGTGGAGGAGGCGCTGGCGGCCCGCGTCGCCGGCCTGCTGTCCGCCCGCAACCCCGGGCACGACCCGGCCGAGCTGCGCCGCACCGCGGACACGGTGATGAGCATCACCCGCGGCGCGCTGGGCGGCCGGGAGGTCGACATGGCCGAGATCAAGGTGGCCATCCGCGGCTACCTCACGGCCAAGGGCCTGCGGTGATAGGACCCCGGTGGTGCGCTCCGCAGCGCGTGGGTGCACGATGACGGGATGACCGCGCCTCCGGAGCCCGCCGAGACGCGGGAGCGCCTCGACGTGCTGCGCCGCCGCCTGTACCGCGACGGCGCGACGGCCGAGGACCTGCGCCGGTACGCCGAGGAGCGGGAGGCGCTCGCGCCCGCGGAGCCCGAGCCGGTCGACCGGCAGGGCCAGATGCGCCGCCGGCGGCCGCTCGTCGCCGTCGGCATCGGCGCCGCCCTGCTCGTCGCGGTGATCGGCATCGCGGTCACCGCGCCCGCCGCCCCGGCGCGCCTCCCTCCCCGGTCGATCGACGCGGCACCGACGATCGCGACCGACGGCGCCCCGGCGGCCGGGACCGCGGTCGTCGTGCAGGACATCGGCAACGGCCAGACGCTGGAGCAGCGACCCGGCGCCGTGCAGGAGGAGACGGCCGTCCTGCTCCCCGCGGACGACGGCGTGGCGGTCGCGCAGCGCTTCCAGGGGTCCGGCGACGCGGTCGTGCGCCTCGACACCTCCGCGGCGTCCGTCCGCAGCGGCCGGGTCGTGGTCGCCGTCTCCTCCGCCGGGACCGGGCCGATCGCCTGGCGCGCGCTGCGGGCCGAGACCTACAGCGGCTGGTCCGCCCACCCGAGCATCGTCGCGACCGGCACGAGCGCCGCGGAGGCGCCCGACGTCTTCGGCTACGTCGGCTCCCCGCCCTGGAGCATCGCCGTGCAGGCGCCGGACGGCGGCAGCTGGGCCCTGGTGGTCGGGTTCGTCGAGCCGACCCGCTGATCCGACCTGTCGATCCGGTCACCCGCCGTTCGTCAGAGGAGTGAAGGCCCGAGAAGCGGGCCGAAGGAGGAGGACCGAGATGGCGCAGTACCTGGTGCTGATCTACGAGGACGAGGCGGGCTGGGCGGCCTGGGGCCCGAAGGCGGAGGCGGCGATGGCCGAGCACACGCGGTTCGGGGAGACCCACGGCGGCACGGCCATGGTCGGCGGCGCGTGGCTGCAGTCGGCGTCGACCGCCACGACGATCCGGGACGGCGTCGTCAGCGACGGCCCCTTCGCCGAGACGAAGGAGGTCCTCGGCGGCTACTACCTTCTCGAGGCGGAGGACCTCGACGCGGCGCTCGACCTCGCGAAGCAGATCCCTGCGCCGTTCGGCGGCCTCGAGGTCCGGCCGATCCGGACCGTCGGCTGACATGTCGATCCCGCCCGACACCGCCGCCCCCGCGGCGGTGTCGGCGGCGGTCGCCGACGCGCATCGCCGGGACTGGGCGCGCGTGCTCGCGGCCACCGTGCGGGTGACGCGCGACCTCGACCTGGCCGAGGAGTGCGTGCAGGAGGCGTATCTCACCGCGCTCACCGCGTGGCAGGGCGGCGTGCCCACCTCCCCCGCCGCCTGGCTGACCACCTCCGCGCGGAACCGCGCGCTCGACCGGGTGCGCCGCGCGGCGGTGCTGCAGCGGAAGCTGCCGCTGCTGATCGAGCCCGAGCCCGTGCAGCAGCCCGAAGCGGGAGGCGCGTTCCCGGACGACCGGCTGCGGCTCGTGTTCACCTGCTGCCACCCGGCGCTGGCGGTGGAGGCGCAGATCGCGCTGACCCTCCGCCTCGTCTGCGGGCTCACGACCCCGGAGGTCGCGAAGGCGCTGCTCACCGCCGAGACGACCATGGCCGCGCGGATCACCCGCGCGAAGAAGAAGATCGCCGCCGCTCGCATCCCCTACCGCGTGCCGACCGCCGAGCAGCTGCCGGAGCGCGTCGACGCGGTGCTGCACGTCGTCCACCTGCTCTACACGGCGGGGCACACCGCCGCGGACGGCCCCGCGCTGACCCGGCCGGACCTGGCCGGGCGCGCGCTGGACCTGGCCCGCATGCTGCGCCTGCTGCTGCCGCAGGACCGGGAGGTCGCCGGGCTGCTCGCCCTGATCCTGCTCACCGACGCCAGGCGGGCCACCCGCGTCGACGACGCCGGCCGCCTGCAGCTGCTCGACGCGCAGGACCGCTCCCGCTGGGACCGCGACGCGATCGCCGAGGGCGATGCGCTCGTCCGGCTGGCGCTCACCGCCCGGCCGCCCGGCCGGTACGCGCTGCAGGCGGCGATCGCCGCGGTGCACGCGGGCAGCGCGCGCTTCGAGGACACCGACTGGGCGGAGATCGTCGCGCTCTACGACCTGCTGCTGCAGCGGTGGCCCTCCCCGGTCGTCGCGCTGAACCGCGCGGTCGCGGTCGGACTCGCGCACGGCCCGCTCGCCGGCCTCGAGGCGCTCGACGCCCTCGCCGCCGAGCCGCAGCTCGCCCGCTACCCGTACCTCGCGGCGTCCCGGGCGGACGTACTCGCGCGGCTCGGCCGGGCGGAGGAGGCGCGGCTCGCGTACGACGAGGCGCTCGTCTTCACCGCGAACGAGGCTGAGCGGGACTTCCTGCTGGACCGACGCACCCGGCTCGGGGTCTGAGTCCGGCATGGCTTGCTAGACAGGCTGGGTGCCGCAGCATCCCGCCCCCTTCCGCGCCGACCACGTCGGCAGCCTCCTCCGCCCGCAGCGGGTGCACGACGCCCGCGCGGCGTTCGCCGAGAGCCGCCTCGATGCCGAGGGGCTGACGGCGATCGAGGACGAGGCGATCCTCGAGGTCGTCCGCGCGCAGGAGGCGGCCGGTCTGCGCGCCGCCACCGACGGCGAGCTGCGCCGGGGCTGGTGGCACTTCGACTTCTTCGACCTGCTGGACGGCGTCGACGTCGTCGAGGGCGAGAGCGGCATGGCCTTCCAGGGCGCGGCCCCCGCGCCGCTCGCCGTGCAGGTGCGCGACCGGATCGGCTTCCCGGCCGACCACGCGATGCTGCGGCACTTCGCGTTCCTCCGCGATCACACCGCGGTCGTGCCGAAGATGTGCATCCCCTCCCCGACCGTGCTGCACTTCCGCCTGGCCGCGGACGCCGTCGACCGGGGCGTCCACCCCGATCGCGACGCCCTGTTCGCCGATCTCGCCACGACGTGGCGGGACGCGATCCGCGCCTTCGCCGCCGCCGGCTGCCGATACCTGCAGCTCGACGACACCGCGTGGGCCTACCTGTGCTCGGAGGTGGAGCTGCAGCGGGCGGAGGAGCGCGGCATCGACACCCGCGGCATCGCCGACGCGTACGCCGAGCTGCTGAACGAGGCGCTGCGCGACCGGCCGGACGACCTGACGGTCACGACGCACGTGTGCCGCGGCAACTTCCGCTCGACGTGGATCGCCTCAGGCGGGTACGAGCCGGTCGCCCGCCAGCTGCTCGAGACCTGCGACTACGACGGCTACTTCCTCGAGTACGACACCGACCGGGCGGGCGGCTTCGAGCCCCTCCGGTTCCTGCCGGACGGCGACAAGCGCGTCGTGCTGGGACTCGTGACCTCGAAGTCCGGCACCCTCGAGGATCCCGCGGTGATCGAGCGGCGGATCGAGGAGGCGACCGAGCACGCGCCCCTCGCGCAGCTGGCGCTGAGCCCGCAGTGCGGCTTCGCGTCCACGGAGGAGGGCAACGTGCTGACCGAGGACCAGCAGTGGGCGAAGCTGCGCGGGATCGTCGGCATCGCCGAGCGCACGTGGGGCTCGCTCGGCTGATCCAGCGCGATCAGTCCCGCGGCGACTCGGACTCGGGCTTCAGCTCGGTCGCAGCACCGCGAGGCCGGCACGCTCGGCCGCTGCCGCCTGCTCGTCGTCGTAGGTGAGGATGGCGTCCGCGTCGACGCGCAGCGCGACCGCGAGATGGAGCGCGTCCTGCGAGCGCAGCCCGGCGCCCGCGGTCGGCGCTCCGATCAGGTCGACGCGGAGCAGGTCGACGAGGGTAAGGCCGTCCAGGACGGCGTCGACCGAACCCGCTTCCACGGCTTCGGGGTGGCGGGCCGCAGCGCAGTGCAGCTCGGTGTGCAGCAGCCACGAACCGACCAGCCGGTCGGCGTCGCCTCGGGCGTTGAGGGTCTGCACCAATGCGTTCGACTCGGGCTCGTGCACCAGCAGCTTCATGGCGGCCGACGTGTCGAGATACCACCTCACCAGGGCCCCCGCACGTCGTCGAGGATCGCGGCGGTCGTCAACCCGCTGCTCGACCCGGGCGGATCGGAGAACCGCATCCGGGCGACCCGGGGCGCCCGCGCCTGCCCCCGCTCCACGAGCTCGTCGATCGGGTCGGCCGGAGGCGGCACGATGAGCGCCGCGATCCGGCCATTGTTCGTCACCTGCACGGTCTCGCCCGCGGCGACGGCCCGCAGGATCTCGCCGCTGCTGTTCCGCATCTCCCGATGACTGACCGTGCGCACGTAGCACACCGTAGCACGCACCCACGGAGCACGAGCGTCTCGCGCCCTCCGGACCGCGCCGATGCTGTCGCCTGCCAGCATGAGCGGATGCTCGTCATCCACGGCACCGCTGCGTTCCGCGCCAAGGTGACGGGTCCCGCCGCCAGCGGCACGGTCTCCACGACCGCTCTGGGTGCGTGGTACGCCAACCTCGTGCGCCGCAGAAGCCCGCGCGTGCTCATCGTGAACGAGCGCACCCTGCTCCCGGTCGTGCTGCCCCTCGCTCCGGCACGGACGTTCCTCGCGCGCCTCCCGGACGCGGCCGCCGAGGTCATGGCCGCGCTGGCGATCCCTGATTCCTTCGTCTCGCAGGAACTGGCCCTCATGCGGGAGGCCCGGATCGCGCCGACCGCGAACCGCAGCGTCGTCGGGATCCTGAACGACATGGGCCGGATGCTCGATCGCTGGCATCTCGAGGACGACGACCTGCTCGACATCTCGCTGTCGCTGGCGGATCGCCCGACCGGCAGGCTGCGGTACACGGCGCCGAACGACGAGCTGCGCGCCGTCGTCGACGGCCTCGGTCACCCCACGCCGAGGCGGGCGAGCGCCGATCGGCACCGCCCGGTCCCGTCGTCCCCCACGTCCCCGTTCCCGGCGTCCGTGACGACCGAGGACGGCCGGACGATCGAGATCCGTCATCGCCCCGGTCTCGCGGACGAGTTGATGCAGGAGTTGAAGCCGCTGCTCGCCGCCGACGGCATCGATCTCGACGATCCGGATGGTGCTCCCGAGCTCGCGACGCTGCAGGCGGCGATGGATCGCGCGGTCGAGCGCCGCAACCTCGAGCTCTTCACCCCGGTCGGACCCCGTCGGGTCGCGGCGGCCGCCTTCCTGCTGCTGTTCGCCGCTGCGCTCGCCGACGACCGGGACGGGCTCGCCCGTGGACTCCTGTCGCAGGTGGAGCCGGAGGCACGCCGCCCGGATGTCGCGGAGGTGTCCGCGGTCATCGGGATGGCGCTCAGCCTGCTCGACGACTGGCTCGGCGGCCAGCCCGCCGGCGCTCCGACGAACCTGCAGGCCATCGTGCAGCTGCCGCGGGAGTGGCGCAGGACCGCGAGGCCCGCGGCCGAGATCCTCGCGCTCGCGACCCGCGGCAGGGCCTTCTCGTCCCTCCATGCGCTGATCGTGCGGCAGGGCGGTGAGCAGGTGCTGGCAGGTGCGGCGGTCGCGATCGCAGCGGCCGCGGACGCGTGGGCTCGGACGACCGGGGTGCCGATCGGCACCCTCCTGCCCAGGGTCGTGCGCTGACCAGACGGGACGACGCACCGGAACAGTCCGCAGGCGCTTGCCGCGACGGCGAGCGGCTGGTTCGGTCGTCGGCGGCAGAAGGAGGCTCCCGTGCGCAGATACATCGTGTCCGTGATCACGACCGTCGACGGCTACTTCGAGGGGCCCGGCCACGACGTGATGGCGATGCCCTTCGACGATGGTTTCAGCCGGTACAACGCGCGCCTGCTGCTCGACGCCGACGCCGTCGTGCACGGCAGCCGCTGGTTCGACGGCGGCGCGTACTGGACCCAGGTGCTCGCCGACGAGCAGCAGCCCGAGATCGAGCGGGAGATCGGCCGGCTCAACGTCGGGCTCGAGCGGCTGGTGATCTCCGACTCGCTGCAGCCCGACCCCTCCTGGCCCTGGTTTGACCGCACCCGTGTCGTCCCGAGGGCGGCCGGCCCGGCGGAGGTCGCCCGGCTCAAGGAGGGCGACGGCGGCACGATCCTCAGCTTCGGCAGCGCCACGACCTGGAACCCGCTGCTCGAGGCGGGTCTCGTCGACGAGCTGCACGTGCTGGTCGGCCCGGCGCTGCTCGGCGACGGCGGCAAGCTGTTCACCGGCGCCCGCCGCCCCCTCCGACTGCTCGACGCCGAGGTGCTGGAGGACTCGCAGCTGGTCCGCCTCCGCTACGACGCGACCGGGGCGTAGGCATGCCGCCTCCTCCGCCGTTTCGCGGATCCGGATGAGATCGACGACACGCCGTCTCCCGGTCCCTCGAGACCCGCGTGTCGGCCGATCGATCCGGATCCGCGAGAGGAATCCGGATCCGCGAAGCACCCCGTACGGTCGAGCCATGAGCACCCTGACCGAGGTCGGCGACCGCGACGGCTGGCGCTGCTGGCTCTGCGACGAGCCGGTGGACGGCGGCCGGAGCGTCAACGACCCGCGCGGTCCCAGCATCGACGCGGTGACGAGCGTCAAGCCGAAGAAGGGTGCCGCGGCACCGGAGCGCCTCGCGCACCGCGCCTGCAACACGAGGAAGGGCGCGGTGAAGGCGGTCGTCCGGTGGCCGGCCGACCTCTTCGTCGTCGATCCCGCCCCGATCGTCGAGACGGCCGAGCGCCTCTCGCGCAAGGGCGGGCGGGAGGTGGTCGCGCGCTCCCCCAGCCGCGACGACGCCGAGCAGGCCGGGGCCTGGCTCGTCGACCGGCTCTCCCGGCTCGCGCCGGATATCGCCGTCACCGCGGAGGTCAAGCCGGGCGGCGGGCAGTTCCTGCTCGCGCTCGTCACCGCGTGACACGCGCTGCAGCACCGAGTTGTGACCCTCAGGGACAGTTGCTCGTGCAGAGGCGGCCGCAACTGTCCCTGAGCGTCGCAGCTCCGGAACAGCGCATGGACGGAGGCGCAGGCGCCACCTCCCCGCTGCGCTGCTTCCTCGCGGGCACCGACAGCGCCCGCATCTCGCGCTGCGCGCTCGCGACGCGCTGAACGACCCTGCGGTCAGCCCCGGCGACCGGGCGACCTGGCGGACGAGCTCCGCGCCGTCCCGCACCCCGGACCGGAACGACAGGCGCTCCTCCCCCAGCACCGGGCGGGAGCGCACCTCCACCTCGCGGGCGGCCGCGATCCGCAGTCCGTCGACGACGCGACCGAGCTCCTCGATCGACGCCAGCTGCTCGAGCAGCCGGTCGTCCGTGAGGTCCGGGAAGTCCGGCCGGGCGTTGCGCGCAGAAGCGATCGCTGCGCTCAGCCCGGCCGTCGTCTCCATGCGGTGATGCGATCACGGGAGTCCGATATCGCAACCTCGAAACCGGCGCTTCAGCAGGACAAACGCGCGCAGATCGTGGCAAGCCGGTCCGCCCTGCGCGAACGGGGCGGAGGCGGAGGCGCCGTTCGGTGCGGCGGCGCCCGACGCTGCTCCCGGTGCGCTCCACGTGCCTCGTGCTGGGGCGATCCGCGGCCACGGCATGCAGCACTAGCCTCCGGATCATGGATTCGAACGCGTCTTTCTTCGGACCGGACGGCGCCCTGCACCAGGTGATCCGATGCGGCAGCACCCTCACCGACGTGAGCACGGGCCGGTCCGCCTTCGTCATCTCCGACAGCGGCGGCACATCGCTCGTGGCGGACCAGGACGGGCGGCTGCACCAGTACATGAAGAACGGCAGCATGACGACCGACCTCACGACGGGCGCCACCTACTTCGAGATCTGACCGAGGACCGGGCCCCGCGGTCCTCCATCCCGACCGGGCTCGGTCGACGCGGACCCGACCGCCTCCGCGCGGCCTCCCCCTCCGTCGTCCCCCGCGCTCCCTCCCCCAGCACCCCGCCCGTACGATCGTCGCCTGCCGCGTGCTTCGTCGCCGCGCTCCCCTCGTCCACCGCTGCCGGTGCCGTCGCACCGTCACGCCTCCGGAGGTTCCTTCGTGCCCACCACCGTCCCCGCCCTGCTGTCCGACGCCCCGGGCGCCCCGTTCCACCGCGGCACGGTCGAGCGCCGCGACCTCGGCCCGCGCGACGTTGCGATCGACGTCGCCTTCGCCGGCATCTGCCACTCCGACATCCACCAGGTGCGGGAGGAGTGGGGCGACGCGATCTTCCCGATGGTGCCCGGCCACGAGATCGCCGGGACCGTCAGCGCGATCGGCGCCGAGGTCGAGGGGTACACGGTCGGCGACCGCGTCGGGGTCGGCTGCTTCGTCGACTCCTGCCGCGAGTGCGAGTACTGCCTCGCCGGCGAGGAGCAGTTCTGCCTCAAGGGCAACGTCGGCACCTACAACGCCCGCGGCTACGACGGCGAGCCCACCTACGGCGGCTACAGCACCGCGGTCGTCGTCGACGAGCGGTACGTGCTGCGGATCCCGGACGCGATCGGCCTGGACGTCTCCGCCCCGCTGCTCTGCGCCGGCATCACGACCTACAGCCCGCTCAAGCACTGGGGCGCCGGCCCCGGCAAGAAGGTCGCGGTCCTCGGCCTCGGCGGGCTCGGCCACATGGCCGTGCAGATCGCCCACGCGCTCGGCGCCGAGGTCACCGTGCTCTCCCGCACCCGGTCGAAGGAGGAGGACGGCCTGCGCCTGGGCGCGGACCACTACGTCGCGACGAGCGAGCCGGGAGCCCTGAAGGCCCTCCGCAACACGTTCGACCTCATCATCAACACGGTCTCGGCCGACGTCGACATCGACCGCCTCGCCCGCACCCTTCGCGTGGGCGGCAGCCTGGTCTACGTCGGCGCCCCGAGCGAGCGCCAGTCGTTCCAGGTGTTCTCCCTGATCGGCGGCCGGAGGAGCGTGGCGGGCTCGAACATCGGCGGCATCCGCGAGACGCAGGAGATGCTCGACTTCTGCGGCGAGCACGGCATCGGCGCGGTCATCGAGACCATCGGCGCCGACGAGGTGACCGAGGCGTACGACCGCGTCGTCGACGGCGCGGTGCACTACCGCGTCGTCATCGACACCGCGACGATCCCGGCGTAGCAGCTCCGCGAGGGTGAAACGGGCCCCCTCCTCCGCCGCGCGCGGATCGTGCCGCTCGGACGAACGACAACCATTTCGAACAGCCCACGACCTCGATTCGAACCGCGTTCGCACATCGGACAGTCGCGCACTGCTTGCCTCGCTCCCAGCAACAGCGACTGGCCGTCGCGCCTCCGACCGGGTGCCTCCTGGGTTGATATCGTCCGCCTGCTTCGCGGACGAGGGGACCATTCATGACGGATCAGTGGGCGCCGGGCTGGTACGACGACGGTCACGGGCAGCAGCGCTGGTGGGACGGCCGCGGATGGACGGCGCACACCCGTCCGATCGACGCCGATGCCGAGGTCGCGACCTCCGCGACGGACGTCGTTGCGACAGCCACGCCCATCGAGGCCGCATTGACGCGGGCGCAGTCC
>NZ_CAXTOQ010000135.1:0-9651 GCF_964245895.1 uncultured Amnibacterium sp.
GCGTGGAGGGGACGGCGCGCCGTCGCGGGGGGGGCCGGCGCGGAGATGGGGGCGGGCTGCGTCAGTGAGTCGCGCGGTTCGATCGAACCGCGGGACCGGGGGGCGCGCACTCCTCCTCAACGTCGTTGTTCTCGAGGCGCCGGTGTCGCCTTCGCGTCAGTATGATTCGCAGGCTCGACGCCCACGTCGACCGAGTGGCGGAACTGTCACCGCCATCTGTCGGTCCACCGGTCATCCCCACCCGACGTCGCGGATCGAGAGGCTCATCGCCCAGCGGGCCATGGCGCCAGGTGGGAGGTCGACGAGGTGGCCCGCTCTGTCCGCTTCGGCATGCGTGCGCGCTCGGCACGAGGCCGGCTCGAGGGCGAAGACGTCCCACCCGTCGTCGTCGGGCCGGAAGTGCTGCCACAGCAGGGCGTGCGGCATCGATCCCGCGTCCCATTCCAGCTCCACCTCGACGGCGAGGTCCGGCGCCCTGAGCGCGGCGCGGCCGGACGGGATGGTGAGCAGGACGTGCTCCTCGCGGCCGTCGGATCGCGCTGGGATCACCGAGAAGTCCAGGGTGTCGTCCAGCCCCGACAGGATCGGCCACGCGAACCGCGTCGACGGAGGGATGCGTGTCCGAGCCGGATCGGCGCTGGACGCTGAGCGGCTGAGGCTGGGAGCCACGAGCACCGATCCGCCGGCGAACGCGGTGCGGGAGAAGCAGGGATGCTCCCCCCAGCTCACGCGTCGGTGGAGACCGCTCGCGTTCAGCGCCTCGGTGCGAACGAGGACGCGCTCATCGGACACGTGTATCCAGCGGGTCAGCGCCAGTCCGCTCGCCGGCGTCCTCGCGCGCAGCTCGATGCCGTCCTTCGTGACGACCTCGACCTGCCAGCGCAACCACGGAGCCTCGCCGTGCAGCCAGGCGCGCGCATCGCCACCTGGGGGACCGACCGATGGGAACATCGGGAACCAGCCGCCCGCGAACACCGATCGCTCGAACTCGGCCGACGACCGATCGCCCGGCTCCGGCATCCCGTCCGGCGCCGGACCGTGGTCGGCGTCCGGCGGGTTCCACAGGATGTTGGCCCCACCGGGCCTCGAGATCGAGGTGATCGTCGAGCCGCGTTCCGGGAGGATCACGACCTCCAACGCAGGCGATCCGAGCGTGAGCACGGCCGCTCAGCCGACCGGTCTGCTCCGGTAGCGACCGACGAGCTCGGGTGCCGCAGTCTGCAAGCGGGCGGGAGGAAGTCCCTGCAGCATGAGCTCGAGGTCGTCGCAGACCATCTCGCCGATGGAGAGGAAGGCGCTGGGTATCCCGCCGGCGCGGTGCGAGGACATGACGAGGTTCTCGAGCTCCCGGAAGGCGCTGTCGGGCGGGAGCGGTTCGACGGGCCAGACGTCGATCGACGCGAGGAACGCGCCCGCGCGCAGCCGCTCGAGCAGTGCGTCGAAGTCCACGACCGCCGCACGACTGATCACCATCAGTCGTGCGTCCTTCTGCAGGAGGTCCAGCTTCGCGGCGTTCAGCAGGTGCTGGCTCTCGGCGGTCACGGTCGCCAGGACGAAGACGAACCGGCTCTCCGTCAGGACGTCGTCGAGGGTCGACGGGATGACTCCCGCGTCCAGCAGGATCGAGGTCGGGAGCCACGGGTCGAAGACGCGGATCTCCGCGTTGAACGGTTGCAGCAGCTGGTGCAGGTGCTTCCCGAGGTTGCCGAAGCCGATCAGCCCGACCTTCGCTCGGCGCAGCAGGACCGCGTCGATGTTGCTCGCCGAGTCCCAGCCCTCCTCGCCTCTGCGGAACGCGCGGTCCTCCCGTGTGATGCCGCGCGCGAGATCGAGCGCGAGTCCGAGGGCGTACTCCGCCACGGCCTGGGCGTAGGCGGTCCCGCAGCCCAGCACTCGGACGCCCTGCCGGAAGGCCGTCGGGTAGTCGACGTTGGGGAAGAAGTTCCCTTCGACGTTGATCAGTGCCTTGAGAGACGCGGCCCGCCGGAGCGCCTCGGTCGGGAGATCGGGCTGCCCCACGATCGCGAACGCGTGCGGCAACGCGTCGTCGAACGCGGCGGTGGAATCGTCCTGCTCGAGGTCGATGACCTCGAACAGGTCGCCGAGTCGCGCTCGCGAGACCGGCGAGAAGATGCGCTCGCTGGACTGCGGAGCCGGTTTCAGGATCAAGGTGGGCTTCGATGCCGACATGACCACGCGCTTTCTCGAGAGACGGGCGACCAGCTCGAGGCCTGCCGCCGAGGCCGCCATCGGGCCCGATGAGCGATGATCGCCGTCCCGGGCGGTCAGGGCATCCGAGGAGCGTCGGAAACCGGTCCGCCACATGGCGCGAGGCGCGGCACGGGGCGCCCGAGAGACTTCCGGGCCGATCGAGGGGCATCAGCGGACTCGCCGATCGGGTGGGCCCCGTGGGGCTCGAACCCACGACCCGCGGATTAAAAGTCCGATGCTCTACCGACTGAGCTAGAGGCCCCTCCCTCGAGTATCCCGTATGGACGGGTCCGGCAGGGGGGGCGGGCGCCTGAGCAGAAGTCCCAGGCGCGCGAAGGCGGGATCCACCGCGCCGCGGCGCAGGCACCGCGCGAGCAGGCCCAGCGCCGTCAGCACCAGGACAGGCGCGACGCGCGCAGGCGCCGCTCGTACCCTGGTCGGATGGCCGAGTTCCATCGCCCCGTACGCATGCCGTCCGAGCACTTCGACTTCGTGAAGGGCGGCGAGGATCCGGCCGTGCTGGTCCGCTCCGCGCACGAGACCGCGCAGGCGCTGGTCAGCCGGGTGCGGGCGCATCCGGATCCGGAGGTGGTCGACCGCCTCGTCTCGTTCGCCGAGCGGGAGGGCATCGACGCCGTCGCCGAGCTGTGGTCGCGGGCCGCGGCGCTCAGCCTGCCCGGCGCGCTGTGGCGCCTCTACCTGCTGCGCGAGATGGTGCGGCGCGACCCCGATCTCGTCAGCCTCGCGTTCAACCGCGGCGCCGAGCGCCTCCGGAGCATCGACCCCGTCGTCGCCGGCGCGCCCTCGCCGGCCGGGCCGGAGGAGATCATGGCGCTCGCCGACGAGATCCTCCGCGGGGTGTTCGAGGGCGATCTCGGCCTCGCGCTCGACCGCGCGGCCGCCTTCGCCCGGGTCACGGCGGACGGCTCGCTGGATCTCGCCGACGACGCCGACGCGACCGAGCCGGGGCGGGCCGACGTGCTCACCACACGCGCGGCGCGACTCTCCTCGCTGGCTGAGGAGCTGTCGATCTCAGCCCGCCTCCAGCGCGACGGCGCTTTAGACTAGGGGCGGTCCTTCGGGGCCCCGCCGGGCCGCAGAAACCCCGGGCTCCATTTTCAGCCGCTCCGAGCGGCCTCGCGCCGAGAGGCGTTCCTGCGGTCCGGCACCACGGATTCCGGCCCCGACCAATCCCTCTGGAAGCAGGCTCCGAACCTCCTCCGCGACAGTCCGAGCACCGGGCACCTGACCGGTGGCCGAACCTCGCCACCGTTGAACGAGGAGGTGCTGCATGCTGGTCGTCATGAACCCGGACGTCGGTGACGCGCTCTCCGGCATGCGGGACACCCCGGAGCAGCGGCTCGCGCGCGTCGCCACCGGCGACAGGCGCGCGTTCGCGGAGCTGTACGACGCCACGTCGTCCAGGGTCTTCGGGCTGATCCGCCGGGTCCTGGTCGATCCCGCCCAGGCGGAGGAGGTCACCCAGGAGGTGTACCTCGAGATCTGGCAGACCGCGGCGCGCTACAAGGTGGAGCGCGGCAGCGCCATCTCCTGGATGCTGACCATGGCCCACCGGCGCGCGGTCGATCGCATCCGGGCCTCGCAGGCCAGCCGCGACCGCGACACCAGGATCGGCATCCGGGACTACGACCGCGAGTACGACCAGGTCGCCGAGCACGTCGAGATCACCATGGAGGGCGAACGCGTCAAGCGCGCGATCGCCGGCCTCACCGAGCTGCAGCGGCAAGCCGTCGAGCTCGCCTACTTCGGCGGCCTCAGCCACTCCGAGATCGCCGCCGAGCTGCACGTCCCCGTCGGGACCATCAAGACCAGGATCCGCGACGGGATGATCCGCCTACGAGACGCACTGGGGGTGACGTCATGACCAAGCGCGACGACGCACACCTGCTGAGCGGCGCGTACGCCCTCGACGCGGTCACGGCCGAGGAGGCCGCGCTCGTCTAAGCGGCGATGACCGAGTCGGAGGACCTCCACAGCGAGGTCGTCGGGCTCGTCGACACCGCCGTGACCCTGGGCCTCGGCCTGCCTCCCGTGTCGCCGCCGCCGGCCCTCCGCGCCCGGCTGCTCGACCTGATCGAGACGACGCCGCAGGAGCAGCCCGACGACACGGAGTCGTTCTCGCCGCTGCCCGAGGCACCGGAGGAGTACGCGCCGGTCGTCGTGGCCGCGATGCCCGCCGGACAGCACCACGTGCCGGTGCGGCGGGCGCGCCGCCGTCGGCGCCCGCTGGTCCTGCTCGCCTCGCTGGTCGCGGCCGTGGCGATCTTCGCCGGCGGCTCCTTCGTCACCCGGTCGCTCTTCGAGACCCAGACCGAGTACTCGCGCATCACCCTGGCCGCCGACACGCAGAAGGCCGACGGCGTCGTCGCCGGCGGCGGTACCGCGACCGTCTACTGGTCGAAGTCGGAGCACCGCACCGCGGTCGTGCTGAACGGTGTCCAGACGCCGGGCGGCAAGGTCCTGCAGCTCTGGAGCGTCCGCGGCGGCACGATCACGAGCGCCGGGCTGTACGAGCCGGAGGGCGGCGACCACTACATGCTGCTGTCCGGCACCCCGAACTCGGGGGAGACGCTCGCCGTCTCCGTCGAGCCGGACGGCGGCTCCAGCCAGCCGACCACCGATCCGATCGTGCGGGTCCAGCTGCGCGCCTGACGCACCGCACCCGTAGATGCCGAGGGCCCCGAGCAATCGCTCGGGGCCCTCGGCATGTGCCGGAGGCGGATCAGCCGAAGCGGCCCGAGACGTAGTCCTCGGTCGCCTTCACCGATGGCTTCGAGAACATCGTCGACGTGTCGTCGTACTCGATCAGCTTGCCCGGCTTGCCGGTGCCCGCGATGTTGAAGAACGCCGTCCTGTCGGACACGCGCGACGCCTGCTGCATGTTGTGGGTGACGATCACGACCGTGTACTCGGTCTTCAGCTGCTCGATCAGGTCCTCGATCGCGAGGGTCGAGATCGGGTCCAGGGCGGAGCAGGGCTCGTCCATCAGCAGCACGTCGGGCGACACCGCGATCGCCCGCGCGATGCACAGGCGCTGCTGCTGACCGCCGGACAGGCCGTTGCCCGGCAGGCCCAGGCGGTCCTTCACCTCGTTCCAGAGGTTCGCGCCCTGCAGCGACTTCTCGACCAGCGCGTCGCCGTCCGACTTCGAGATCCGCTTGTTGTTCAGCTTCACGCCCGCCAGCACGTTGTCGCGGATCGACATCGTCGGGAAGGGATTCGGACGCTGGAACACCATGCCGACCTGGCGGCGGACCAGCACCGGGTCGACGCCCGGCCCGTACAGGTTGCTGCCGTCGATCAGCACCTCGCCCTCCACGTGGGCACCGGGGATGACCTCGTGCATGCGGTTCAGCGTGCGGAGGAAGGTCGACTTCCCGCATCCGGAGGGACCGATGAAGGCGGTCACGGTCCGGGGCTCGATGGTGAGGGAGACCCCCTCCACGGCGCGGAACGAGCCGTAGTAGACGTTCAGGTCGTTGACGACGATGCGCTTGGACATCAGGGCCTTTCGAGCGGTGCGGGGTCCCGCGGCAGCGGACGGTGAGGGGAGTCCCGCGTCAGCGGGAGGTCATCTTGGGGGCGAAGAAGCGCGCGACGAGGCGGGCGACGACGTTGAGCAGCAGCACGATCAGGATCAGGGTGAGCGCGCCCGCCCATGCCCGGTTGAAGAAGTCGACCGTGTTCGGACCGGGCTGGGTCAGCTGCGTGTAGACGAACACCGGCAGGGAGGCCATGCGCTCGTTGAACAGGTTGTAGTTCACGCTGTCCGTGAAGCCGGACACGATGAGCAGCGGGGCCGTCTCGCCGATGACGCGGGCGACGGCGAGCATGACCCCGGTCACGATGCCGGCGAGCGCGGTGGGCAGGACCACCTTCACGACCGTCAGCCACTTCGGCACCCCGAGGGCGTACGAGGCCTCGCGCAGCTCCATCGGCACGAGCTTCAGCATCTCCTCGCTCGCCCGCACCACGATCGGGATGATCAGCAGGCTGAGCGCGACCGCGCCGCCGAAGCCGGACCGGTAGCCGGCGTTGGCGGTGATCAGCTCGAACAGCGCGAAGGCGAACAGGCCCGCGACGATGGAGGGGATGCCGGTCATCACGTCGACCACGAAGGTGATGGCGCGCGCGATCGCGCCCTTCCCGTACTCGACCAGGTAGATCGCGGCGAGCAGCCCGACGGGCACGGAGATCACCGCGGCGGCGAGGGTGATCTCGACCGTGCCGATGACGGCGTGGATCGCGCCGCCACCGGCTCCGGTGACGCCGCGCATGGACTCGTTGAAGAAGGCGACGTCGAAGCGGGCGACCCCGCGGGACACGACGGTGACCAGCAGGCTGATCAGGGGGAGGAGGGCGATGCCGAACGCGGTGCTGACCAGCGCGGTGACGAGCCGGTCCTTCGCGCGGCGGGAGCCCTCCACCACGAAGGAGGCGACGTAGACGACGACGACCCAGAGGACCAGCCCGAAGAAGATGGCGCCGGTCACGTTGTAGGCGGTCGTCATGCCGGCGAGCAGGAAGATCAGGAACAGCGCGCCGGTCACGACGAGGCTGAGGGCCAGCAGGCCGACCGGGGAGTAGCGGGGCAGCTGGCCCGCCCGCAGGTTGGTCGGGGCGACGGTGGCGGTGGCCATCTCAGATGCCCTTCCCGCCGGCACGGCTGCCGACGATCGCACGCGACGCGGCGTTCACCGCGAACGTGATGACGAACAGGATCAGGCCGGTGGCGATCAGCACGTTCAGCGTGACCCCGTAGGACTCCGGGAACTGCAGCGCGATGTTCGCCGCGACGGTCGTGGGGTTCTCGGTGCGCAGCAGGAAGAACGAGACGACGACGCTCGGGGACAGCACCATCGCGACCGCGAGCGTCTCGCCGAGCGCACGGCCGAGGCCCAGCATGACGGCGGAGACGATGCCGGCGCGGCCGAAGGGCAGCACCGCCATCTGGATCATCTCCCAGCGCGTCGCACCGAGCGCCAGCGCCGCCTCCTCGTTCAGGCGCGGCGTCTGCAGGAAGATCTCCCGCGACAGGGCGGTGACGATCGGGATCACCATGACCGCGAGCACCATGGCGACGGTCAGGATCGTGCGGCCGGAGGCGGACACGTTGCCGCTGAACAGCGGGAACCACGGCACCAGGTCGTTCAGGAACGCGTAGAACGGCTGTACGAACGGCGCGAAGACGAAGATGCCCCAGGCGCCGTAGACCACGCTCGGGATCGCGGCGAGCAGATCGACGATCGCGCCGAGCGCCCGGGCGATGCGCCGCGGGGCGTAGTGCGAGGTGAAGAGGGCGATCGCGATCGAGAACGGGACCGCGAAGAGCAGGGCGAGCAGGGCGGCCCAGACGGTGCCGAAGGCGAGCGGGGCGACGTACGCCCAGAAGCTGGCGAACTCGCCGGTGCTCGTGATCTGCTGCGGCGTCGCGCCGAACGCGGGCAGGCTCTGCGCGATCAGGAAGACGGCGACCGCGGCGAGCGCCACCAGGATCACCAGCCCGCCGACGAGGGCCAGGCCGGAGAAGATCGAGTCGCCGGGGCGACGGTGTGCTCGGAGCCTCGCGGACGCCGTCAATGCGGTCATCGGTTCTCCGTGATCGGGGGCTGACGGGAGACTACGCAGAAGTCCACGTCCCGGGCCGGTCGGCCCGGGACGTGGACCGCCGGACTACTTGACGGTCGCGGCTGCGGCCTGCGCCGACGAGGCGATCTTGCCGGTCAGCGGAGCCGACTTGGCGGTGCTCGCGGCCTCCTGCTGACCCGCGTCGCTGGTGATGTACTTCGCGTACGCGGCCACGATCCCGCCCTTGGTCGTGTCCTTGTAGGTCTGGCACGTGATCAGGTAGCTGACGAGCGTCACCGGGTACTGCTTGGCGTCGGTCGGCTTGCGGTTGATCGTGACGACCGTGTCGTTCGCCTCGCGGGAGGTGTCGACCGTCGCGGCCTCGGCGGCGGCGGAGGCGACCTCGGCGGACGGCTTGACGTAGTCGCTGCCGACCTGGATGCCCGCGGTCGACAGGGTGCCGGCCGACGAGTTGTCGACGTAGCCGATCGAGCCCTTGCCCGCGGTGACGGCGGCGACGATGCCCGAGCCCTTGGCCGCGCCCTCACCGGTCTTGTAGGGGAACGCGTCGCCCGGGTCGTTCGTCCAGTCGGACGGCGCGGCCGTGTGCAGGTAGTCGGTGAAGTTGGTCGTCGTGCCCGAGCTGTCGGAGCGGTAGACCGGCGTGATCTTGGTGCTCGGCAGCTTCGCGTCCGGGTTCAGCGCGGTGATCGACTTGTCGTTCCAGGTCGTGATCTTGCCGGAGAAGATCTTCGCGAGCGTCGGCGCGTCGAGGTTCAGCGTGTCCACGCCGTCCAGGTTGTAGACCAGGGCGATCGGGGAGACGTAGACCGGGATGTCGATGCCCTTGGTGCCGTCCTTGCAGGCGGCGAAGGTGCTGCTCAGCTCCTCGGTCTTGAGCGCTGAGTCGCTGCCGGCGAAGTCGGCACCGCCGCCGATGAACGCGGTGCGACCGGCGCCGGAGCCCGACGGGTCGTAGTTGATGGTCACGCCGCTGTTGGAGGTCTGGAACCCCTTGGTCCACGCGGTCTGCGCGTTCGACTGGGCGGACGAGCCGACGCCGTTCAGCGTGCCGGAGAGGGACGCGGCCGCGCCGCTGCTCGAGGTGCTACCGGAGCCGCCGGAGCCGCCGCCCTCGTTGGACGCGCAGCTCGAGAGCGCGATCATGGCGGTGAGGGCCGTGCCGATGGCGAGGCCCGCGCGCAGGTTCTTCAAGGTGAATCCCTTCGGGGTTCTGATGCGGGGAGGCCCGCGCGAGGTTCTGCCTCTTCCGCGCGAGCGCCGCCACGGTAGAGAGGGCGGGTAGCGCGCGGCCCTCGCGATGGTGAACGGGAGGTGAACGAGGCGTCCCGACCCGGAAGCGGCCTCGGGTGATGGGCGTGCTGACCAGGGGGATCGC
Source organism: uncultured Amnibacterium sp. (assembly GCF_964245895.1). Lineage (GTDB taxonomy): Bacteria > Actinomycetota > Actinomycetes > Actinomycetales > Microbacteriaceae > Amnibacterium. Next base: position 9,200 of record NZ_CAXTOQ010000135.1, read on the forward strand.
GCTGCGCGACGGACGCCGGGCGCGCGCCGTCGGCGGGTGCCTACGCGGGCTCGGGGGCTGCGTGCGTCTCGATCGCGAGGATCCGGTGCGGCGCCTTCGCCGACAGGTGCACCACCGCGAACTCGGCCGTGCCGAGGATGCCGGCCCGAGTCATCCGGCCGCCGTTCGGGCTGCCGGTCGCCTCCGCGATCTGCTCGAGGATCTCCGGCAGCACGGGCGCATGGCTGCAGAGCACGGCGGTGCGGCCCTTCGCGATGCGGCGCTCGACGACCTCCCGCACGCCGTTCGGGTCGTGGGAGCTCATCTCCCAGCCGTCCTGGCTCAGCTGCGGCGCCTTCTTCACCTCGATGCCCGACGCCTTCGCGAGCGGGGCGACCGTGGCCAGGCAGCGGGCGGCGGTGCTGCTCACGATCCGGGTGGGGCCCCAGGCCGCGAGCGCAGGCACGATGGCG
>NZ_CAXTOQ010000136.1:0-9427 GCF_964245895.1 uncultured Amnibacterium sp.
GAAGTCGTTGACGAGCGCCGGCACGACCCTGCGCACGCCCTGCGGCAGCACGACGAGCCGCAGCGTCTGCCCGTAGGTCAGCCCCAGCGAGCGGGCGGCGAGGCGCTGGGAGGGGTGCACGGACTCGATGCCTGCGCGCAGCACCTCCGCGACGTAGGCGGAGTACCCGATCACGAGCGCGACGCCGCCCAGGATGCGCGGGTCGATCAGCGGCAGCACCCCGAGCGCCGGGATGCCGAACCCGACCAGGTAGATCAGCACGATCATCGGCACGCCGCGGAACAGGTCCGTGTAGGCGGCTGCGAGGAACCGGAGGGGCGCGAAGACCGGTCCGCGCAGGGTGCGGACCACCGCGAGCAGCGTCGCGCAGACCGCGACGCCGATCGCGGCGAAGAACAGCACGTAGACGTTCACCCAGATGCCGGCGAGCACCGCGGGGAACGTCTTCGCCGCCTCCGCCGGGTCGAAGAAGGTCTGCTGCGCGACCGCCCAGCCCTTCGTGTTGACGACGAGGACCCACACCGCCAGGACGACGACGAGGGACGAGCCGACGGCGATCGCGACGGAGCGGATCGACCGCTGCCGCCGGAACGCGCGCCGCTCGACCTCGACGGCGGAGGGGACGCTACTCACTGGAGGACGGGGACGTCCACCTCGGAGGAGAGCCACTTGTCGGTGATCTCCTTCAGCTCGCCCGACTTCGTGATCGCGTCCACGGCCGCGCTGACCGGCGCGGTGTTCGCGGAGCCCTTCGGCAGCACGAACGCGAACTGGTCCCCGCCGGCGGTGGAGGCGAACTGGGCCGTCACGACGCCGTCGTCCAGCTGTGCGCCGGCGATGTAGAACGCGCCGGGCAGGTCGGTGACGACCGCGTCGACCTGCTTCGTCTTCAGCGCCTGCACGGCGTCGTCGACCGAGGTGTAGACGGCGGGCTGGCCGACCTCCGCGTTCACGACGGTGTAGCTGGTGGTGCCGGTCGCGACGCCGATCTTCAGGCCCTTCAGGCCCGCGATGGTCGTGACGCCGTCCGCCTTCGAGCCCTTCGACGTCACGACGGCCTGCGTCGTCGTGTAGTACGGGGAGGAGAAGTCGACGGCCTTCTTGCGGTCCGCGGTGATCGAGAACTGCTGGATGTTCAGGTCCCACGGCTTCGCGCCGGGCGTGATCGCGGAGTCGAAGCTGGAGCGCACCCACACGACGTCGCTCGCGGCGTAGCCCAGCTGCTTCGCGACCGCGTAGGTGACGGCGGACTCGAAGCCCTTGCCGGACTCGGGCCTGTCGTCCTCGACCCACGGCGAGTACGCGGGCTGGCCGGTGGCGACCGTCAGCTTGCCCGCGGTGACCGTCGTGAGCGCGGCGCCGCTCGCTGCCGCGGGGGCGGACGTGGTCGTCGACGCACCCCCGGTCGAGCCGCCGCTGCAGGCGGTGAGGGCGACGACGGTGGCGGCGGCGCCGAGGGCGGCGAGCAGGGAACGGCGACGGATCACGGCCCGGACCCTAGCGACCGCTGGTCACAGTCGTGTTTCGGCCCGTCACATTTCGTTGTGAAGGAGCTTCGCGGCCCGCGGGCGAGCAGTTCCTTCGAAGCGGGATCAGCGGGAGGTGATCGCGACCAGCGGCCGATGGGCCGACACGGCCAGCTTCAGGGAGCCGCGGCGCGCGAGCAGGATCGAGAGCACGACGCCGGCGACGGCCGGCAGCAGACCGGCGACGAGCATGCCGCCGCGCGCGCCGACCGCGTCCACGATGCCGCCCATCAGCGGCCCGCCGATCCCCTGCCCGCCGAGCACGACGAGCACCCACACCGAGATGACGCGGCCGCGCACCTCCGGCAGCGTGCTCAGCTGCACGAGCGGGTTGCCGGTCTGGAAGAAGTACTGGCTGCCGATGCCCGTCGCGACGAGCGCGACGCCGAAGGTCTGCACGGTCGGCATCAGCGCCGCGACCGCGAGCACCGCGGCCCACGCGGTGCCGCACAGCACCACGAGTCGCAGCCGCAGCGCGGTGAGCCGCGTGGAGGCGACCGCCCCGGCGACCGCGCCGACCGCGATCAGGGAGTTGAACAGCCCGTAGCCGGAGGCGCCGAGGTGGAACACCTGCGTCGCGAACGCGGCGAGCAGCACCGGCATCGTCAGCGTGAACACGCTGAGGAACGCGAGCATCAGGATCGAGTAGCGGATCGCGGGGGTCCGGAGCACGAACGCGAGCCCCTCCCGCAGCGCGTGCGGCCGCCGCGAGGGCGGCGGGACCGGCACGAGCGCACGCTCGTCGAGGCGGGTGAGCATCACGACCGTGACGCCGCAGGCGACCGCGTTCACGACGAACGCCCACCCGCCGCCGACCGCGCCGATCAGCCCGCCGGCGACGGCCGGGCCGATGAAGGCGCCCAGCTGGAAGATCGCGGCGTTGAGGTTCAGCGCGTTCTTCAGGTGGGCGCGGCCGACCAGCTCGCCCACGAACACCTGCCTGCCCGGGTTGTCGACCACGGTGACGCAGCCGATCGCGAACGCGGCGGCCCACACCATCCACACGGTCGCGGCGCCGGTGAGCGCGACGACCGCGAGGAGGACGCTGACCAGGCCGACGAGGGACTGCGTGACCATCAGCAGGCGGCGCCGGGGGAACCGGTCGACGACGATGCCGCCGTGCAGGCCGAACAGGATCGACGGCGCGAACTGCATGGCCGTGGTGATCCCGACCGCGGCGACGCTGTGGGTCAGCTGCAGGACGAGCCAGTCCTGCGCGATCCGCTGCATCCACGTGGCGCTCATGGCGAGCACGTTGGAGCCGGCGAAGCGGCGGTAGTTCGGGACGGACAGCGGCGCGAAGCCGCTGAAGGCGGGACGGAGGCGGGCGGGGAACGAGAGCGCGGAGGACATGACCGCGTTCCACGGTAGGCGGGGCTGGCATTCGCCGAGCCGATGGAGTTCGATATCCGCCATTGGATCTTCGAATGGATGAGCCGTGTACGACCCCGCCCTGCTCCGCACCTTCCTCGCCGTCGCCGGCGGCCGCAGCTTCACCGTCGCCGCTCAGCAGCTGGGCATCAGCCAGCCGACCGTGAGCCAGCAGATGCGCCGGCTCGAGGACGAGGTCGGGCGCCCGCTGTTCGTCCGGGAGACGCGCGGCGTGCGGCTGACCGAGTCCGGGGAGGCGCTCGCTGGCTTCGCGCACCGCATCCTCGGGGCGCACGCCGACGCGGAGTCGTACTTCCGCTCCTCCCCGACCCGCGGCCGCCTGCGGTTCGGCACGGCCGACGACCTCGCGATCACCCAGCTGCCGCGCATCCTGCGGCAGTTCCGCCGGCTCAACCCGCAGGTCGACCTCGAGCTGACGGTGGACCAGAGCGTCGTGCTCACCCGCCGGCTCGCGGCGGGGCACCTCGACCTGGTGTTCGTGAAGCAGCCGTCGGTGGAGGCGGGCGAGGGCGCGCTCGTGCTCCGCGACCAGTTCGTGTGGGCGGCCGAGGACCCCGAGCCGTTCGTGAAGGAGGAGCGGGTGCCGCTGATCGTGCACCGCGCGCCGAGCTTCACCCGGCAGATGGCGATCGACGCGCTCGAGGCGGCCGGCCGACGCTGGCGCATCGCCTGTACGGTCCGCGACATCAACGCGATGCTCGCCGCGACACGGGCGGGGCTGGGGATCGCGGTGCTCGCGCACTCGCTGATCCCCTCCGACCTGCAGAAGGTGGAGATCCGGCTCGGCCTGCCCGGGCTCGGCGCGGTCGACTTCCGGCTGCTGTCGAACCCCGCTGCGCCCCGGCAGGCGGTGGAGTCGCTGAGCGCCGCGATCCGCAGCGCGACCCTCTCCGCGCAGGCGCCGCTCGCCCCCTCCCGCTGACCGACCGTTCGCGGATCCGCAGAACCGCGGAGACGCGCCGCGGCTCGGGCGCCCGGAGCGGCGTGTCGGCCAGGAACTGCGGATCCGCGAGGCGGCGGTACCCTGCCACACCATGACCCCGGAGCGACGGCAGGAGCTGGTGCTGCTGCGACGCTCCCGCGACCTGATCGACCGCCGGTACGCGGAGCCGCTCGACGTGCCGGCCATCGCGGCGTCGGTGCACCTGTCCGCGGCCCACTTCAGCCGCCGGTTCCGTGCGGTGTACGGCGAGACGCCGTACCAGTACCTGATGACGCGGCGCATCGAGCGGGCGTGCGCGATGCTGCGGGCCGGCGCGACCGTGACGGAGGCGTGCATGGCGGTCGGGGCCGCGTCGCTGGGCTCGTTCTCGACCCGGTTCACCGAGGTCGTCGGCCGCACCCCGTCCGCGTACCGGGCCGCCGAGCACCCGGCGGAGGCGCAGATGCCGGACTGCACCGCCCGGGTCCTGCTGCGCCCGACGCGGACGCGGACGAGCAGGATCCGAGAAGCGGCGGGCGGCACCGCCGCCTAGCGTCGGGGCCATGCCGATCTCGCTGCGCTACTCCCCCATCACCGTCTCCGACCCGGAGGCCGCGCTCGCGTTCTACCGCGACGCGCTCGGGCTGCCGGTCGCGCAGGACGTCGCCTCCGGCGGCCAGCGCTGGATCACCCTCGGCGAGGCGGACGGCGCGCAGATCGTGCTCTCCGGGCCGGAGGCGGGTCGCTCGCCCGCGGACGGGGAGGCGCTGGAGGAGCTGGTCGTGAAGGGCGTGCTGGGTCCGTGGGTCTTCGCGACCGACGACCTGACCGGCCTGTTCGACCGCGCGGTCGCCGCCGGTGCGGACGTGGTCTCGGAGCCGGCCGACCAGCCGTGGGGCCCGCGCGACGCCGCGTTCCGCGACCCCTCCGGCAACGTGGTCCGCGTGCTGCAGTCCTGACCCACGCGCACCGCACGCTTGCCACTTTTCGCATCCGACACCCCGTGCCGCGTGCAGAAAGTGGCAAGTGTGCGGTCAGGGCTCGAGGGCGAAGTCCGCGAAGTCGAAGCCCGGGCTCACGACGCAGCTGACCAGCGCCTCGCCCTCGGACGGCAGCGTGCGCTGCCACGCGCCCGCCGGGACCAGGCCCTGGGCGCGGTCCGGGCCGAGCACGATCCGCTCGGTCGCCTCCGGCCGCTCGCCCGTGCCGCCGAGCTCGAGCACGAGCGGGTCGGGCCCGTGCCACAGCCAGATCTCGTCCGAGGTCACCGTGTGCCACGCGGACGCCTCCCCTGGCGGCAGCAGGAACAGGATCAGCGTCGCGGCCGGGCGCCGCCCGCCGCCGGTCTCGAGCGCCGCGGAGGCGGTCCACGTGCGGCGGTACCAGCCGCCCTCCGGATGCGGCTCGAGCCCGAGCGCCGCCGCCCGCGCGGGCACGTCGAGCTGCTCGATCACGGTCCCGTCGACCGCCCGGCGCACCGCGCGCGCTGCGCTCATCCGTCCTCCTCCGACCACTCGTCCGGGACTGCGGGCCCGTCGTGCCGCACGACCCCCGCCACGACCGCGAGCCGCTCGGTGGGCGCCGCCTCCACCAGCTCGGCGAGCGCGTCGGCCACCGACCCGACCGCCATCGCGAAGCCGGCCAGGTCCGCGACCGCGCCGACGGCCAGGTGCCCGAGGCGGTCGCGCCCGATGTCGACGCCCATCGCCCGCGCCCCGCCGAAGGTCGCCGCGGCCAGCAGCCGCTCGTGCAGGTCGTCCGCCGCGTAGCCCTGCTCGCGCGCGATCCGGGCGAGCAGCGCGACGTCCGCCATCGGGTCGAGCGACGGGCTCGATGCGAGCGAGTCCGTCCCGACCGCGATCGGGCTGCCCTCGCGGAGGTAGGCGGCGATCGGCGGCGCCTCCAGCCCGATCACCTCGTTCGACCGCGGGCAGAGCGCGACGGAGGTGCCGCGGGCGCGCAGCAGCGCCCGGTCCTCCGCGGCCATGTACACGCCGTGCGCGACGTGGCAGTCGGGCCCGAGGACGCCGAGGCGGTCGACGAACTCGGTGGCGGAGGCGCCGTAGCCCGCGCTCCGCAGTGCGCGGAAGCTCTCCACGCCCGCGAACCGCCAGTCCAGGTGCGACTCCCCGTCCGGGCCCGTGAGGCGCGCGCCCTCGAAGTGCGACTCGCCCAGGTGGATGTGGAGGCGGCCGCCGTGCGCGCGGACGATGTCGGGGATGTCGAGCAGCGGCTCCGCGTCGAGCGAGTACGGCGCGTGCGGGGAGAGCCCGGAGCCGGGCGTCGTCGGGACGCGCTCGAGCTCGGTGACGACCTGGTCGCGGCCGCCGCGGCGCCACGCCGCGTTCGTCCAGTTCATCACCTCCCAGTACGCGATGCCGTGCAGGCCCGCGTCGGCGAGGGCGGCGACCGCGGCGCGATCGGTGACGACGTCGGCGGCGGCCGTCACCCCCGCGGCGAGGAGGCGCGCGGTGCCCTCCCGCGCCGCGTCCGCCCAGTCCTGACCCTGCTCGTAGACGAGGGTGAAGGCGTCGGCCCAGTCGTCGAAGCCGCGGTAGCGCCCGGCGCCGACCTGCGCCATCCGCGTGTACTGCAGGTGCGTGTGCGCGTTGATCAGGCCGGGCAGCAGCGCCCCGTCGGTGCGGCGCTCGACCGCGTCGCGGCCCTCCTCCCGCAGCAGGTCCAGCACCCAGGCGCGGGTGCCGACGTGCAGTATGCGGCCGCCCTGCACCGCGACGGCGCCGCCCTGGATCGGCGGGGCGGTCATCGGCACGACGAGGTCGGCGGAGTGCACGACGATCGGCGGGTCGGCGATCGCTCCTGGCACGGCCAGAGCCTAGGGAACCCGCGCGGCCGGTTCGGGCCGCGGCGGCGACCCGTCGGATGCGGCAGCCTGCGTCGGGTCCGGCAGCGGGATCCGGCCGCCGACGCTGCCGGAACCGACGGACCCTGCCGGAGCCGGCAGCGCGAGGCGGTTCAGCGCCCGAGGTCGAACCGCGTCCGCCGCCAGTCGACGAGGCCCGCCGGGGAGGACGCGCGCCCTTCGCCTCCGCCGATCGCGAGGCCCGCGACGGCGCGGTCCTGCTCCTCCGGAAGGCGGTGCACGCCGGGCGGGAGCCGCTGCTCGAGCAGCAGCCGGATCGACGCGAGCTGGACCGCGAACGACAGGTCCATCACGTCGATCGGGTTGCCCTCCCCCGCGACGATGTTCACGCAGTCGCCGCCCGCGAGCAGGCGGACCGAGCGGCCGCCGGGCAGGCGGAGGCGCTCGACGTGCGGCGCGAGGCGCTCGACCTGCGTGCCGGGAGCCGGCAGCACCTCCTCCGGCGCCCCGCCCGCGACCGCGATCACGGCGTCGTCCCGGCAGGCGGCCAGCACCGTGCCGTCGATCGTGCTGGGCACGCCCGTCGCGGAGACGACGAGGTCCGCGTCCCGCACCGCCGTCAGGACCGGCGCGGTCGCGTACCCGGCGAACCGGGCCGCGAGCGCGCGCCGCGGGTCGAGGTCGACCACGACGACGTCCGCGCCGAGCACCCGGAGGCGCTCGGCGACGCCCTCGCCCACCGGGCCGAACCCGACGACCGCGACCCGGGACCGTGAGAGGTCGTCGTCGAGCGCGCGGGCGATCGCGAGCACGCACGTCTCCCCCGTGCCGTGCCGGTTGTCGAACCAGGTCTTCGTCACCGCGTCGTTCGCCGCCACCACGGGGATCCGCAGCTCGCCGTCGGCGGCCATCGCACGGAGCGGCGTCACGCCGCTGGTCGTCTCCTCGGTCGCGCCGATCAGGCCGGCGACCACGTCGGGGCGCTCCCGGTGGGCGAGGCGGATCACGTGGGCGCCGTCGTCGACGAGCAGCCGGGGGCGCCCGTCGAGCAGCGCGAGCGCCGCCGCGCGCTCCTCCGCCGGCGTCGCGGTCGCGGAGGCGTGCACCGCGATCCCGCGTCCCCGCAGCGCGTCCGCGACCGCGTCGTCCGTCTCGGCGGCGAAGGCGAAGGCGGCGACCTCGGCGCCCGCCTCCGCCAGCAGCAGCGCGAGCACCGCGGTCTTCGGCTCGAGGACCATCGAGATCCCGATGCGGAGGCCGCCGACCCGGGCGTCGAGCCGGGCCGCTGCAGCCGCGGAGGCGGGCATCCACCGCCGCGCCCAGTCGATCCGGTCGTCCGCGCCCGGCCCGGGAGCCTCGGCACCGAGGAGCGTGAAGCCCTCGCGGGAGAGGCCGACGGCCGCGTCCTCCTCCGCGCGCCCGCCGAACCCGCGCACGATCGCGGAGACCCGCGGGTCCTCGACGGGTAGCGCGAACGCGCGTCCGGCGACACCGAGGTTCGTCGCCGCGGAGAAGGCGACCAGGCCCGCGATCGGCGACCCGGCGATCCGCACCATGCCCCGACCCTACGGATCCGCACGCATCCGTTTTGCAGGAACATCCGCACCGCCCCGCAGACGTTCCTTCGAAGCGGGATCCGAGACCCCGCGGGAGGATGGCGGGATGGACGACAGCCCGCGCCCGCTCCGCTTCGCCACCCGCGCCGTCGGCGCCGGCCGCCCGCCGGCCGCGCCGGACGCGCCCCTGAACCCGCCCGTGGTGCTCGCCTCCACCTACGGCTCGTTCGGGGACCTCGAGTACGGGCGCTACGCCAACCCGACGTGGACCGCGTTCGAGGCGGCGCTCGGGGACCTGGAGGGGGGCGCCTGCGTCTCGTTCGCCTCAGGGATGGCGGCGATCGGCGCCGTGCTCGAGCTGGTGCCGCCCGGCGGCCTCGTCGTCGCGCCCCGGCACGCCTACACGGGCACGGTCGCGCGCCTGCGCGAGCTCGAGTCGCGCGGCGTGCTGCGGGTCGCGTGGGTGGACGTCACGGACACGGCGGCGGTGGTCGCGGCCGCGGAGGGCGCGGCCCTCGTGTGGCTGGAGTCGCCCACCAACCCCGCGCTCGAGCTGGCCGACATCCCGGCCGTCGTGCGCGGCGCCCACTCGGCCGGGGCGCTCGTCGCGGTCGACAGCACGTTCGCGACGCCGATGCTGCAGCGCCCGCTCGAGCACGGCGCCGACCTCGTCGTGCACTCGGTCACGAAGTACCTCGCGGGGCACAGCGATCTGCTGATGGGCGCGGTCGTCGCCCGCGACGCGGCTCTGGTGGAGCGGGTGACCGCGGCGCGCGCGCTCGGCGGCGCGATCCCCTCCGCGTTCGAGGCGTACCTCGCGCTGCGCGGCCTGCGCACGCTGCCCGTTCGGCTGGAGCGGGCCCAGGCCACGGCGCAGCACCTGCTGGCGCGGCTGGGCGGGCACGCGAGCGTCGTGGAGGCCCGGTACCCGGGCTTCGGCGCGATCGTGTCGATCGTGCTGCCCGATGCGGAGGCGGCGGACGCGCTGGTCCGCGGCGTGCGGGTGTGGCGGGCGGCGACCAGCCTCGGTGGCGTCGAGTCGACCCTCGAGCGCCGCCGGCGCTGGCCGGGCGAGGCGCCGACGATCCCCGAGGGGCTGGTGCGCCTCTCGGTCGGGCTGGAGGACCCGGAGGACCTCTGGGACGACCTGGCGCAGGCCCTCCCCCGCTGACCCTCCTTTCGTTCTGTAGGTCTGGCAGACCTGCAG
>NZ_CAXTOQ010000137.1:0-9226 GCF_964245895.1 uncultured Amnibacterium sp.
GCCTGCAGATCCTGCAGTCGCTGAACCTGCGCGAGCGCAAGCTCGAGATCGTCTCCTGCCCGTCGTGCGGTCGCGCCCAGGTCGACGTCTACTCGCTCGCCGAGAACGTGACCGAGGGGCTGCAGGGCATGAGCGTCCCGCTGCGCGTCGCCGTCATGGGCTGCGTGGTGAACGGGCCGGGGGAGGCGCGGGAGGCGGATCTCGGGGTCGCCTCCGGCAACGGCAAGGGCCAGATCTTCGTGAAGGGCGAGGTCATCAAGACCGTGCCGGAGTCGGAGATCGTCGCCACCCTGATCGAGGAGGCGAACCGCCTGGCCGACGAGATGGGGCCGGGCGCCGCGACGGGGGCCCCGGAGGTCGTGACCGTCTGAGCCGCTACTGCGTTGTGAAGGCGATCCGGTCGACCGGATCGCCTTCAAAATGAAGAAGGGGAGGCTCAGTCCAGCTTCGCCACCCGGCGCCGGAAGTCTCGCGAGTTGTCGTCGCGGATGCGGGACTCGCGGGTCCCCTTGACCTCGTCGACCTTCTCGTCCTGCCCGGAGATGTCGGTCTTCAGCGCGATCGCCGTCTCGGTCTCGAACCCGTGCCGCTTGTCCGCGTTGCGGTAGTAGCGGTGGACCGCCGCGTAGAGGGCCGTGCCGCTGACGGGGCCGGCGAGCAGCAGCGCGAGCTCGCCCGACCCGCCTCCGCTGTCGGAGCTCTGCAGCACCGGCAGCGCCTGGATCAGCAGATCGATCATCGGATCACCTCGCCAGGATCGCGAGGACGACCGCCTCGACCACCGTGCCCACGGACGCCGCCGCCAGGAACAGCTTGCCCCTCGCCAGCGGCACGCTTCCCATCGTCTCGCCGGTCCGCGCGTTCACCGCGATGTAGTGCACGACGCCCTGGCCCCCCTCCACGTGGTAGTACGAGTACAGCCAGACCGGCAGGTACATCGAGACCCACCGCGACCCGTGCAGGTCGAGCCCCTCCTGCTCCCACCGCACGCCCCGGTCGTAGCGGCCGATGGTCGACGACGCCTGGGACCTGGCGATCGAGAGCAGCTCGTCGTGCACCTCCGGCATCGCGGCGTCGACGTCGCGGTCGCGCCGCTCGGAGGTGAACCCGCTCAGGTAGTCGGCGTTCCAGGACACCGCGTTCTTCGTGTCGAACGGGAGGATCGAGTTGATGATGTTGTTGGTGTTGCCGGGGGAGGTGAAGTCGGCGCGCGCCGCCGACGACTCGACGGTGAGGTCGTCGACGGTGAACTCGACGTGCCGCTGCACCCGGTAGACGTCGGCGTCGTAGTAGGTCTTCTTGCTGTCGCCCGATCCGCGGGTGTAGCGCCGGGTCTGCACCTCGCCGCGGCCGACCACGTCCGATGACGCGTTCGCGTCCACCACGAGGTAGGGCAGGTAGACGCCGACCACGTTCTCGGGGGTGAACTCGGCCTTGAACCGCTTGTGCGCGAACAGCCGCCGCGAGCCGGCGAACCGCCGGATGCTCGACACCGCCTGCTCGCGGGTCAGCTGGAACGGCAGCACGGCGTCCGGCACGGCGCCGTTCGGGATCTGCTCGTTGACCCCCAGCACGTGACGGCACCAGTGGCAGCGGGCCGACAGCTCGGTCGCGGTGTTCACCACCACCTCCGCGCCGCACCCCGCGCACTTCAGGGTCATCAGCCCGGACTCCTGCGGGTCGATGTCCTGCGCGCCGGAGGCGAGCTGCGTGCCCTGCAGGTCGCCGATCCCGTCTCCCAGCCCGAACCGCTCCTCGACCCGCGCCTCCGACCACTCGTAGCGGCAGAAGAGGCACATCAGCATGCCGGTGCCCGGCCGGGGCACGATGTCCGTCGACCCGCACCGCTGGCACCGGTTGACGCCGTCCGCGAGCCGGTCGTTCCCGGTGCGCGGGCCGGCGTTCGCGGGGGGCGGACCCGCGGGGTCCGTGGGCGGACCCGCGGGGTCCGGCAGCGATGTCATCGGCGGTCGGGGTTTCGCGCTCGGCTCAGAGGCCGAGGGCCTTGGCCTTCGCGGCGTCGTAGTCCTGCTGCGTGATCAGCCCGGCGTCCAGCATCTGCTTCGCGCGGGTGAGCACCGCCATCGGGTCGTCCGCGGCGGCCGGGGCTGGGGCCGGGGCGGGCGCCGTCGCCGTCGGAGCGCTGCCCGCCCCGACCCCGGGGACGGGCTGCTGCAGCCCGCCGAGCCCCGTGGCTCCCGCCGCCATGCCGAACCCGAGGATGCCTCCGGGACCGGCGTTCTCGCCGGCCGACTCGAACCCCGCGGCGACCGAGGCCTGCAGGTTGGAGTTCCCGCGGGCGCCGGCGAGCGCGTCGGCCCGCTGCACGGTCTTCAGCAGCTCTCGCGTGTTCGGGTCGTACTCGATCGACACCAGCGCCACCTGGGCGATCTGCAGCCCGCGGCCGGTCAGCCACTGGTAGTTCGTCTCGACCGCCGCAGAGAGGCTCTGCGCGAACCCGATCGAGTCCTGCTGGATGCGGGTGATGCGGTTCCCCTTGGCGGGATCGTTCGTGTACATCGAGAACGCGGGCGCGAGCGAGCCGACGACCTCGTTGAACAGCTGCGTCGCGGCGTCGTTCTCGAGGTCCGTGAAGTCGAACACCCGCCCGTTCTGCAGGTACGCGGCCGGCATCCAGTTCTTCACGAACAGGATCGGGTCGACGATCTTCAGCGTGTAGGTGCCGCGCGTGACCGCACCGACCTGCGCGTTCAGGTACGCGTCGTCCCAGTAGATCTCGGACTGGGTGCCGAACCGGTTGTTCGGCAGCTCCTTCAGCGTGACGAAGAACGCCTGCTGCTGGGACTGGGGACGGCCGCCGAACTTGAACCGCTCCCACGAGGTGCGGATCAGGGGGCTCACGATGCCGTCGCCGGAGAAGATGCCGGCGGAGTCCTGCGCCTGCGAGCGCCACTCGTACCCGCCGGGGTCTGCCGCGAAGCCGGTGATCGCCCCGTCCTCCATCAGCACCAGCCCGTACCCGGCCGGCACGACGATCTTCGACCCGTTCGTGATGACGTTGTCGGAGGCGCGGGTGTTGGACCCGCGACCGGCGTTCGTTCCCCGGGGGACCGCGGGGAACACGGCCGCGGTGGGCGCGAGTCCGTCCGGGATCGTGTGGAAGTCCTTCCACTGGTCGGCGAACGTGCCGCCGAGGGTGTCCAGCGCGGCTTTGAACAGTCCCACGAGCTCGTTCCTCCAGGTCGGTGCGGCCACGTCGACGCGGCCATGCCGATGATGCCGCGCGGAGCGCGGTCGTGTCGATGGCCGATCCGCAGGAGGGCCCGCGAGCCGTCAGCCGACGACGTACGCCTTGCGGAGGCGCTCCGTGATGGTCCAGCGCGTGCGGGTGCCGGCGGTGAGCCGCAGGATCGTGCCAGGGGCCAGGTCGACGACGGCGCCGGTGTCGAGGTCCTCGACGGAACCGCGGCCCGACAGGACCACCGCGACCTCGTCCGCCTCCACGTCCGTCGAGACGCCGGTCTCGATCTCCCAGACGCCGAAGGAGCCGGCCCCGAACGGCCCGAGGTCGGCGGAGCCCGCGGTCTGCCCGCCCGCATCGGGCAGGACCTCGTGCTCGATCGGGACCTCGGCCGCCTGCCAGACCTGCGCCGTCATCGGACGTCGTGCACGATCAGCCAGGTCGCGATCGCGACGCGGTGCCCGCGGTTCGCGATCCGGTGGGGCACGTCGCACGGGAAGGTGATGGAGTCGCCCGGGCCGAGCACGACCTCCTCCTGCTCGAAGCGGATCGTCAGCTCGCCGAGCTCGACCGTGCCGACCTCGTACCCGGTGTGCGTGATCAGGGCGTTCCCCTCGCCGACGTGGGAGCCGGGCGGGTAGGTGGACTCGAAGAAGTCGACGCCTCGGGTCTCCGCCGGCGACAGGCGCCGGTAGAGCACGCCGTCCTCCAGCTCGACCGTGGCGATGTCGCCGGAGCGCGCCAGCACGTAGCCGGTGGCGCTCGCACCGGACGCGCGGTCGCGGGCGGAGTCGTCGAACACCCGCGCGAGCGGCACGCCCAGCGCCGACACCATCGCGAGCAGCCGGTTCACCGACGGCTGCAGCACGCCGCGCTCGATCTGCGACACCGCGCTGACGCTGATGCCGAGCCGATCGGCCAGGTCGCGCAGGCTCAGGCCCCGCTGCTGCCGGAGCGCGCGCAGCCGCGCACCCAGGTGCTCGGACTCGAGCGCCTCGAGTGCCTGCTCCTTCGCCGTCACGGGTCCTGATTCTGCCCGACGACACGCCGGTGCCGGAGACGAAACGGACTCGTAACCGGCGCGAAATCCCCGCGGTCAGGTGAAGTCGTAACTTCACTTCCGACACCGGCGGGTCCTTCAACCGCTCCAACCCGTGCTCCCCGGTGTCCGGCGCCGGACCGGCGCCGAGCGTCTTCCACCACGCCATCGCGGCGCGATCCGTCGCGCCCGCAACCCATCTCGGAGGCAGTCCATGACCAGCACGGAGCAGTCGACCAAGGTCGATCCACTTCCCGACGTCCACCAGCCCGCCGGCGCGGGGCTCATCAAGCCCGGCTACGACCCGGACCTGACGAACGAGGACCTCGCCCCGCTGCGGAAGCAGACCTGGACGTCGTACAACATCTTCGCGTTCTGGATGTCGGACGTGCACTCCGTCGGCGGCTACCTGACGATGGGCACCCTGTTCGCCCTCGGCATCGCCGCCTGGCAGGTGCTCGTGGCGCTGCTGATCGGCATCGTCATCGTGATGATCTTCGCGAACCTCGTCGCGAAGCCCAGCCAGAAGACCGGCGTGCCGTACCCCGTCATCAACCGGGCGATCTTCGGCGTCAAGGGCGCGAACATCCCGGCGATCATCCGGGGCCTGATCGCGGTGGCCTGGTACGGCGTGCAGACGTTCCTCGCGGCGCAGAGCCTGAACATCATCTTCCTGAAGTTCATACCCGGCGCGGCCGCGCTCGTCGAGCCGAGCTTCCTGGGGCTGAACGCGCTCGGCTGGATCTCCTACGCGATCCTCTGGGTCGCGCAGGCGGCGCTGTTCTGGACCGGCATGGAGACCATCAAGCGGTTCATCGACTTCGCCGGCCCGGCCGTCTACGTCGTCATGGTGATCCTGGCCGTCTACCTGGTCATGGAGGCCGGCGGTCTCGGCAGCATCAACCTCTCGCTGCACACCGGGCCGGAGCTGAGCCTCGCCGCCTCCATCCCGGTGATGATCGGCGCGGTCGCGATCGTCGTCTCCTACTTCTCGGGACCGATGCTGAACTTCGGCGACTTCTCGAGGTACGGCAAGAGCTTCACGGCGGTGAAGCGGGGCAACCTGCTCGGGCTGCCGTTCAACTTCCTGTTCTTCTCCATCCTCACCGTCGTCTGCGCGTCGGCGACCGTGCCCGTGTTCGGGAAACTGATCACCGACCCGATCGAGACCGTGAAGCAGATCGACACCCCGGTCGCGATCCTGCTCGGCGGCCTCACCTTCGTCACCGCGACGGTCGGGATCAACATCGTGGCGAACTTCATCTCGCCGGCCTTCGACTTCTCGCACGTCTCGCCGCAGAAGATCAGCTGGCGGATGGGTGGCATGATCGCCGCCGTCGGCTCGGTGCTGCTCACGCCCTGGAACTGGTACACGAACTCCACCGCCATCCAGTACTCGCTCGGGATCCTCGGCAGCCTGATCGGGCCGCTCTTCGGCATCCTGATCGCCGGCTACTACCTCGCGGCGAAGCAGCGGATCGCGGTCGACGACATGTACACGCTGTCGCCCGCGGGCCGGTACTGGTACTCGGGCGGGTTCAACCCGAACGCCGTCATCACGGTCGCGAGCGCGGGCATCCCCACCATCCTGCTGTCGCTCTTCGCGGGCGTCGGCGACTTCGGCTGGTTCATCGGCTGCGGCCTGGGCTTCGCGATCTTCGCCCTGCTCGAGCGGTTCAACCCGCGCATCCCCGTGCCGGCCGCCGACGAGGAGAGCATCTCGGACGGCTCGCTGGCCGAGGCCTGAGGATCGAGGGGTGCGCATCCTCGTCGTGAACCCGAACACCACCGCGAGCATGACCGCGACGATCGGCGCCTGCGCCGCCCGCGTCACGGATGCGGAGGTGGTCGCGGTGAACCCCTCCATGGGCCCGGCGTCCATCGAGAGCCACTACGACGAGGCGCTCGCCGTGCCCGGTCTCCTCGCGGAGATCGGGCGCGGCGAGCGCGACGGCGCGCAGGGCACGGTCGTCGCCTGCTTCGGGGACCCCGGCCTCGACGCGGCCAGGGAGATCGCGATCGGGCCGGTGGTCGGGATCGCGGAGGCGGCCATGCACGTCGCCACGCTGCTGGGCCGCACCTTCGCGGTCGTCACGACGCTGTCCCGCACGATCGGCACGGCGCACGACCTCGTGTCCCGGTACGGGTTCACGGACCGCTGCGTCGCGATCCGCGCCTGCGACATCCCCGTCCTCGACCTGGAGCTGCCGGGCAGCGACGCCCGCCGGGTGGTCACCGAGCTGTGCCGGGAGGTGGTCGAGCGGGACGGCGCCGACGTCGTGGTGCTCGGCTGCGCGGGGATGGCCGACTTCTGCGCGGAGGTGTCGGCGACCATCGGCGTGCCCGTCGTCGACGGGGTCGCCGCCGCGGTGAAGCTGGTCGAGTCGCTGATCGCGCTGGGGCTCACGACGAGCCGGCGCGACGAGTACGCCCCGCCGCCCGCGAAGCCCTACAGCGGGCCGCTGCAGCCGTTCGAGCGCCGCGTCGGCCCGGTGCCCGTCGGCTCGATCTGAGGCGGCCGGCGGCTGGTGCACGGATCGACGGGTGCAGGATGCGCGGACCACCCGGATCCGACCCGGACCGGGGGTGCGGCGGTCCTGACGGCGGTGGGACGCTCGCTACGGGCCGCGATCCCGCGGTCGTGCAGCACGGTTCGGGGGGACCATGGCAGCCCTGCAGGTGACCGCGGTCGCGGCGGGCACCGCCGAGCCGAGGCCCGCGCGCGTGCGGACCGCCGCCGACGCGTCGCCCATCCGCCAGCGTGGAGGGGTGCCGCACGAGCACCGCATCGACGAGCGGCCGGTGGTGGTGGTGCGGGCGCGTCCGCCCGCTGCGCCGCCCGCCCCGGTCGTGACCGTCGCGCCCCTGCTGGTCCGGACGGCCCTGATCACGGAACCCGCGCCCGCGCCGATCCGCCTGCCTGCGCCGCACGCCCTTCCGGCGCCTCCCGTCATCCCGCCGGCGGCGGTCCCGGCCGCGCTGCTCGACCCCCGGCCCGCCGTGCTGCGCCCGGTGCCGACGGTGGGACCTCCGGCGCGCCTGCCGGTGCAGCAGCCGGAGCCGATCCCGATGCCGATCGTGCGGTCGGCGGGACCCGGGGCGCCCGTCGCAGCGCGGCCGCCGGCGGAGATCGCGATGCCGACGCAGCCGTCTGCGCAGGCCCCCGCGCCCTCGGGCCCGATCGTCGTCGGGCCCGAGGCTGCGGATGTTCCGTCGGCCGCTCCGTCGGCACCGGCCGAGCCGCTGGTCGTCGCCGCGTCAGGGCCCACGATCCTGCCGGCCGCACCGCTCTCCACCACGCCGCCCCGGTCCGCCGCGCCGGCGGAGGCCGGGGAGCATCCCGTCCCCGCGGGACCGCCGGGCGGGACCGCCGCGGACGCGGACGCGCGAGCGCTGCAGGCGCGGCCCGTCTCCGGCGGCGCCGTGCTCCAGGGCGGGACCGCCGGCGAAGCGGACGCCCGGGCGCTGCGGGCGCACGCGGAGGGGAGCAGCGCGTCGTTCCCGCCGTCGCTGCCGTCGCTGCCGTCGCGGCCGTTCCTCGGCACCACCACCGCGGCGGAGACCGCCGCCGCCGCGATCGCCTCAACCGATGTCGCGGCCGGGCTGCGGCTTGCGCACGACTTCGACGCCGCCGGGCAGGGCCGGTCGCTCACCTGGGGCACGGACAGCCGATCGGACGCGGCGGTCCAGCGCCTGAACGCGGCGGCCGACTGGTCCAGGTGGGAGCAGGAGCGGGCCCAGCTGCTGGCGGACCTCCGGTCGGCGTACGCGGGCCTGCGGGCCCAGACCGACCTCGACCCGCAGTCCGCCCTGCGGCTGGTCGACCCCGCGTGAGGCGGCCCCCGCACTGGGGGTCGGCGGACCGGTCCCGACCGGGCGGCTCGCCAATAGCCTGAGGCTCCAGCGCGGCCCGAACGCCCGCTTCGCCCGGCCCCGATCGAGTCCGCTCGACCGGGGCCGGGGCGTTCCCGCCGTCCGTCCCGCCCGGCGGCCGCGCGCCTCCGGCCGTCGGTAGGCTTCCGGACCGTGGTCACGCGCATGAGTCGGCTGTTCCTCCGCACCCTGCGCGAGGACCCGGCCGACGCGGAGGTGATCAGCCACCGGCTGCTCGTCCGCGCCGGGTACGTCCGCCGCCAGGGCCCCGGCCTCTTCGCCTGGCTGCCGCTCGGGCTGCGGGTCAAGGCCCGAATCGAGGCGATCGTGCGGGAGGAGATGGAGGCGGCCGGCGCGCAGGAGGTGCACTTCCCGGCGCTGCTGCCCCGCGGGCCCTACGAGGTGTCCGGCCGCTGGACCGAGTACGGCGACGGCATCTTCACCCTGCAGGACCGGAAGGGCGACGACTACCTGCTGGCCCCGACGCACGAGGAGGTCTTCACGCTGCTCGTGAAGGACCTCTACTCCTCGTACAAGGACCTGCCGCTGTCGATCTACCAGATCCAGGACAAGTACCGCGACGAGGCGCGACCCCGCGCCGGCCTGCTGCGCGGCCGCGAGTTCACGATGAAGGACGCCTACTCGTTCGACGTCGACGACGACGGGCAGGCGGCGTCCTACCAGCTGCAGCGCGACGCGTACGAGCGGATCTTCGCGCGGCTCGGCCTCGCGTACGCGATCGTCTCCGCCCACGCGGGCGCGATGGGCGGCTCCCGCAGCGAGGAGTTCCTGCACCCCACGCCGATCGGCGAGGACACGTTCGTCCGCTCCGCCGGCGGGTACGCCGCGAACGTCGAGGCGTTCCGCACCCTGCCTCCCGCGCCCCGGTCGCTCGACGGGAGCCCCGCGGCCGAGGTGTTCGACTCTCCCGACACCCCGACCATCGCGACGCTCGTGACGCTGGCGAACGAGCGCGTGCCGCGCGACGGCGGCGAGCCGTGGACGGCGGCGGACACGTTGAAGAACGTGGTCCTCGCGCTCACCCACCCGGACGGCAGGCGGGAGCTGGTCGTCGTCGGAGTCCCCGGCGACCGCCACGTCGAGCTGAAGCG
>NZ_CAXTOQ010000138.1:0-8967 GCF_964245895.1 uncultured Amnibacterium sp.
TGGTCGCGAGGTCGAAGCGGAAGCCGTCGACGTGCATCTCCTGCACCCAGTACCGGAGGGAGTCCATGATCAGCCCGAGGGCCGCGGGGTGCAGCGTGTTCAGGCTGTTGCCCGTACCGGTCGTGTCGTAGTACGCATCCTGCTGGCCGTCGACGAGCCGGTAGTAGGCGCCGTTGTCGATGCCCTTGAACGAGAGCGTCGGTCCCAGGTGGTTGCCCTCGGCGGTGTGGTTGTAGACGACGTCGAGGATCACCTCCAGGCCGGCGGCGTGCAGCGCCTTCACCATCGACTTGAACTCCGCGACCTGGTCGCCGCCCTGCTTCGAGCTGTACTGCTCGTGCGGCGCGAAGAAACCGATCGAGTTGTAGCCCCAGTAGTTGCGCAGCCCCTTCTCGAGCAGGTGCGAGTCCTGCACGAACTGGTGCACGGGCATCAGCTCGACGGAGGTCACACCGAGCTCCACCAGGTGCTCGATCGCCTTCGGGTGGGCGAGGCCCGCGTAGGTGCCCTGCAGCTCCTCCGGGATCCCGGGCATCCGCTTCGTGAAGCCCTTGACATGCGTCTCGTAGACGATCGTCTCCTCCATGCGCACCCGCGGCACCAGCGGCACCGCGTCGTCGCCCCAGTCGAAGGACCGGTCCACGACGACGCAGCGGGGCATGGCGTCGGCGGAGTCGACGCCGTCCTGTCGCGTCGGCTCGTTCATGTCGTGGCCGAAGAGCCGCTGGTCCCAGGTGTAGTCACCCGTGATGGCGAGCGCGCGCGGGTCGAGCAGCAGCTTCTGCACGTTGTGCCGCAGCCCCCGCTCCGGATCCCACGGCCCGTCGACCCGCAGGCCGTACTCCGCACCCGCCTCGATGCCGGGCACGAAGCCGTGCCAGACGAAGCCCGTGCGGTCCAGCAGCTCGCTGCGCTGCTCCTCCCCGCCGTCGAACGAGCAGAAGTAGACGTGCGACGCCGTCTCGGTGTAGACGGCGACGTTCGCGCCGCCATCCACCAGGGTGACGCCGAGGGGATGGGGGATGGATCGGGGATTCGTCACGCAGCGCGCCTTTCGTCGGACCGCCGCACACGGTAGCCACGCGACCGCGCTCCTCGCTGAGCCCCTCCAGGGGCACCACGCCTCGCGGATCCGCAGGGATCGGCCGACACGCGGGCGCGATGGGTCGGGCGGCGGCGTGTCGCCCGGGAACTGCGGAACGGCGAGCGCGCGATGCAGGATGGAGCGGGTGCGCCGCCTGCTGCTGACCGTCCTGGTCCTCGCCGCGCTGCTGCTCGCGGGCTGCACGGCCGACCCGGCACCGCCCCGCCCGACGGAGGATGCGGCGCGCTTCGCGACCTCCCGCGCGACCGCGGTCGTCGACGCCCCCGGCGCGCCGGACCGGGCGGTCGCCGCGAGCCGGGCGCTGTTCGCCTCCTCCCCGGGCGTGGTGCTCGCGCCGGCGACCGACGGCGCCGCCCAGCGTCGCGCGGCCGCGGAGGCGGAGCGGCTGCACGTGCCGATGCTGCTCGTCCCGGGCGGTGCGGGGACCGGCTCGAGTGCCGCGCCGAGGCCGTCCGCGTCGTCCTCGGATCCCGCGGCGGCGGTGCTGCGGGAGGTGCGCCGGCTCGGCGCGACCTGGGCGGCGGGGTTCGGCGCTCGACTGCCGGGGATCGCGGCGAGGAGGGCCGGCGCCGTGCCGCCGCTGCCGGCTTCCACGGGCTCGATGCTCGCGATCGCGACGCGCGCCTCCGCCGACACGGCCGCGCTCGCCTCCGCCCGAGCGGCCGGCGCGAGGGTCGTCCCGGCGTCGAGCAGCGACCTCAACGCCGACGCGAAGGTCGTCGCGGCGCTCGCGGACGCGGAGGACGCGCGCGCGGTGCTGGTGGGCAGCGCCTTCGGCGCCCGCGACGACCTCGCCTGGTCGGTGACCGCGGCCCGCAGCGGCTGGACCTACGCAGACGGCACGCAGCGCGCGTGGGGCGGGTCGAGTCTGCACATCGCGCTGTACGGGACGCCGGGCGACCCGGTGCTCGGCGCGCTGGGCCAGCAGGGCGGCCCCGCGACGATCTCCCGGGTCCGGGCGCTCGCCGCGCAGTACGCGCCGCTCACCCGCCGGACGGTGTCGCCGATGCTCGAGGTGATCGCCACCGTCGCGTCCGGCGGGCCGACGGGGAACGGCGACTACTCGGGCGAGATCGACCCGGAGCGACTCGAGCCCTTCGTCGACGCCTCGCTCGCCGCCCACGTGCCGGTGATCCTCGACCTGCAGCCCGGCCGCAGCGACTTCCTCACGCAGGCGAAGGAGTACGCCTCCCTGCTCGAGAAGCCCGGCGTGGGCCTCGCGCTCGACCCGGAGTGGCGGCTCGGCCCGAAGCAGAAGCCGCTCGTGCAGATCGGCCGGGTGTCCGCGGCGGAGGTGAACCGCACCTCCGCCTGGCTCGCCGACCTCGTGGAGGCGAAGGGGCTGCCGCCGAAGCCGTTCGTGCTGCACGAGTTCCGGCTGACGATGCTGCAGGACCGGCAGCGGATCGTGGTGGACCGTCCGCAGCTGGACACCCTGATCCACGTCGACGGGCAGGGCTCGCAGCCGGACAAGCAGGCGACCTGGCGCGCCGTGCGGGCTGGCGCGCCGAAGGTCGGCTGGGGCTGGAAGAACTTCCTGAGGACCGACCACCCGGTCCTGACCCCGGCGCAGACGATCCAGCAGGTGCACCCGACGCCGGACCTGATCACGTACCAGTAGGGCCGGTCGGCTTGCGATCGGTCGGCGGACGCGCGAGCGTCGAGCCGTGACCCCAGACCTGGAAGCGGCCGTCGCGGCCGTCTACGCCGCCCGCGACCGCGACGACATGGCGCCGACGATCGCGGCCTTCGCCGCGCTGTCCGCCGCGCACCCCGACGAGGCCGTGCTCGTCCACGAGCACGCCGGCGCCTACGACACGGCCGGGGAGGAGGCGCTGGCCGCTCCGCTGTACGAGCAGGCCCTGGAGATGGGGCTGGAGGGGGAGGCGCGGCGCCGATGCCTGGTCCAGTACGGCAGCACCTTGCGCAACCTCGAGCGGTTCGACGACTCGCTCGCGGTGCTCGACGGCGCCGCGGCGGAGTTCCCTGACTCGGTGTCGGTCGCGGTGTTCCGCGCGCTCACACTGCAGAAGGCGGGCAGGTCGGACGCCGCGGTGGGCGCGCTGGTCGGCGTGCTGGCCGACGCCCTGCCCGGCGACCTGAGCGAGTACCCGGCCGCGGTCCGTGGGAACGGGGAGTTCCTGGTCGAGCGTGATCGTCGTTCGTGAATTCGGAATGCCTTTCCCGGACGTCGTGATGCTCGCTCGAGACGCTTCTCGAATTCTTTCCGACGCGCTTCCGGTGGTCGGAATGACGGGCGCGTTCCGACATCCATTCCGGCTTCGAGTGTCGGAGGGGCGTGCGAATGTACGCCTATGGCCGACCCGGGCGAGATCCTCCAGCAACGCGTCGTCGCGCTGCTCGATATCGTCGCCGGCATTCCGGGCGGCATCGCCGGAGCGACGGCTGCAGGGGATGACGACGTCGTCGATCTGATCGAATCCGCGCAGCTCGTGCTGCAGTCCGCGCAGGGCATTCTCGCCGCCGCGGCGGGCGAGTTGGCGCGTCGATCGAGCGGGTCGGGGCAGCAGTCGCTCGCCCGCAGGCTCGGCTGGAAGACGGCCCGCGGCGTGATCGCGGCGAAGGCGGGGATCTCGTTCGGGGAGGCCGCCCGCGCGGTGTCGGTCGGGGAGGCGATCCGCCCGCGGGTGGCTTCCTCGGGTGAGAACCTGCCGGCGGACCGGCCGCATCTGGCGGCCGCGGTGCTCGCCGGCGACCTCCCCCTCCAGGTCGCGCAGCTGATCGACCGGACCGTCGAGCAGCTCGCCACCCGCCTGGATCCCGACCTGCTCGCGGTCGTGGAGCGGGACCTGGTCGCGAAGTGCTGCTCCGGCCGGTACTCGGTGGCGGCCTTCACCGCGCACTGCCACCGGGTCGTCGAGCACTTCGACCCGGCCGGATCGAAGGGCCGCGACGACGCCCTGCGGCGGAAGGCGTCGGTGCACGAGACCTGGCTGCCGAACGGGATGCTCCGCATCGTCGCCGAGCTCGATCCCGAGGCCGCCGCGTTCTACCGGACCGCGGTGCGAGCCCGCACGAACCCGAAGCGGGCCGCGGGCTCCACGGGCGGTGCGGTGGTGACGGATCTCGGTGCCCGCCGTGCGTCGAAGCAGCCGACCGCGATGGAGGCGCGGGTCGCCGCCTTCATCGGGATCATGCGCGACGCGGTCAGGATCGACGACGGGAAGCAGGCGGGTGTCGACACGACGATCCTCGTCCCGGATCGATCTGCAGTCCCTGCTCTCCGGAATCGGATCCGCGACGATCGACGGAATCGCGAAACCGATATCCGCATCCGCGGCTCGGCGATTGGCGGTCGAAGCCGACATCATCCCGCAGGTGATGGACGGCAGATCGCAGCTGCTCGATCAGGGCGAATCGAAACGCGTGTTCACGAAAGCGCAGCGATACGCGATCCTCGCCGCATTCACCGGGTGCGCGTTCCCGGGCTGCGACATCCCGTCCTCGATGCTCGAGTTCCACCACGTCGGACGATGGGCCTCGCGGCACGACCACGCGCACGGCACGGACCTCGAGAACGGGCTCCCGCTCTGCGGGTTCCACAACCGTCTCATGGAGGAGGGGTGGGACATCCGGTTCGACGACGACCGGGTGCCGTGGTTCCTCCCGCCCGCGACCCTCGACCCGGCTCGCCGACCTCTCCGCGCAGGGAACCTCACCCGGCGCGAGGCCGCGTGAGCGGATCGGTCGGGCTGCCGCGCGGCTCGGGTTGCGGGTGCGGCGCCGGGTGCAGCACGGTGGACCCATGTCCTCCGCGACCGTGACCGGCGCCCACCTCGTGGGCAGCGTCAACCTGCCGACCGCCGAGGAGGTGTTCGGTGCCGTGGCTGAGCACCTCGGCGAGCACATCACGCACATCCCCGACGGCGAGGTCGGCGAGCGCTACTACTGGCTGCAGTTCCAGACCCGGCGGTTCGACCGCACGCCCGGGCTCATGCGGCTGGGCGACACCCCCTACCTGATCCGCGGCGAGTTCGACCAGCGGCCGTTTGCGCTCGACGGCTCCGTCGCGGCGGCCGACCTCGAGCTCCCGGACCTCGGCTACGCCGAGGCGGCCATCGGGTCCTACGCGGCCTTCGCCCGACTGCAGGAGGCGGGGAGGGTCGCCGCGGGCACCCGCTTCCAGGTCTCCCTGCCCACCCCGGCCGCGGTGGTCGGCGTGTTCTTCGCGCCCGACGTGCGCGAAGAGATCGAGCCCGTCTACACGAAGGCGCTCTACGCCGAGCTCGCCCGCATCGCGGACGCGATCCCGCACGACGCGCTCGAGATCCAGTGGGACACCGCGGTCGAGTTCGCCTGGCTCGAGCAGGCCGTGCTCGGCGGCGCCGTGCTGGTGCCGTGGTGGGACGACGTGCTGGAGGGGGTGCTGACGCGCCTCGCCGATGCGGCCGCCCACGTGCCGGCCGACGTGCCGGTCGGCTTCCACCTCTGCTACGGCGACGTCGAGGAGGCGCACTTCGTGCAGCCGAAGGACGCCGGCGTGCTCGCCCAGGTGGTGACCGGCCTGCTCGGCCGCGCGCCGCGGCCGCTCGCCTACATCCACCTCCCCGTGCCGATCGAGCGGACCGACGCCGCGTTCTTCGCGCCGCTCGCGGACGTCGCCCTGCCCGAGGGCACCGACCTGTACCTCGGGCTCATCCACCACGAGGACGGCGTGGAGGGGGCGCTCGCCCGCATCGACGCCGCGGCGACCGCGGTGCCGCGGTTCGGCGTCGCGACCGAGTGCGGTCTCGGCCGGGGACCGGCCGAACGGACCGCGCCCCTGCTCGACCTGCACCGTCAGGTGCTGGAGGCCGCACGCTGACCTGCACCGGACCTGCACGCGGTCCGCTGCGGCGGGAGGGCGGCGCTCGCCGCAGGGGTACGGTCGCACCGTGCGCCGCCGGAACCTGCTGGTCGGCGGCCTCGCGGCCCGGCAAGCCTCCGTCGACGCGCTGGTGGCGGCCCACGGCGGCCACGGCACGATCCACTACTGGCACCTGCCGGCCTGAGACGAGGAGGAAGCATGGTCGCGGTCGGTCTGTGCGAGGACGACCCCCAGGTCCGTCGCGTGGTCGAGGAGGCGCTGTCCGCCGTCGACCTCGACGTGGTCGTCGCGCACCGCGCCTCGGAGGCGATCCGGCTGTTCACGCCCGACTCCGGGCTGCGGGCCGTGGTGCTGGACATCGGCCTGCCCGACGGCGACGGCCGCGACCTGTGCCAGGCGCTGCGGGCCGCCGGGATGACGGCGCCCGTGCTGTTCCTCACCGCGCGCGGCGGCGTGCACGAGGTGGTCGCCGGCTTCGGCGCGGGCGGCGACGACTACCTGGTCAAGCCCTTCGCGGTGGCCGAGCTGCAGGCGCGGGTCAGCGCCCTGGTCCGCCGCGCGCCCACCGTCGCCGCGGAGCCGAGGTCGCTGCACCTCGATCCGAAGCGCTACTCCGTGCGCCGCGGCGAGCAGGAGGAGCGCCTCACCCCGACGGAGTTCCGGCTGCTCGCCACCCTGCTCGCGCGCCCGGGCGAGGTCGTCCGCCGTCGCGAGCTGATCGCCGCCGCCTGGCCGGTCGGCGCGGTCGTGCAGGCCAACACCCTCGACTCCTACATGCGCCGGCTGCGGCGGCTGCTCGAGCAGGTGCACGCGGAGGAGCGTCTCAGCACCGCGCGCGGCGTCGGCTTCCGGCTCGGATGACGGACGGGTCGCCGCGCTCCAGCGCCTCCGTCCGCCGGCGCATCACCGCGACCACCGCGGCGATCAGCGCCCTCGGGATGCTCGCGCTGATCGTGGTGGTGCTGCTGGTCGCCTGGCGCACCACCGATCACGAGATGGACCAGGTGCTGTCCACCCGCGTCGCCGCGGTACGGGACGCGACCGACGTCGCCGGCGGGCTGCCCGCGGCGGCGGACGCCGACGACCCCACGTTCGACACCTCCAGCTGGGTCGCCGACGTGGACGGCCGGCTCGTCGCGGGACCGTCCGTACCCGCCTCCCTGGGGCCGGCGATCCACCGGCTGGCCCGCGGCGGGAGCCGCACCGTGGAGGTCGGGGCGTGGCGCATCCGCGCGGCCCCGCTCGAGCGCGGGCACGACTCGGGCACCGCCGTCGTGGCGATCGACACCGGCCCGTACCGGTCCGGCCTCGGCCGTCTGATCGGCGCCGCGGTGATCATCGGCGTGTTCGTCGTCGCCGGCGTCACGCTGCTCGCCGGCCTGATCGTGCGGCGGGCGCTGGCGCCCGTCGCGACGATGACCGCGACCGCGGTGGCCTGGTCGCACGAGCGCCCGACCCGGCGCTTCGGCCTCGGCCCCGGGCGGGACGAGATCTCCGGCCTCGCATCCGTGCTCGACGGCCTGCTCGACCGCGTCGACCGGGCGATCCGCGCGGAGCAGCGGCTCACCGCGGAGGTGGCGCACGAGCTGCGCACCCCGCTGACGGTCATGCGGGGGGAGGCGGAGCTGGGCGCCGCGACGCCCCGCCTCCGCAAGGCGGACCGCGAGCGGTTCGAGCGCATCGTCGCCGCGGCCGACGACATGGGCGCCGCGATGACGACGCTGCTCGACGCCGCGCGGGGATCCGGCTCCACCGCGACCGCCGACGTCGGCGCCGTGCTGCGGGCGCAGACGACCCGCAGCGGCCTCGCGCTGCCCGTGGAGGTGGTCGACGCGCCGGCCGGGCTGACGGCCGCCGTGCCGGCCGAGCTGCTGGCGCGCTCGCTCGCCCCGCTGATCGACAACGCCGCCCGGCACGGGCGGACCGTGGTGCGCCTGTCCGCCGAGCGGCGCGGGGAGCGCATCCTGGTCGCCGTGCAGGACGACGGCGACGGGGTGCCCGTGGAGGTGGGCGACGTGTTCGAGCCGGGGGTGCGCGACGCGGGCAGCCAGGGTGCCGGGCTCGGCCTCGCGCTCGCCCGGCGGCTCGCGCGGTCGGTCGGCGGCGACGCGGTCGTGGTGTCCCGGGTCCCCGCCGTGTTCGGCGTGGACGTGCCGGCGGCGGGCGAGTGAGGGCTGTCGACCCGCGTCGCGCCGCCCTGGTCGTCGTGGTGGTCGCCGTCGCGCTGCTCGCCTACGGCGTGCGGCTGTCGGTGCTGCTCGCGCAGGACGGCCTGCTCGGCTCCTCCGCCTACGACGACGGCGTCTACTATGCCGCCGGCGCCTCCCTCGCGCACGGCCGCTGGCCCTACGCCGACTTCCTGTTCCTCCACCCGCCGGGGGTGCTGGTCGCGCTCGCGCCGTTCGGCGCGCTCGGCGCCGTCGCCGGCGACCCGGCCGGGGTCATCGCCGCGCGACTCGTGTGGATCGGCATCGGTGCGGCGAGCTGCGCGCTGATCGCGGTGCTCGCC
This sequence comes from uncultured Amnibacterium sp., assembly GCF_964245895.1. Lineage (GTDB taxonomy): Bacteria > Actinomycetota > Actinomycetes > Actinomycetales > Microbacteriaceae > Amnibacterium. The sequence continues at coordinate 8,443 of NZ_CAXTOQ010000138.1, forward strand.
GGCCGGCGGTCGCTGCCCGCCGGACTGGTCGCGGGCGCGGCCGCGGCGTGCTTCCACCCGCTCGCGTTCGGGGAGCGGAGCACGCTGCTCGAGCCGCTCGGCACCCTGCTGCTGCTGGTCTCCCTGGTCGTGGCGGATCGCGGCGGCCCGCGCGCCGCCGTGGTCGCGGGCGCCGCGGCGGGACTGAGCCTCGACGTGAAGATCTGGTACGTCGTGCCGGTGCTCCTGCTCGTGGTGCTGGCCCGGCACCGCCTGCGCTTCGCTCTCGGCGCCGCCGGGGCCGCCGCCGTGGTCGCGGCGCCCTTCCTCCTCCGGGCGCCGGGCCCGATGGTCCGGCAGATCGTGCTCGACCAGCTGGGGCGCCCGCAGGAGGAGGACACGGTGCTCGACCGCGTGACCGCGATCACGGGCGCGAACTGGTTGGGCCCGGACGGCCTGAGCGGGCAGCACGCGGTCGTCGCGGCGGCGATCGTCGTCGCCATCACCCTGGTCGCGGCCGCGCTGGCGTGGCGGGCGCCCGTCGGG
>NZ_CAXTOQ010000139.1:0-8828 GCF_964245895.1 uncultured Amnibacterium sp.
TCCCCGGGCGCGTCGCCCGCGATGACGCTCGCGCGTCCGCCCAGCGAGCCGCCGAGGCCCCAGTCCCCACCGCCCGGGGCGGACGACGTGGACCAGCGGCTGGTGGCGGCGCCGAAGGCGACTGCTGTGTAGGCCTTGTCGAGCGCCAGCGAGTACGCGCCGAGCTGAGACCCGTCGCTTCGCGAGGTAGCGACTGGGTTGCCGCCGCGATCGACGACCGCGACTGCAAGCGCGAGCTGCCGACGGGCGCAGAATGCGCGGAACAGCTCGATCAGGTGCGCCGCAAGCGCCTCGGACAGCTCTGGCAGGGCGATCTCACCCGCCCCCTGGGGCGGGGCGTCCGATGTCGTCATGGTGTCTCCCATCGTCGATGTATAAACTATACGCACGGCGTGCTTGCGCGCACTGTGCGCCGCGGTCTCAGATGCTCTGCGAGCTGAGCGGTGACCATTCCGCCGCGAAGAGGAGGGCTTGCCGATGTCCGTCCCCCGCACCATCCGCGGCGCCCGCGGCGCGGCCTCGACCGCGCACCCCGACGCGACCCGCGCCGCGCTGGGCATGCTCGACGTGGGCGGCTCCGCCGTCGACGCGGCGATCGCAGCGCAGGCCGTGATCGCCGTGGTCATGCCACACGCGGCGGGCCTCGGCGGCGACCTGCTCGCGCTCGTACGCACCCCCGCTGGTGCCGTCGTCGCAGTCAACGGTGTCGGACGCAGCCCCGCTCTGGCGCCGTCGACCTGGGGTTCGGACGGCGGCTCCTCTGTGACAGTGCCCGGACTGGTCGACGGCTGGTTCGCGCTGCACGCGCGCGGCGGTCGCCTGCCGCTGCCGCTCGTGCTCGAGCCGGCGATGCGGCTCGCCGTGGGCCACGTCGTCGACGAGCAGCTCGCCGCCGCCGTCGAGAAGCAGCGCGCTCGACTCGAGCGATATGGCCGCGCACCCACGGCCCTGTTACAGGCCGAGCCGGGCGTGCTCCGGCGCCAGCCCGAGCTCGCCGCGCTGCTCGATCGCATCGGCAGCGTCGGACCCGAGGCGTTCTACCGCGGTTCCGCTGCCGCGGCGATCGTCTCGGCGGTAGCCGCGACCGGAGGCACGCTGAGCGACGCAGACCTCGCGGCGCACCGGACCTCGACCCCCGAGCCGCTCGGCGTGCCCTGGTACGGCGGCAAGCTCGTGGTGCAACCGCCGCCGAGCCAGGGGGTGCTGCTCGCCATGGCCGCCGCCTGGCTCGATCGTCGTGACCCGGACCCGTCCGTTCCTCTCCAGCACCTGCTCGTCGAGCTGGTGGAGTCGGTCTATGAGTACCGGGAGAAGGTCACGTCGCGAGGCGCCGACCTGCTGCGCGCACGGCTCTACCCCGATCTCGTGCACGCCTCCCGCCGCGGCGGAGCGCGCGCCTACCTGCACACCGCTGGGGTCGCCGTGGCCGACGTGGACGGCACGGTCGTCTCGTCACTGATCAGCGTCTTCGACGACTTCGGTTCGGCGGTGTTCGTGCCGGAGCTCGGCATCGTCCTGGCGAACCGCGCCGCAGGCTTCACCACGGGTGCGAATGCGCCCGGGACGTCGCGCTACCCCGTGCACACCCTCGCTCCGGCCATGGTGCTCGCCGCAGACGGCGGGGCGACCGGGCTCGCGACGCCAGGCGCCGACGGCCAGATCCAAACGCTGCTGCAGATCCTCGCGGCGGTGCGCTTCACCGGATGCTCCTTCGCCGAAGCCCTCGACCGCCCGCGGTGGCGCAGCGAGGACGGCCGGCTGCTGATCGAGGCGGGACACGAGGCCGGACCGGTCCTCGCGACCCGCGGACACGACCTCGTCACCCGCTCCCCCGGCAACGCGGTCTTCGGTGCGGTCGTCGTCGCGGGCGTCGACGCAACCGGGCCCTTCGCCGCCGGTGACCGCCGGCGCGACGTCCGTGCGGGAGGCACCCCATGACCGATCCGACCGAAGCAGCGGACATCGCCCGACTGGCGGAGGAGGCGCGAGAGTCGGTGGTGGGGCTCTGCTCGCAGCTCGTCGCGGCACCGAGCGTCAACCCTCCGGGCGACACCCGCCGCGTCGCCGGTGTCGTTCTCGACTTCCTCCGCGCGCACGGCATCGCCGCGGAGGAGCAGGCGCTCCTGCCCGAGATGCCGTCGGTCGTCGCAGTCCTCGATTCCGGCCGGCCCGGCCGCCACCTCGTGCTGAACGTGCACCTCGATACCATGCCTCCCGGTGACGAAGCCGCCTGGACGCACCCGGTGTGGGAGCTCACCCGCTCCGGCGGCCGCCTCCAGGGCCTCGGCATGGGCAACATGAAGGGGGCGGTCGCGGCGATGCTGCACGCGGTGGCGCTGCTGGACCACCGCCGCGACGCCTGGTCGGGCAGGATCACCTTCACCGCAGTCAGCGACGAGGTCGTGTTCGGCGACCACGGCGCCGCCCACCTGCTGGCAACCCGCCCGGATCTCGCCGCGGACGGGCTGCTGTGCGGGGAGGGACCGGGATTCCGGCGCCTCGCCGTCGGCGAGAAGGGCGTGCTCTGGCTCGCGCTGGAGGCGGTCGGCGACCCCGGCCACTCCTCCTCCGTCCGGCGCGGCCGATCCGCAACGGCTCGGATCGCGGCCGCCGTGACCGCGGTCGACGCGCTGACCGGCACCCGCGGTGGCTTCGACGGCGAGCTCAAGGGGCTCGTCGTCGCCGACGAGGCCACCGCCCTGAACCTCACGGCGAACGTCGGCACCCTGATCGGCGGATCGTTCGTCGGCCAGGTGGCGACGAGCGCGCGGGCGGAGGTGGACTTGCGGCTGCCGCCCGGTATCTCGGCTGACGCCGCGCAGGCCCTCGTGGAAGGTGCGGTCGCCCGCGCGGTGCCCGACGGCGGGGTGACGATTACCCGGATGAAGGGGTGGGACCCGAACGTGACCCTGCCCGCCTCCCCGATCGCCGAGTCGTGGAGCGCCGCGTGGAGCGCATTCGAGCGAAGTCCGTTGGAGCTGGCGGTGCGACTGCCCGCCAGTGACGCGAGCCGCTGGCGCCGCCTCGGCACGCCGTCACTCTGCTATGGACCTCAGCCGACGTATTCTGCGGGGATCGACGACTACGCGGAGGAGGACGAGGTGGTCCGCTGCATCGCCCTGTATGCCCTCACCGCGCTCCGGTTCCTCGGGGATCGACGGGACAGCCGGTCGACGCGATGATCGACTCCGAAGCGCGTGCCGGCCGAGTGCATCCCGGGGTGCGACCGCTTGTCAGCGGGTCACTGCCGCGGCAGATCCACGAGGCGCTGGAGGAGGCCATCATCGGCGGCGAGTTCGCCCCCGGCACCCGGCTGCTCGCGGACGAGATCGCCGCCGGCTATGGGGTCAGCCGCATCCCGGTCCGCGAGGCGCTGAGCGCGCTCGGCGAGGCCGGCTGGGTGGAGACCCGGCCCCGCTACGGCGTCTACGTGCTGGAGCGGACCCGCGAGGAACTCGCAGAGCTGTTCGAAGCGAGGGCCGGCATCGAGCAGGAGGTCGCCCGGTTCGCCGCCGCGCGGCGCACGGATCAGCAACTGGCCCGGCTGCACGCCATCGTCGAGACGAGCCGCAGCGCGAGCGACCACGGCGATGCGGCGGCGGTGGCCGCCGCCGCGGTCGCCTTCAACGCCGCACTGCGGGACGCGGGCGGGAACGGAGTGCTTGGCGGCCTCTCCCTCGGGCTGGAGAAACGGGCTCGATTCTACTTCTCGCCGGTCGCCGCGTTGCTCGGTGTCGAGTGGGTGATCGGCCAGGACCGGCTCCTCCGGCTGTTGGTCGGCGGCGACGTGGAGGGAGCGGGCCGTTCGGCGCGCCAGCACATCGAGGAGACCGGGCGAGCCGTCGCCGCACTGCTCGGGTCGGACGCATTCACGTCCTGACCGGCACCGACCCTGGATTCCGCCTCCGGTCCTCCGCGCCGTCGCGCCCGGAGCGTGTCCGGACGTCGTAGTCCCGCCATGCGACGCGCCGAGTGAGCCAACGGTAGGCGGTGACGAGTCGCGGCCAATTCTGCGTGTTGCGACCGGTCGCGGTGGTGAACCAGTTGGCGCAGCCGGTGACCCACACGCTTCGAGCCGAGCGGCGCGCGATGTCCTGCACGAATGCCGAATGCGCCCGCTCCGTCGGCGCCATGCTGAACGGCCCGCGCGCCCTCCAGGCCCGGGCGATGCGGGCCAGGTAGGTCGCCTGGCACTCGAGCATCACGACCACGGAGTTCCAGGCGGGGTTGGTATTCGGCCCGTACATCAAGAAGAGGTTCGGGAAGCCGGGCACCCCCATGCCGAGGTACGCCTCCGGCCCCGCCGCCCACGCCGCGGCGAGGGATCGGCCGTCCCGGCCGGTCACCTCGACTCCCTCCAGGAACGCGTGGGTCCGGAATCCGGTGCCGTACACCAGAACGTCGGCAGGGATCTCCCTGCCCGAGGTGGTGACCACGGCGGTCGGTGCGAGCGCGACGACGCGCTCGTCGACCAGGGTCACGTCGGGTCGTTGCAGGGTCTCGTACCACTCGTTCGAGACGAGGATCCGCTTGCAGCCGTACCGGTCCTCGGGCTCGACCTGCCGGCGCAGGTCCGCGTCGGGCACCCGGAGCCGCAGCTCGCGGCGGAACCGTCGCTCTGCGGGTGCGACCAGCGCGGGCCAGCGGATGAATTGTGGAGTCTGCAGTTCCTTGTCGAGATAGGACCGCAGGCGGCGCAGCCGCGACGAGAGTCGACCCTGCGGCCCGTCATAAGGATGGTCGCCCTTGGTAAGGATGTAGCCCGGCGAGCGCTGCACGACAGTCACGGTGCGCGCCCGGTCGGCGATCGCCGGAACGAGCTGGATGACGCTCGCACCGGTGCCGACCACCACCACGTCGCGGTCGTCGAGGTCGACGTCGTCATCCCAGCGGGCGGAGTGGAACGCGGGCCGCTGGAAGCCCTCGGCGCCGGGCAGCGCGGGTATGTTCGGCGTGCTCATCTGGCCCGTGGCCGCCACCAGGATGTCTGCGGTCTCTCGCAGGCCGGAGGCGAACGTCAGGGCCCACTGTCCGGCCTCGTCGTTCCACGTCGCCGCGGAAAGCGTCTCCCCGAAGCGCAGCGTGGAGCGCAGGCCGAACCGGTCGACTGTGTCCTCGATGTAGCGCTGGATCTCCTCCTGCGGCGCGAACCGACGCGACCAGTCGTGTTTCGGCGCGAACGAGAACGAGTAGAGGAACGAGGGCACGTCGCATGCGGCGCCGGGATAGTGGTTCTCGCGCCACACGCCGCCGACCCTGTCCGCGCGCTCGTAGATCCGCACTTCGGCGCCCGCGCCGCGCAACCGTACCGCGGCGGCGACGCCGGCGAAGCCGCTCCCGATGATGGCGACCCGGGGCTGCGCTGCGATAACCACAAGCAAAATTATACTGTATACGTCGCTCATTGAGGGGCCGGAATCGGACTCCGGCGCAGCGGATGCCTCCTCCCAGCATCGCCGGTCGCCGACGCTCGCGGATACGATGCAAACTCGTCCGTGTATCTGAGGGCGTGAAGGAGAGCGATGCAGCGGTATCCGGATCGCGGGTTGCACGGACGGGTTGTCGACGAACTCGGCCTCCGGATTACAAATGGCAGGCTTCAGGCCGGCACCATCCTGAGTACCGAGGAGCTCTCATCCACCTATGCGGTGAGCCGGACGGTGGTCCGCGAATCTCTGAAGGTGCTCGCCGGGAAAGGGCTGATCGACGCCCGGCCGCGGCGAGGGACCTTCGTTCAGGAGCGGGCCAGGTGGAACCTGCTCGACCCCGACGTGCTCCGGTGGCAGTTCGACACGGTGTCGGACCCCGGCATCCTCGACAAGCTGCACGAGGTGCGCGTCATGGTCGAGCCCGCCGCGGCCGAGCTGGCGGCGGTGCGCCGTGACGACGTCGACCTACGAGCGCTCTTCGACGCCGTTGACGCCATGTCCATCGCCTCCGTCACAGCCGATGCGCTCGCGGAGGCGGACCTGCAGTTCCATCTGGGCATGCTGGCCGCAACGCACAACGAGCTGATGGAGCAGCTGAGCGTCGTCATCGGCATCGGCCTCTCCGCCCGCGACCGATACGTCCACAGCCACCGCGTATCGATCAAGCGGAGCCTAGAAATGCATCGCGACACTGCCGCCGCGATCGAGGATCGCGACCCTGCAGCCGCTCGCGCCTGCATGCACCTGCTGCTGGAGTCGGCCGCCGCCGACGTACGGGAACTGCAGGAACCGGCACTCTGACGACGCGGGCGGGTCGCGCCGGTCGGTGACGCGACGCCGCGCAGGTCAGCCGGGCAGCGACGAGGCGGTGAGCGGCTCCCCCACCGCTCTGGACACCAGCAGGTCGTCGATCCGCTGATCGCTGTACCCGAGTTCCGCGAGCACCTCGCGGGTGTCCGCCCCAAGCCGCGGTGCCCCTCGCCGGATAGCAGGAGGCGTGTCAGAGAGGCGCAGCGGCGGACGCACGGTGCGGACCATCAGCCCCTCCACCGCGGACGGCTGGTCGACGAACGTCCCGGTCTGATTCGCATGAGGATCCGCCGCGACGTCCGCGTAGTCGTAGACCGGCCCGGCCCACAGGTTGACCGCATCGCAGCGGGCGAGCCACTCGGCTGTGGTCCGCCCGGTGAAGCGGTCCCGGATTGCCGCGTACACCACGTCCTTCTGCGTGTGGCCGTCGTTGTAGTCCGTCAGGCTGCGGAGCCAGTCGTCGTCCAGTACCTCGCCGAGCGCGGGCAGCGGCGACATGGCGAGCGTCAGCCAACCGTCGCTCGTCCGGTACACGCCGTAGGGAGCCGGGATGGAAGCATGAGCCGACCGCTCCTTGGTGCGGGTCGGCGCCCGGCCCGTATTCAGAAAGGTGACCAGCTCCTGCAGCTGCGCGTCGAGGACGACGGAGAACATGTCGACCTCGACGTGCTGGCCACGGCCGGTGGTCTCCCGCGCGCGCAGCGCAGCCAAGATCCCGATCACAGCCTGATAGCCAGTCATCACGTCCGCGGCCCAGAGAGCACCCGGTTCAGGATCGTCGCCGGCGCTGCCGACGGAGAACATGGAGCCTGAGTAGCCCTGCACCACCAGATCCTGACCGGGGCGGTCCCGGTAGGGCCCCGTCGATCCGTAACCGCTGATCGAGCAGTACACGAGCCCCGGATTGATGGCGGCGAGCCGCTCGTAGCCGACACCGAGTCGCTCCCCGGTGCCGTGCCGAAAGTTTTGGAGGAAGACGTCCGCGCCGCGCACCAGATCGTCGACGACTCCGCGCGACTCGGGGTTCTTCAGGTCGATCGCCAGACTGCGCTTGTTGCGGTTGACCGCCGTGAAGGTGGACATCTCGCCGTGGATCCGCACGTCCTCGAAACCGTGGGTGCGGTTGAACTCGCCGACAAGCGGAGGTTCGATCTTCACCACGTCCGCGCCGAGGTCACCGAGCCGGGTCGCCGCCAGCGGGCCCGCGAGCATCTGCGTCGCGTCCAGCACTCGAAGGCCTGCCAGGGCTCCAGTGGGCTCAGTCATGTTCCGCTCCTACCATCGTAATTAGTCATATTATCGCACCCGGGGCGCGGCGGGGAGGTGCGTCACCCGCTGGACGGTCACGCCGTTGGCGTCGCGGATCACGTACTCCCCCGGCTGCAGGCCGCCGGCCGCATCGGTGCCGACGTTCGCCTCGACGGACGCGCCCCCCTCGAACACCGTGCGCCCCAGGTCGGGACCATCGGTCTCGAAGCCGACGATGTTCTGATCGCCGGCGAGAACACGCAGCTCGTCGAACGATTGGGTCGCCCGGGTGAAGGTCTCCCATCGCGGCGTGCCGGGGGTCAGCGGGTGGTCGGGGTCGACGATGGAAATCGGATTGGCCCCGAACAACGCGGTGATCGCGTTGTTGGAGCCCCACGTCTCGGCATGACGGTCCTGACCGGTGCCCCACCACATCGTCCGGGCCACGGCATGGCGGGCCACCATGCCGAAGAAGGGCACCCGGTGCTCCAGGTTGAACTCGAAAGCGCGACGCGCCGGGTTCACCGGGTAGTCCTCGAGCTGGATGGACCCGATGTTGAACTCCCAGTCGTAGGAGAACAGCCCCTCGAACGTGTTCACGTGGTCGATGCCCCACCACTTGCCCGCCTCCGAGTGCACCAGGCGGCCGGGCGCGGCCAGCAGGTCGAGGATCTCCTTGCGGTACTCGATGTCCTCGACGCGGTGCACGGGATGGTCGGGCGAGTAGCACTCCAGCCCGTACATGGCCGTCGCGATGTCGTAGAACACCGCGGTCGCGCCCTGCCGCTCCAGCATGGGAACGCCCTGCTCCTGGACCACGTGGAGGTGGCGGCTCGGGCACCGCCGATAGGTCTGCACCGTTGTCGCGTTGTGCACGGCCCGCGCACGCCTACCGACGCGACCGGTCGGATCAAGGTGATCCTCGGTGCGCCAGAACTGCTCCCCGTCCGCGAAGGGCAGATAGCGCCAACCCGCGTTCAGCCAGCCGGCCATGTCGTGGATCAGGTCCTCCGGCCAGCCGGTCATGGCCCCCTCCGGCGGGTACACCCCACGCCAGCCCAGTTCCTCCACGGACCCGGGCGGGAAGACGTCGTAGGTCTGGAAGTACGGCCCCCCGGCGTAGGACGACCCGGCGAGCGCAGCGGTCGCGGCGGCGTCGGCGGGTCGACCCATCACCATCACCGACTTCAGCCCGGCGGCGGCGAGGTCGTCGACGATCGTCGACGTGAGGGTGTCGAAGTGGCACCAGAGGACGGTGCCGCCCACCGACGCGTGCAGATCGGCTGGCACCCCCCGCTCGGTCATCTTCTCCGTCTGCGTCATCAGCCGCATCCCCTGCTC
>NZ_CAXTOQ010000140.1:0-8824 GCF_964245895.1 uncultured Amnibacterium sp.
ACACCCAGCCGCCGCGGCGGTTCGGCATCGACGGCGACCTGTTCGCCTCCCCCCGGCTCGACAACCTCACCTCCGTGCACGCGGGGCTCGTCGCGATGGAGGCGGCGGAGCCGGCCGGCGCGATCGCGGTGCTGGCGGCGTTCGACCACGAGGAGGTCGGGTCGGAGAGCCGCTCCGGCGCGGCCGGTCCGCTGCTCGCGGACGTGCTCGAGCGCGTGACCGCGGCGCTCGGCGGCGGGCGGGCCGATCTCGCCCGCGCGCTCGCGTCGTCCTGGTGCTGCTCGGCGGACGCGGGGCACGCGGTGCACCCGAACCGGCCCGAGAAGCACGATCCCGCGAACCGGCCCGTCGCGGGACGCGGCCCGCTGCTGAAGATCAACGCGGTGCAGCGCTACACGACGGACGCCGCGGGGGCCGCGCTCTGGTCGCGCGTCTGCCGGAGAGCCGACGTGCCCTGGCAGGAGTTCGTCTCGAACAACGACGTGCCGTGCGGCTCCACCATCGGCCCGATCACCGCCACGCGGCTCGGGATCCGCACGTTCGACGTCGGCACGCCGCTGCTCTCGATGCACTCGGCGAGGGAGCTGTGCCACGTCGACGACCCGGGTCGCCTCGCCTCCGCCGCGGCCGTCTTCCTCGCTGCGGCGGAGTGACGCCCAGGTCCCGTGGGAGGGTCCGGACGTAGCCTCCCAGCCGTCCGTTCCACCGCAGGAGGCCCCACATGCCCGTGCTCACCGACACGTTCACCATCGCCGGCGACGTCGCCATCCCGAAGATCGGGTTCGGCACCTGGCAGATCCCCGACGGCCAGGAGGCCTACGACTCCGTGCGCTCCGCGCTCGACGCCGGCTACCGCCACATCGACACCGCGCTCGCCTACGGCAACGAGCAGAGCGTCGGCCGCGCGGTGCGCGAGAGCGGCGTCGACCGCGACGAGATCTTCATCACCACGAAGCTGCCCGCCGAGATCAAGGACGCCGACGGGGCCCGCCGAGCCTTCGAGAAGTCCCAGACGGGGCTCGACCTCGGTGTCGTCGACCTGTACCTGATCCACGCCCCGTGGCCCTGGAACGACATGGGCAGCGATCACCGCGACGGCAACATCGAGGTCTGGAAGGTCTTCGAGCAGCTGTACGCCGACGGCCGCGCCCGCTCGATCGGCGTCTCCAACTTCTCCGTCGCCGACCTGGAGTCGCTGACCGCCGCGACGGACGTGGTGCCGCACGCGAACCAGATCCGCTGGTTCGTCGGCAGCACGCAGGACGACGTCACCGCGTGGTGCCAGCAGCACGGCGTGCTCGTGGAGGGCTACTCGCCCCTCGCGACCGGCCGCCTGCTCGAGGGCGGGGTGCTGGACGACATCGCGCAGCGCGTGGGCCGCACGCCGGCGCAGGTCGCGATCCGCTACCTCCTCGAGAAGGATGTGCTGCCGCTGCCGAAGTCGGTCACGCCGAAGCGCATCGCGGAGAACGCGGACGTCGACTTCGCCCTCGACGCCGACGCGATCGCCGCCCTGGACGCGATCCGCGACTGAATCCGTTGTGAAGGAACTTCTCGGCCGCAGGCCCAGAAGTTCCTTCACAGCGGAGCAGCCGGGCGGCGGAGGCGGTACAGGACGTGCCGGCGCAGCGGGCTGCCGACCTTGAGCTCCGGGTGGTCGAAGTCCTCGGCCGGGTCACGGGTCATCCCGATCCGCCGCATGACCGCCTCCGACCGCGTGTTCGTGGTCGCCGTGAACGACACCACCTCGTCGAGCCCGAGGTCGTCGAACGCGACCGTGAGGGCGCCGCGCGCGGCCTCGCTCGCATAGCCCCGGCCCCACGCGTCGCGGCGGAAGCGCCAGCCGATCTCGGTCGCGGGCAGGAAGCGGGCTTCGAACCGCGGCACGTTCAACCCCGTGAAGCCGAGGAAGCGGCCGGTCGCCAGCTCCTCGACGGCCCAGAGGCCCCAGCCGCGCTCCTCCAGCTCGCCGCCGACCCGGTCGACGAACGCGTCCGACTCCGCGCGGGACAGCGGCGCGGGGAAGTGCCGCATCACCTCGGCATCCGCGCCGAGCGCCGCCCACGGCTCGCGGTCCTCCTCCCGCCAGTGACGCAGCAGGAGGCGCGGGGTGCAGAACTCGGTCACGTCGCCAGTATGGCCAGCACGTCCTCGCCGTAGCGCTCGAGCTTCGCGGCACCGATGCCGCTGATGCCCGACAGCGCGTCGACGTTCTGCGGCCGCTGGGTGGCGAGTGCCCGCAGGGTCGCGTCCCCGAACACGACGTAGGCCGGCACGCCCTGCTCCTTCGCCTGACCGGCCCGCCAGGAGCGGAGGCGCTCGAACAGCTCGTGCGCCCCCGCGTCGAGGTCCGCGGCGACCGGGGACGCCCGCTTGGACCCGGCGCCGGAGGACGCGCGCTCGAGGTCGTGCCGCAGCCGCACGGGGTGCTCGCCCTTCAGCACGCCGCCCGCGAGCGCGCCGAGCCCGAGGGTGCCGTAGTCGTCGGCGACCTGGACGACGCCCTGCGCGATCAGCTGGCGCAGGACGCTCTTCCAGGCGCGGTCGGAGAGGTCGGCGCCGACGCCGAAGACGCTGAGGTCGTCGTGGCCGTACTGCTCGACGCGGGCGGTGCGCTTGCCGCGCAGGATGTCGATGATCTGCCCGGATCCGAACCGCTGCCCGCGCTCGCGCTGCAGCCGCACGACGGTGGAGAGCAGCTTCTGCGCCGGCACCGTGCCGTCCCAGGTGTCGACCGGGACGAGGCAGGTGTCGCAGTTGCCGCAGTCCTGATCGGTCGGCTGACCGAAGTAGGCGAGCAGCTGCCGGCGACGGCAGCCGACCGTCTCGCACAGCGCGAGCATCGCATCGAGGTTCGCCGACTGCTTGCGCTTGTGGGCGGCGTCGCCCACGCTCTGCTCGATGAACCGGCGCTGCTGCATCACGTCCTGCAGGCCGTAGGCGAGCCAGGCGGTGGCGGGCAGGCCGTCGCGGCCCGCGCGCCCGGTCTCCTGGTAGTACCCCTCCACCGACTTCGGCACGTCGATGTGCGCGACGAACCGCACGTCGGGCTTGTCGATGCCCATGCCGAACGCGATCGTCGCCACGACCACGACGCCGTCGTCGCGGAGGAAGCGGGACTGGTTCGCGGCGCGGATCCGGGCGTCGAGGCCCGCGTGGTACGGGATCGCGTCGACGCCGCGCTCCGCGAGCCACTGCGCGGTCTGCTCCACCGCGTTCCGCGAGAGGGCGTAGACGATGCCGGCGTCGCCGCGGTGCTCGTCGCGGATCAGCTTCAGCAGCTGCTGCTTCGGGTCGTCCTTCGGCACGATCCGGTACTGGATGTTCGGCCTGTCGAAGCTGGCGACCACGTGCGTCGCGCCCTCGAGGTGGAGGCGCGCGGTCAGCTCGCGGTGGGTCGCCTCCGTCGCGGTGGCGGTGAGCGCCATCGTCGGCACCCCCGGCCACCGGCCGACCAGGTCCGCGAGCGCCAGGTAGTCGGGGCGGAAGTCGTGGCCCCACTGGGACACGCAGTGGGCCTCGTCGATGGCGAAGACCGACAGCCCCGGACCGGCGGCGACGCGATCGAGCAGCCCGCGGACCGACTCGGACGACAGCCGCTCCGGCGCGATGTAGACGAGGTCGACCTCGCCGGCGAGCAGCGCGCGCTCCACCTCCCGGCGCTCGTCGATGCTCTGCGTGGAGTTCAGGAACTCGGCGCGCACGCCCGCGGCACGGAGCGCGTCGACCTGGTCGTGCATCAGCGCGATCAGCGGCGAGACCACGAGGCCGGTGCCGCGGCGGACGAGGGCGGGCACCTGGTAGCAGAGCGACTTGCCCGCGCCCGTCGGCATGAGCACGACGGCGTCGCCCCCGGCGACGACCGCATCGACGACCTCCGCCTGCCGCCCGCGGAACGCGTCGTAGCCGAACACGCGGTGCAGCACCTCGAGGGCGCCCCGGGTGCCCTCGCGGGCGTCGGGCAGCACGTCGGTCACGCGCCGGAGGCTAACCGGTCCGTCCGACAGCGGCGCTCCCTCTCCACACCCCCTTCCGTTCTGCCGGAACCCGGTTCCGGCAGAACGAGATGGGTCAGGAGTGCGCCGTGAAGGAGCGCTCGCCCGCGGGCACCTCGACCCGCAGCGTGTTCCCGATCGGGGCGAGCGGGCAGGCCCACTCGGGGTCGTACGCGCAGGAGGGGTTGTAGGCGAAGTTCAGGTCGAGCACGAGGGTGCCGCCCGCGCGGCCGAGGTCGGCGCCCTTGCCGGTGTCGATCAGGTACCGGCCGCCGCCGTACGTCCCGCCGTCCCGGCCCGCCGAGAGGTCCTTCACGGGGACGAAGAGGCCGCCGCCGTACGAGCCGAGCCACCAGACGTCCAGCGTGCCGAGGTCGCCGAGCCGGACGGCCCCGATCCGGTCGAACGGCACCACGCCGTCCGTGCCGGTCGGCACGTCCAGGTGGGCGGGCCCGGTCTCCTCCACGACCGACTCGAACGCCCACCGCTCGTCGTACTCGGGGACGGGCAGGCCCGAGAACCCCCGCGCGTCCTCGGGCAGCAGCGGCGAGGCCGGGTGGTCGCGGAACATCGCGTCCCGGCCCTCCACCCACCGGCGGTGCGCCCCCGCGCGGTCGACCCCGTACTGCGCACGGACCGCCGCGTACAGCTCGTGGGTGCGCTGCCGCCAGTCGGCGACGTCCAGCGCGGCCTGCGGGCTCACCGACCCAGGGCCGCGACGGGGTCGTCGCCGGCGTGCAGCACGACGAAGTCCGCATCGATGCCCGCGCGCTCGAGCAGCTCGGTGAACCGGCGTCGGCGACGCGCGGTGATCAGGGTGACGACGGTGCCGGAGGCGCCGGCGCGGCCCGTGCGGCCGGAGCGGTGGAGGTAGGTCTTGTAGTCCTCCGCCGAGTCCGCGTGCACGACGAGGTCGATGTCGTCGACGTGGATGCCGCGTGCAGCGACGTCGGTCGCGACGAGCGCCGATACCTTGCCCTCGCTGAAGCGGGCGAGGTTCCGGGTGCGGCGCGCCTGGTTCAGATCGCCGTGGAGGCTCTCCGTGCGCACCCCCTCCGCGTCCAGGTCGTCCGCCAGCTGCTCGGCGAACGCGCGCGTGCGGGCGAACACGAGCGAGCGCTCGGCGGCGCCGACCAGCGCCGCGAGCACCGGGATCTTCGCGCCCTGATCGATCACGAGCACGCGGTGGTCGGCGGTGCCGGAGCCCTCCGGGTCCGCGACCTCGTGCACGGCCGGATCCGGCAGGAACTCGGCGACCAGCTGCGAGACGGCCGAGTCGAGCGTGGCGGAGAACAGCATCCGCTGGCCGGAGGCGGGCACGCGGCGCAGCAAGCGCTGCATGGGCTCCAGGAAGCCGAGGTCGGCCATGTGGTCGGCCTCGTCGAGCACGGCGATCTCGATCGCCGACAGGTCGAGGCGGCGCTGCTCGAGCAGGTCCTCGATGCGGCCGGGGGTGCCGATGACGATGTCGACGCCCTTCGCGAGCGCGCCGGTCTGCCGCGCCTGCGGCACGCCTCCGACGATCTGCGTCGTGTAGAGGCCGACCGCCCGGGCGATCGGCTGGATCGTGCGGTCGATCTGCAGCGCGAGCTCGCGGGTCGGGGCGAGCACCAGCGCGCGCGGGGGACGGCCGACGCGACGGCCGGAGCCCGTGCGGCCGGAGTCCGCCCAGTTGCGCAGCAGGCGCTCGACGAGCGCGGCACCGAAGGCGATGGTCTTCCCGGAGCCCGTGCGACCGCGGCCGAGCACGTTCCGGCCGGCGAGCGCGTGCGGGATCGTCGCGGCCTGGATCGGGAACGGCTCGGTGGCGCCGAGCTCCGCGAGGGCCTTCGTGATCTGCTCGCCGAGCCCGAGGCCCGCGAACGTCGTGCCCGCGACCTGGGCGGGCGTCACGACCTCCCCGGCGAGGTGCTCGAGCACGACGTCCTCGGGCGCCTGGAAGCGCTCGGTCCGCGGCTCCTGGCCGAAGAACCGCGACTCGCGCGGCGCCTGGTCGCGGTCCCGGCGCTGCGCCGGCCGGTGGTCGGCGCGGGGGCGGTCCGCGAAGTCGGGGCGGCCGCCGCTGCGGGGACGCTCGTCGCGCTGGGGGCGGTCGACGCGCTCGGTCCGACCGAAGCGCTGCGGGCGGTCGGAACGGTCGGTCCGGTCGTCCCGCTGCGGGCGCTCCGCGCGGTCGAACCGCTCGGACCGGCCATCCCGCTGCGGGTGGTCGCTCCGCTCCGGACGCTCGAAGCGCTGCGCGCGGTCGGAACGGTCGCTCCGCTCCGGGCGCTCGCTCGACTCGTACCGCTTCGGGCGCTCCGCGCGGTCGGGCCGCTCGAACCGGCCCTGGCTCTGCGGCCGGTCGCCGCGGTCCGTGCGGTCGCTCCGGTCGAAGCGGCTCGCGGTCTCGGGGCGCCCTGTGCGGTTGAACCCGTTCGAGCGCTGCGGGCGCTCGGGGCGCTGCGGGCGATCCCCGCGGTCGTCGCGCTGCGGGCGGTCGGCGCGGTCGAGGCGACCGCCGCCGCTCCGGCCGCCGCGGTCGCCGGAGGTGCTGTCGTTCCGCTTGCCGCCGGTGCGAGGACCCGGCGACCAGTCGGTGCGACGGCTCGGTCGACCCGCGCCCCGCTCGTCCTGCTGGCCGAAGCGGTCCTCCCGGCGGGCGGCGCGGTTGCCGTCGGACGAGGCCGATCGGCCGGGCCGCGACGGACGCTCGGGGCGGGCGGCGGAGCCGGCGCGCTGCTCGCGCTCCTCCGGCGTCCAGCGGCGCTTGGCGCCGTCCGGGGTCCTGGGCCCCCTGCCGCCGGTTCCGGGGCGGCGCGCAGCGCCGTCGCGGCCGTGCGGCTGGGGATTGTTGCGGGGACGTGCGGGCATGCGGATGATCCGTCCGATCAGGGCGCTGCGCGCTTCGCGCGTCTGCAGCGGGGCCGTGTGAGCGCGTCGGATGCGACGCGTCGACGGCCGATGGACACCACGAGCGGTCCGGGCCGACCCTCAATCGTACCGCCGCCTCCGCACCTCCTCGCTTCGGCTGCGGCCCAGAGCACGTCAGCAGGAAGAACGGAGCACATCAGCAGGAACCAGGCGCATCAGCAGGAAGAAACCGGCGGATTCTTCCTGCTGAACGGAATTCTTCCTGCTGAAGTGCTCTTCGGCGACGGCAGGGCAATTGCGGGGATGGATGCGGCGGGTCAGGCGCCCCGGACCGCGACCTTGCGCGCCTTCGCCGCGCCGCGCCGCGCCCGCCGGGCGTCGCGCCGCTCGCGCCGGCCCTCCACCAGGTAGTAGAGCGTCGGCAGCACGATCAGCGTCAGCACCGTGGAGGAGACGAGGCCGCCGATCACGACGATCGCGAGCGGCTGCGAGATGAAGCCGCCGTGCCCGGTCAGCCCGGACGCCATCGGGATCAGCGCGAAGATCGTCGCCAGCGCCGTCATCAGGATCGGCCGGAGGCGGCGGGTGGCGCCGCCGAGCACGGCGTCGCGCACGGTCTCGCCGCGCTCCCGGTACTGGCGCACCAGGTCGATGAGCACGATCGCGTTCGTCACGACGATGCCGACCAGCATGATCAGGCCGATGAACGAGGCGACGCCGAGCGGGATGCCGGAGGCGAGCTGCAGCACGATCGCGCCGGTGGCGGCGAACGGCACCGAGATCAGCAGCAGCAGCGGCTGCCGCAGGCTGCGGAACGTCGCGACCATGATCGTGTAGACGATCAGGATCGCGGCGAGCAGGGCCAGGAACAGCTGCTGGAACGCGGTCGTCTGGTCGGAGGCGAGCCCCCCGAGCGTCGCCGAGGCTCCCGCCGGCAGGTCGAGGCCGTCGACCGCGCGCTGCACGGAGGCGATCGCCGTGCCCGTGTCCGTGCCCTTCGGCGTGGCCGTGATCGTGGCGCTGCGGGCGCCGTCCGTCGTCGAGACGGCGGCGGGCTCGGTGTCGAGCGTGACCGCGGCGAGCGTGGAGAGCCGCTTCTGCCCGGTCGCGGTCGGCACCTCGATCTGCTGCAGGTCGGCGAGCGTCGCGGGCGGGTCCTGCTGCTGCAGGTAGACGGTGATGCTGTCGTCGCCGACCGTGATGGATCCGATGCTCGTCGGCTGCGTCCTCGCCGCGACGAGCTGCGCCAGCGCGGCCTCCGTGAAGCCGGCGTCCGCCGCCTTCTGCGCGTCGATCCGCACGGCGAGGTACTGCTGCGAGGCGGTCAGGTCGCTGCTCGCCTCCGCGACGGCGCCGAGGTCCCGCACCTTCGTGAGGACGCGGTCCGCTGCGGTGCGGAGCGCGTCCGCGTTCCCGGCGGTGATGTCGACCTCGATGTCGCTCGACGTGCCGAAGCCCTGGCCGGAGGTGACCTCGAACTCCCCCTCCGAGCCGCCGAGCCGGGTGCGGATCCGCTGCTGCAGGGCGTCCTGATCCGCGCTCTCGTCGGTCGTGAGGGAGTAGGTGATCTGCGAGCCCGCACCGCCGACGAACGCGTCGCGGGCGGAGTTGCCGCTCGTGCCGATGGAGGCGCTGACGATCTGCACGCCGTCGATCGCCCGCAGCTTCGTGTCGACCTCGCGGGCCTGGTCCGTCTGCTCGTCGAGGCTCGTGCCGTCCGCGACGGTCTGCGTCACGCTCAGCGTGTTCTGCCCGGTCGACCCGAGGTAGTTCGTCTGCAGCGTCGGCAGCAGGAACGCCGTGCCGGCGAGCACGACCAGCGCCGCGAGGACGGTGAGCCACGGGTGCGCGAGCGTGCCGGAGATGATCGGCCGGTACGCGCGCTGCAGCGGCGGGAGGCGCTTGCCCGACTCGCGCCTGCTGCGGCCGGGGCGCAGGAACCAGTACGCGAGCACCGGCACGATCGTGAGGGCGAC
>NZ_CAXTOQ010000141.1:0-8798 GCF_964245895.1 uncultured Amnibacterium sp.
GGCGGAGATGGACGCGGTGGCGGCGATCTCCTCCTTGGTCTCGACCTCCTTGGCGGAGGCGATGAGCTCGGCCGACACGGCCGCGACGGCCTTGTCGATGCCGCGCTTCAGGCTGATCGGGTCGGCGCCGGCGGCGACGTTGCGGAGGCCCTCGCGGACCAGCGCCTGGGCCAGGACGACCGAGGTGGTCGTGCCGTCGCCCGCGACGTCGTCGGTCTTCTTGGCGACCTCCTTGACGAGCTCCGCACCGATCTTCTCGTACGGGTCGTCGAGCTCGATCTCCTTGGCGATCGAGACGCCGTCGTTCGTGATCGTGGGGGCTCCCCACTTCTTCTCCAGCACGACGTTGCGGCCGCGCGGGCCGAGCGTGACGCGCACGGCGTCGGCGAGCGTGTTCAGGCCGCGCTCGAGGCCACGGCGGGCCTCCTCGTCGAAGGCAATGATCTTCGCCATAGGTGTTTCTCGTCCTCCCTGGACGGTGACAGTCGGAACGGCGCGCGCAGACGGTCGGCCCACCGCGCCTGGCACTCGAGAGATGCGAGTGCTAAAGCATTTTGGCAGTCACCAGGTGGGAGTGCAAGCCGCGGCGGAGCCCCGCGCCCTCACCCGGCGCACGCGATGCGCGTCCTCCGGCGCGCTCGCGCGCCGGGGACCGGGATCAACCCGGCTTGACCCCCTCCGCCTGCGGGCCCTTGGCGCCCGTGCCCACCTCGAACTCCACGCGTTGCCCCTCCGCGAGGGACCGGTACCCGTTCATCTCGATCGCGGAGTAGTGCACGAACACGTCCTGGCCGCCGTCGTCCACGGTGATGAACCCGTAGCCCTTCTCGGCGTTGAACCACTTCACGACGCCACTGGCCATCGGTGCTGCTCCTGCCTCCGGAACGGCGGACACCCGCCCGGTCGCTCGGAATCTAGCGACGCGGGAGCGCCTGCCGCACGGCCGGAAGGCCCTGGCACGCAGATCGGCGACACATCTCAACACGCTCGTTACACCGCGGAAACACGGCGGACGAGGAGGCGCTCAGGCGGACGTCGCGTAGTCCGCCCCGAGCACGACGGTCAGCCGCGACTGCCCGGACACGTTGAAGCGGTCCGACTGCGCCGTGCGGCCGATGCCGAGGGACTTCGCCAGGCCGAGCGCGGCGCCCTGCTCGCCCTTCGACCCGTAGTAGACGGTCGACAGCTTCGTGTCGGTCGTGTCCGCGTTCGCGGTGGAGACGACGTTCCAGTCGGCCGCCTTCGCGACCGCCGCCGCCTTCGCCGCCAGCCCGGAGGTGGTGGTGGCGTTCAGCATGACCACGGAGGCGTCCGGGTCGACCGTCGCGGCCGGAGCCGCGGACGCCGCGGTCGACGTGCCGGGATCGTCGACGGCGCTCACGCCGCGCTCGATGAAGCCGAGCCCGAGCACGCCCGCGCCGACGAGCACCCCGGTGGCGAGGGCTGCCCACGCGAACGTGACGACCCCTCGTCCGCGCCGCGTCGGCGCCCGGTGCGCACCGACCCTCGCCAGGTCGACAGGCACCTCGTCGAACCGATCGCGCGGTCGCGCGGTCGCACCTCTAGCCACAGCTCTCCGTGTTCCTTCAGCCCGCGCGCCGACGACGACCGGCACGGCTCCCGTGGCGCTCAGCTCGAGTGCCGGCGCAGCAGATCGGCACGCCGTACCGTTCGGGCGTCGCGGAGGCGCTGGAGGCGCTTCACGAGCATGGGATCCTCCCGCAGGGCGGCGGGCGTCTCGATGAGCGCGCCGAGCACCTGGTAGTAGCGGGCTGCGGAGATGCCGAACTCCTCGCGGATGGCCTCCTCCTTGCGGCCGCCGCGTCGCCACCACGCGCGCTCGAAGGCGAGGATGTCGAGGTCCCTCGCGGGCAGCCCCGGGTGCTGGGCGCCGTCGTCTCCGGATTCGTCCACGTCGTACCGCTGTCCTTCCGGAGCCGCTGCACCCCCGCGTTCGGGGGAACAGGAGGGATGCTAGAAGCGCTGGACCGGATGACGGTGGAAGCGGCGGGCCGTGTCCCCGACGACCGCACCAGAACCCCGTGTGAGGAGCCCTCCGATGGCGTACGAGGTGGCCAGGACCGACGCGGAGTGGCGCGCCGCCCTCGATCCGGGCGAGTTCAAGGTGCTGCGCGAGGCCGCCACCGAGCGACCCTGGTCCGGCGCGCTGCTCGACGAGCACCGGGACGGCGTCTTCCGGTGCCGGGCGTGCGACGCGGACCTCTTCCGGTCGACGACCAAGTTCGACTCCGGCTCGGGCTGGCCCTCGTTCTACGAGCCCGTCTCGCCCGACGCGGTGCAGCTGGTGGAGGACGGCTCGTGGGGCATGAAGCGCACGGAGGTGCTGTGCGCCCGCTGCGGCTCGCACCTCGGCCATCTGTTCGACGACGCCCCGCAGACCCCGACCGGCGACCGCTTCTGCATGAACTCGGTGTCCATGGTCTTCAGCGCGCAAGCGCTCTGAAGCCTGTGCGCTGCGATCCGGCCAGCCTCCTGCGCGCCGACCGCGCTTCGTAGACTGGGCCGCACGCCGGGATAGCTCAGTCGGCAGAGCGCCGCCCTTGTAATGCGGATGTCGTCGGTTCGATTCCGACTCTCGGCTCGTCGGGCACGGCCTTCGGAGCGAGTGCTCCGGAGGCCGTGCCGCCGCGGTCAGCCCGCCGTGGCCGAGGGGCTGGGAGTCGGGTTCCCCGAAGCGGCGCCGCCGATGCTGGTGACGAAGGCACCGAAGTCCGTGGTGCCGTCGTAGTAGCGGCCGTTCACCAGGACGGTCGGCGTGCTGGGTCCGACTGCGTTGCCGCTCGGGTCGACCCGCTTGCTGAAGTCGACGCCCTTCAGCGGACCGCTGTCGCTGGTGAACTCCTCCGTCCGCGCCGCGATCCAGCTCTTGAACTGCTGGTCCTTGATCGCCGCGGTGATCTGCGCGAGGTTCTGCGGCTTCACCTGCTCGACGAGCTCGATCAGCCGGTCGTCCGTCAGCCCGGCGCTGCCCTCCTTCGGCTGCACGTCGCTCTGGTAGAGCAGCGAGTGGAAGGCGAAGAAGGTGTCGGGCGAGTAGTTCGCCATCGCGGCCGCGGCGTTCGCCGCCCGCGACGAGTAGCTGCCGTCCGTGAACCGGTTGTCGAGGATCGCGACCGGGTGGTACTGGATCACCGCGGCACCGCTCGTGACCAGCTCCTTGATCTGCGCGGCGTTCGTCTGCTCGAAGCTCTGGCAGGCCGGGCAGCCGAAGTCCTCGTACGCCTGGATCAGCACCTTCCCACCGGCCAGGGTCGGCTGCGGCGTGGGGGTCGCGTCGGCCGCCGGCGCCGCCGTCGTCGCCGCCGCGAGGTCCGCGCCCTGGATCGTGATGCCGCCGTTCGCCATGTTGCGCGGGCCCGGCCCGGGCGGCCGCACCGAGTTCACGATGATCACGGCGACGACCGCGACGATCGCCACGATGACCACGCCGATCGTCGCCTGCAGCACGACGCGGTTGCGACGCTCGCGGCGCTGCTGACGGAGGCGCTGCTCGCGCGCCTTCTCCCGAGCGGCGTCGCGCCGCTCGTTCTTCGACGGCGGCCTCGATGCGTTCGACATGCATCCCTCCTGCGCTCGCCGGACCGGCGGCACGGGTGGGCATGGTAACGGCTCGAGCCATGCCACCTGCAGAGGCTCCCCGTTCACCCCCGGAGCGCTGCGTGGCATACTGACCCCGCCCGGCGACGATGCCGGACATGACCACTGGTCATCCTCACAACGGATCGTCCGGCACGTACCTGCCGGTGAAGGAGCAACAGCCATGGCAACCGTGACGTTCGATCACGCGACCCGTCTCTACCCCGGCGGCACGCGTGCCGCGGTGGACGCCCTCAACCTGGAGGTCGCCGACGGCGAGTTCCTGGTCCTCGTCGGCCCGTCCGGCTGCGGCAAGTCCACCTCCCTCCGCATGCTCGCGGGGCTGGAGGAGGTCAACGACGGCCACATCTACATCGGCGAGAAGGACGTCACGGACGTTCCGCCGAAGGATCGCGACATCGCGATGGTGTTCCAGAACTACGCGCTCTACCCGCACATGACGGTCGCCGAGAACATGGGCTTCGCGCTCAAGATCGCCGGCGTCAACAAGGACGAGCGCGCCACTCGCGTGCTGGAGGCCGCGAAGCTGCTCGACCTCGAGCCGTACCTCGCCCGCAAGCCGAAGGCCCTCTCGGGCGGCCAGCGGCAGCGCGTCGCGATGGGCCGCGCCATCGTCCGCCAGCCGCAGGTGTTCCTCATGGACGAGCCGCTGTCGAACCTCGACGCCAAGCTGCGCGTGCAGACGCGCACGCAGATCGCATCGCTGCAGCGCCGCCTCGGCGTCACGACCGTCTACGTCACGCACGACCAGACCGAGGCGCTCACCATGGGCGACCGCATCTGCGTGCTGAAGGACGGCATCCTGCAGCAGGTCGGCTCGCCCCGCGAGCTGTACGAGCGCCCGCAGAACGTGTTCGTCGCCGGCTTCATCGGCAGCCCCGCGATGAACCTGTTCCCGACCGACCTGGTCGAAGGCGGCGCCAAGTTCGGTGAGTACCTGATCCCGCTCACGCGGGAGACGGTCTCGGGCTCGAGCGGCAAGCAGGTCACGATCGGCGTGCGTCCGGAGGACGTCGAGGTCTCCACCACCCGCGGCGACGGCCTGCCCGTCGTCGTCGACCTGGTCGAGGAGCTCGGCGCCGACGGCTACCTCTACGGTCACGCCGAGGTGAACGGCCGCCGCACCGACATCGTCGCGCGCGTCGACGGCCGGGCCCACGCGGCGGTCGGCGACACGGTGTACCTGCACCCGGCGCAGAACCACACGCACGTGTTCGACGTCGAGTCCGGGGCACGCCTCTCCGCAGCCGTCACGGCTTGAGCGACTCGTTCGGAGACACGCTCTCCATCACAGCGGCCAAGGTCGATCCGGGGCTGCTGGACCTGCCGTGGAGCATCCCCCTCGAGCAGTGGACCGCCGATCACATCGCGGCCCTGCCGAAGGGGATCTCCCGGCACATCGTCCGCTTCGCGAACCTCTCCGGGTACGTCGTCGCGGTCAAGGAGACGTCGACGGAGCTCGCGCAGCGCGAGTACGACATGCTGCGCACGCTCCAGCGTCTCGATGTCCCGTGCGTCGAGCCGGTCGCGGTCATCAGCGGCCGGCTCGACGAGACAGGGGCGGAGCTGAACACGGTGCTCGTCACCCGGCACCTGCGCTTCTCCCTCCCGTACCGTGCGCTGTTCTCGCAGACGCTGCGTCCCGACACGGCGACCCGGCTGGCGGACGCGCTCGCGCTGCTGCTCGTGCGGCTGCACGTCATCGGCTTCTTCTGGGGCGACGTCTCGCTGTCGAACACGTTGTTCCGGCGCGACGCGGGCGCGTTCGCCGCCTACCTCGTGGACGCGGAGACCGGGAAGCTGTACCCGGGGGGGCTGTCGAAGGGGCAGCGGGAGAACGACCTCGAGCTCGCGCGGGTGAACATCGCGGGTGAGCTGATGGACCTCGCCGCCGGCGGGCACGTGGACGAGGACGTCGACCCGCTCGTCACCAGCGAGCGGATCGTGTCGCAGTACCGGATGCTCTGGAACGAGTTGATGGGTCGCGAGTCCTTCGCCTCCTCGGAGCGCTGGCGCATCAACGAGCGCGTCGATCGCCTGAACGAGCTCGGCTTCGACATCGAGGAGCTGTCGATCCGGGCCGGCCAGGGCGGCAACGAGGTCGTCATCCAGCCGAAGGTCGTGGACGCAGGGCACCACACGAGGCGCCTCCTGCGCCTGACGGGGCTCGACGCCGAGGAGAACCAGGCGCGGCGCCTGCTGAACGACCTCGACCAGTGGCGGCACGCGTTCGGGCGGGGCGACGTCGACGAGGAGATGGCGGCGCACGAGTGGGTCGCCGGCGTGTTCGAGCCGGTGATCCGATCGATCCCCCGCGACCTGCGCGGCAAGCTCGAGCCGGCGGAGGTCTTCCACCAGGTGCTCGAGCACCGCTGGTTCATGTCGCAGCGGCAGAGCCGCGACGTGCCGCTGGCGGAGGCGCTGTCGTCCTACGTCGAGGACATCCTGCGGCACCGCCGCGACGAGGCGGCGCTGCTCGAGCCGATCACCGGCTCCATCACGACGCCGATCCGCGTCTCCTCCGGTCCCGAGGACTGGCGCGCGACCGTCTGACCCCCGCGGGCCGGCGACTCTCCGAGACCTCTGAGGGCAGCTCCGCCCCCGCCCGCGCCACCAGGAGCACGACAGCAGGAAGTCCGGAGCACGACAGCAGGAAGAATCCGCTTGGGCAGGAAGAATCCACCCACATCTTCCTGCTGATGCGAATTCTTCCTGCTGTCCTGCTCATCCGAGCGGCGCGTGGCGCGCCATCACATCGCGCACCGCATCGAGGACGAACTCGAAGTCGTACATGATCGTGGCGTAGGCGAACTGCAGCACGATGCGTCCCTCCCGCATGAGGCGCACGACGCGGACGCGGTCCGCCGTGATCGCCTTCTCCTTCGCGTGGGTCTCCCGACCGTCCGCCTCGACGACCAACCAGTCGTCGACCTCGATGTCCGTGCGGTCGGCGCTGAGCATCGTCACCTGCACCTTCGATCGGATGCCGGCGATGGCGAGCAGGTACCGCACGATCGACTCGATCCCGGACTCGCTTCGCGGCTCGAGGTGACCGATGAGGTGGTGCACGCGCTGCGGGCCCCGCGCGATCAGCGCCTCGAGGCGGTTGCGGGAGATGAGGCGCTTGTGCAGCAGCGAATCGAGCACCGCGATCAGCAGGTGCGGAGGGAGGCACTTGAGCGCGTCTGCGACGGCCAGCTCCAGCGGAGCGATCGCGAACGATGAGCCGGTGCGGTCGGCGGGGCCGCTCCAGTGCCGGACCACCGACGCTCCGTGCTCGCGTCCGGCCGAGCGCCTGCCGCTGGCCGCCGTGGGGAAGACCACATGAGTGCCTGCATCGGGCGGGACCCACGCCCCGAGCATCGCGAGCACGGACAGGCATCCCAGGCGACCGCCCATCCGCATCGCGAGAACCGGCTCCTGCGGCGTCGTGCGGTCGCCGTACCAGCCTTTGATGATGCGGAAGCCGTCGCCGCTCGCGATCTTCAGGCGGATCGTCGCGGTCGTCTCACCCCGCGCTCGCAGCTCTGCCGTCGTGAAGATTCCGAATCGTCGCATGGCCGAGCATCGTGGCCCGTCTCCGCCACCGATTCACGAGTTCCCGGAATCACTTCCTGGGGAGGAGCGGATATCGCCTTCACCGCGGCGTGATGAGCACTTCAGCACTTGAGCACTTGAGCACTTGAGCAGGAAGAATTCACATCAGCAGGAAGAATTCCGCCAGAATTTCCTGCCAGAGCGCATTCTTCCTGCCGAAGTGCTCGGGAATTCCTGCTGTCGTGCTCTACTCGGCGGAGGCGCGGGTCGTCGCGATCGCGTACAGGGCGATCGAGGTCGCGACGGAGGCGTTCAGGGACTCGGTCGCGCGGCCGATCGGGATCGAGACGATCTGGTCGCACAGCTCGCGGACCAGGCGGGACAGGCCCTGGCCCTCGCTGCCCGCGACGACGAGCAGCGGCCGGTCGGCCAGCTCCAGCGCCGGCAGAGCGACGTCGCCGTCGCCGTCGAGACCGATCACGAAGACCCCCTGCTTCTTGTAGGCCGTGATGGTCTGCGCGAGGTTCGACGCCATCGCGACGGGCACCCGCGCGATCGCGCCCGCGGACGCGCGCCAGGCGGCGGGAGTGACGCCGACCGAGCGGCGCTGCGGCAGCACGACCCCGTCGCCGCCGAACGCGGCGACGGAGCGGATGATCGCCCCCAGGTTCCGCGGGTCGGTGACGCCGTCGAGCGCCACGACCAGCGCGGGGGCGCCGCGGCGCAGCAGGTCGTCGGGGTGCGCGTACTCGTACGGCTTCACCGCGAGGGCGACGCCCTGGTGCAGCAGGTCGCCTCCCGTCAGCCGGTCGAGCTCGGGCCGCATGATCTCGAGCACCGGGATGTCGCGGTG
Organism: uncultured Amnibacterium sp.; assembly: GCF_964245895.1. Taxonomy (GTDB): domain Bacteria; phylum Actinomycetota; class Actinomycetes; order Actinomycetales; family Microbacteriaceae; genus Amnibacterium. Next base: position 8,009 of record NZ_CAXTOQ010000141.1, read on the forward strand.
GGTCGCGATCGAGAGCGTCTCGCGGATGCGGTCGTCGATCTCCATCCGCGCGGCGACGTAGAGCGTCGTCGCCGGGATCCGGGCCCGCAGCGCCTCGAGCACGGCGTTGCGGCCGGTGACGAGGTCCTCCGTCGACACCTTCTTGCCGCCGCGCGGCGCTGAGCCGCGGGGAGCGGAGGACCGCGGCGCGGACGCGCGATCGCCGCCGCGCTGCGTCTGCCCGCGCTTCGCCGCGAGCCGCTCAGCCGCCTGCTTGCGCTTGTGCGCCTGGTGGTAGGTGCGGTCCTCGGCCTTCGGCGTGGGGCCCTTGCCCTCCAGCGCCTGCTTGCCCTGGCCGCCGGAGCCGACCTTCGTGCCCTTCAGATTCGGCGTGCGCCGCCTGGCGTCACCGGCCATCGATGCTCCACCTCGTCCCGTCACTCGTGTCCGTCAACCCGATGCCCGCGGCCGCGAGCTCGTCCCGCACCCGGTCGGCCGTCGCCCAGTCGCGGGAGCGCCTGGCCTCCTGCCGCTCGGCGATCAGCCGGGAGACCAGCAGGTCGAGGGCGGTCGTCGCGGCGTCGTCGCCGGATGGGGCGCCCCAGGCCGGGTCGGCCGGGTCGATGCCCAGCACGCCGGTCATCGCGCGGACCTGGGCGAGCGCCTCCCCGGCGACCCCGAGGTCGCCGGCGTCGACCGCCTGGTTGCCCCGGCGGATGGTCTCGTGCAGCACGGCCAGCGCCTGCGGCACCCCGAGGTCGTCATCCATCGCGGTCGCGAAGGCCGTGGGAACCAGGGCCGCGGAGGCGAT
>NZ_CAXTOQ010000142.1:0-8717 GCF_964245895.1 uncultured Amnibacterium sp.
CCGAGATCGAGGAAGCAGGGGGTGCCGCTCGCTTCGTGGCGGCCGACCTCGCGGACGTGCCGGCGTCGACGGCGGCGTCCAAGGCGCTCGCGAAGGCCCTGCAGCGGGAGGGCCTCCGCTTCGTCGGCCCCATCACGGTCTACTCGCTCATGCAGTCCGCGGGCCTCGTCGACGACCACGTCGACGGCTGCTGGCGAGCCGGCCGCTAGACCGCGGGGAGCCGGCCCAGCCCGTCCGCGATCGGGATCGCGGCGAGCAGGCGGCGCGTGTAGGGGTGCTGGGGCGTGGACCAGACCTGCTCCGCGGTGCCCTGCTCCACGATGCGCCCTGCGCGCATCACCGCGATGCGGTCGGCGATCGCGCGCACGACGGCGAGGTCGTGGCTGATGAAGAGCAGCGAGGCGCCGTTCTCCAGCGCGACCCGGCGCATGAGCGCGGCGACCCGGGACTGCAGGCTCGCGTCGAGGGAGGCGATCGGCTCGTCGCCGATCAGCAGGTCGGGGCGGACCGCCATCGCGCGCGCGATCGCGACGCGCTGCCGCTGCCCGCCGGAGAACTCGTGCGGGTACCGGCTCGCGGCGCCGGCGTCCATGCCGACCGCCTCCAGCAGCTCGGGCACGGACTGCGGCGTGCCTCGCGCGACCCGCCGACCGTCCTCGATCTGCGCGCCGACCCGGCGCCGCGGGTTGAGCGAGGCGTAGGGGTTCTGGAACACCATCTGGATGCGCCGGAGGCGGACCTCGCGCGAGCGCAGCCCGAGGCGGGCGATCGGCTCGCCCTCGAGCAGGATGCGCCCGGAGGCGAGCGGCTCCAGTCCGCAGACCGCTCGGGCGAGCGTCGACTTGCCGCAGCCGGACTCCCCCACCAGGCCGACGACCTCGCCGGCGCCGACCTCCAGGTCGACGGCGTCGACGGCGGCGAGCACGCCACGACCCGGCTGCCGGTACGTGACCGTCGCCCCCTCCACGACGAGCCGGGCGGTCACGACGCGTCCTCCCCGATGCCGGGCGGCGGCGTGTGCGGCAGCGACTCGACCAGCTCCCTCGCGTAGGCCGTGCGGGGCTCGCGGATCACCTGGTAGCGGGACCCGTGCTCGACGACCGAGCCGTTCCGCATCACCGCGACGGTGTCCGCGACGGCGGACATCACGCCGAGGTCGTGGGTGACGAGCAGCACGGCGAGTCCCAGGTCGTCGGTCAGCTCGCGCAGCAGCCGCAGCACCCCGGCCTGCACCGTCACGTCGAGCGCGGTGGTCGGCTCGTCCGCGATCAGCACCTTCGGGTCGCAGGCGATCGCGATGGCGAAGGCGATGCGCTGCAGCTGCCCGCCCGAGAACTGGTGCGGGTACCGCTTCAGCGCCGCCTCCGGGTCGGGCACCCGGACGCGCTCCAGCAGCTCGGCGGCGCGTCGCCGAGCGTCCTGCCGCGACAGGTGGAGGTGGTGCCGCATGTGGTCCGTCAGCTGCGCCCCGATCGACAGCATCGGCTGCAGGCTCGCGGTCGGGTCCTGGAACACCATCGCGATGCGGCGGCCGCGCAGGCGGTTCAGCGCCCCCGGGCGCAGGTCGAGCAGGTTCGGCACCCGGACCTCGCCGTCGTCGTAGGCGACGGCCCCGGTCACCCTCGCGCCGGCCGGCTGCAGGCCGATGACGGCGAGGCCCGTCATGGTCTTGCCGGACCCGGACTCCCCCGCGAGGCCGGTGACCCGGCCCGCCGGCACCTCGACGTCGACGGCGTCGAGGATGCGACGGCCGCCCAGCTGCAGCGTCAGGCCCCGGATCTCGAGGCCGGTCATATCGACGACCCCTGCACCGCGCCAGCGGTCCGCGGGTCGAGCGCGTCGCGCAGCGAGTCGCCGATCAGGTTGAACGCGACGACGACGGAGAAGATCGCGAGGCCCGGGAAGGTCGCGAGCCACCAGCTGGAGAACTGGATCACGCCGTCGGCGACCATCGAGCCCCACTCGGGCGTCGGCGGGACCGCACCCAGCCCGAGGAAGGACAGGCCGGCGAGCAGCAGGATCTGGTTGCCGAAGTCGAGCATCGCGAGCACCAGCATGGGGGCGGAGACGTTCGGCAGCACGTCCCGGCGCAGCGAGGTGAACGGTCCGGCGCCCAGCAGCCGGCCGGCGACGACGTACTCCTGGCCGCGCGCGCCGAGCACGAGCGCCCTCATCACGCGGGCGTAGTTCGGCCAGGAGACGATCAGCAGCGCGATCACGGCGTTCCCGAGGCTGGGACCGAGCGCGGCCGCCACGACCATGGCGAGGATGATCGTCGGGAACGCGAACACCAGGTCGGCGATGCGCATGATGACCTCGTCGACGACGCCGCCGAGGTACCCGGCGATCGCGCCGAGCACCGAGCCGATCACCAGCGACCCGGCGACCAGCGCGACGGCGAGCGGCAGGGACGCCCGCACCCCCCAGAGGGTGCGGGACAGGACGTCGCGGCCGAGCTGGTCGGTGCCGAACGGATGGGCGGCGGACGGCGCCCTGAACGCGGCGGCGACGTCCTGGCGGAGCGGGTCCGGCAGCGGCAGCACGGGGTCGAGCAGCGCGATCACCACCCAGGCGAGCAGCACGACGGCGCCCGCGATCGCGGCGGGCCGCCGCCAGGCGACGGGTACACGGAGGGCGCGGCGGCGCGGCGCGAGGACGGCGGTCATCCGACGCGCACCCGCGGGTCGACGAAGCCGTAGATCACGTCGATCACGAAGTTCACGGTGATGTAGACCAGCCCGACGGTGAGGCCGACGCCCATGATCGACGGCAGGTCGAGGGCGGTGGACGCGCGGTAGGCGTACTGCCCGATCCCGCCCCAGGCGAACACCTGCTCGGTGAGCACGGCGCCGGACAGCAGGGAGCCGAACGCGAGGCCGACGATGGTGAGGATCGGCAGCAGCGCCCCGCGCAGCAGGTAGGCGAGCACCACCCGGTGCGTGGGGAGGCCCTTCGCCCGGGCGGCGCGCACGAAGTCCTGGCCGAGCACGTCGAGGATCGACGACCGGGCGAACCGCACGAGCAGCCCGAGCGTGTACACCGCGAGCACGAGCCCAGGGAGCACCAGGTGGGAGAAGGCGTCGACGAAGACGTCGGGCTCCCCGGCGAGCAGCGCGTCGACGGTGAACAGCCCGGTCACCCGGGGCGGGGCGTCGTAGAAGGCGCTCAACCGGCCGGACCCGGGCGCCCAGTGCAGCACGAAGAAGAACAGGAAGTACGCGGCGACCGCCAGCCAGAAGGTGGGGACCGAGATGCCGACGACGCTGACCGCGCGGATCAGCTGGTCCGAGAAGCGGTTCCGGCGCAGCGCCGCGACGAGCGCCAGCACGAGGCCGACGACCACCGCCACGACGATGGCGAAGATCGCCAGCTCCGCGGTGGCCGGGAAGGCGTACGCGAGGTCCTGCGTCACGGGGTTCCTGGTGCCGATGGAGGTGCCGAGGTCGCCGTGCAGCAGGTTGCCGAGGTACACGAAGTACTGCACGACGAGCGGCTTGTCGAGCCCCTGGGCGGCCCGGTACGCCGCGACGATCCTCGGGTCGTCGGCGGCGCGCTGACCGAGCGCCGCGATGACGGGGTCGCCGGGCACCAGGTTGGTGAGCACGAAGGTGATGATCGTGACGCCCACGAGCAGGACGACGGAGAGCCCGAGGCGGATCCCGATGTACCGCACCAGCGGCGGCAACGACCGCCGCCCGGACCCCACGGCCCGGGCGGCGGCCTCCGCGCGCTCGTCGGGTGCGCTACTCGACGGCGGCGAGGTCAACCGTCCAGATCGCGTTCGGGACGACTCCGGTGACGCCGTTGGTCACGGCGTACTTGGCTGCCTGCACGAGCGGGACGAACGCGCCGTCGGCGTTCGCGGCCTTCTGCCAGGCCTCGTAGGCGCCGGCGCGGGCGTCGCCCTGCGCGGCGATCGCCGCCTGCTTCGCCTTCGTGACCTCCGGCGACATGTCCTTCGTCCAGCCGGCGCGGAGGCCGAGGCCCTCACCGGGGCTGAAGGTCACGTAGTCGGAGGGGTCCGGGAAGTCCGGGCCCCAGTACATGAGGCCGGCCTGCAGCTTGCCCGCGCGGTAGGAGTCGAGCAGCGTCGCGATCGGCAGCCCGTTCAGCTTCACCTTCACGCCGGCGTCCTCGAGGTTCGACTGCACCGACTGCGCCATGTCGGCGAACGAGACGCCGTCGAGCGTCGCGTCCGTCGGGTAGGACAGCGTGACCGTCTGGCCCTTGTAGCCGCTCGACGACAGGTCCGACTTCGCGGCGGCCGCGTCGGTGGTGTTGTTCTCGTCCGAGGCGAGCGAGCCGAGGAACTGGGACGGCACGATGCCGCCGGGCTGCGTCGAGCCGGAGCCGGCGAGCGTCTGGATCGACTTGTAGTCGATCGCGTGCCGCACGGCCTTCACGAAGTCCGGGTCGTTCGTCACGCCGCCCGACACCGAGGCGTTCTGGTTCAGCCACAGGTAGCCGACGTTCGCGGAGGTGCTCTTCGCGACCTTGATCGAGCCGGACTCGAGGCCGTCGACCTGCTGCGAGTTGAGGTTCAGCGCGACCTGCGCCTGGTTGCCCTGCACATCGGTCTTCTGCGACGGACCGGTGACGTTCTGCAGCACGACCCGGCCGTACGCCGGAGCGGTGCCCGCGTACTTCGGGTTCTTGACGAACACGACCTTGCTCGTCGCGTTGTACGACGACAGCTGGTACGGACCGGAGCCGGCGGACTTGCCGTTCAGGTAGGACTCGGCCTTGTCGTCCTTGCCGGTGGTCCCGCCGTTCGCCTCCAGCGTCTTCGCGTCGAGCACGCCGAGCGAGGGGTTCGGGAGGATGTACGGCAGGGCCGGGTTCGCGGCGGTGTCGGTGATCGTCATCGTGGTGTCGGAGGTCTTCTCGATGGCGAACGGCTTGCCCGTCGACAGGTTCGAGAGCAGGAACGACGGGTTGCCGGCGATGCCCTGCACGCGCTTGTAGGACCAGACGATGTCGTCGATCGTCACCGGGTTGCCGCTGGAGAAGGTGTGCTTCCCGTCGAGCGTGAGCGTGATCGTCGTGTTGTCGTCGGACATCGCGTAGGTCGTCAGCTGCGGCACCGGCTTCGTGACGTCCGAGCCCTCGAAGGTGAGCGCGGTCTCGTACAGCGCCTTGTCGACGATGGTGCCGGTCAGCTCGAACGCGCGGGCCGGGTCCGCGGTCTTCAGGTCGAACGTGTTGTCGACGACGAGCGTCTTGCTGCCGCTCGCGGACTGGTTCCCGCCGCCCGACGACGAGCAGCCCGTCAGGATCAGGGCGAGCGCGGCGGCCGACGCGGTCAGCGCGGTGAGCCGCGCGGGCAGGTGCTTCATGCTTCTCCTCTGTCCGGCGGGCAGGCCCGTGGAACCGTGGGCCCCCGCACGGGGCGACGCTAGGGCGAATCCGTTTCCAACGCGTTTCATCCTGCAGGCCCGGGCGCGATCGACACCGATCCGTTACGTCACACGACGAGTGCGCTCGGGGACCGCGCTCCGGCGAACGCCGCGTCGGTCTGCCTGATGATGCGCAGGACGTTGGCGCCGGCCAGCGCGGCGAGGTCGGCCGCGCTCCAGCCGCGCCGGGCGAGCTCCTCGAGCAGGGGCGGGAAGCCGTCGACGCCGCCCATCCGCTCCGGCATGTGCACGAAGCCGTCGTAGTCGCTGCCCAGCCCCACGTGCCGCACGCCCGCCACCTCGCGGACGTGCTCGATGTGGTCGGCGACGCGGGCGAGCGGCACGCGTGGCGGCGGTCCCTCCTGCCCGCCCTCGAACCACGCGCGGTAGTCGCCGTCGACGAAGGGCGGCACGAACGCGACCATCACGACGCCGCCGTTGTCGGCGAGCCGGGCGAGCACGTCGTCCGGCACGTTGCGGGGATGCCCGACCAGGGCGCGGCAGGAGCTGTGGCTGAACAGCACCGGCGCGGTCGCGACGTCGAGGGCGTCGTGCATCGTGGTGACGGCGACGTGGGAGAGGTCGACGAGCACGCCCAGCCGGTTCAGCTCGCGGATGTAGTCGCGCCCGCGGTCGGTGAGGCCGCCGTGCAGCGGCACGTCCGTGGCGGAGTCCGCCCACGACGAGTCGAGGTTGTGCGTCAGCGTGAGGTACCGGACCCCCAGCGCGGCGAGCATCCGCAGCACCGCGGGCGAGTCGTCGATGCTGTGCGCCCCCTCGGCACCGAGCAGCGAGGCGATGCGGCCGGAGGCGCGGGCGGCCTCGACATCGGCGGCGGACCGGGCGAGCACGAGGTCGTCCGGGTACGCCTCCACGAGGCGGTGCACCCAGTCGATCTGCTCCAGGGTCTCCTTCACCGCGACCGCGCCCTCGCGGCGGTCCTCGACGTAGACGCTCCAGAACTGCGCGCCGACCCGGCCGGCCCGCAGCCGCACGATGTCGGTCTGCGTGGCGGGCTGCTCGCGCAGGTCCGCGGTCGAGTACCCGCGCGACAGGCGGCACTCCCACGCCCAGTCGTTGTGCCCGTCGACGACCGGCGCCAGCTCGAGCGCCCTGGCGACCACGTCCTGCGCATCCGTCATGGTCCGATCCTCCCGGACGGTCAGGGGGTCTGGAGGCTCGCTGCGCTCGCACCTCGACCAGCGGGGGCGCGGCTGGCGTCGCGTCAGACGCGGAGGACCAGGTCGGACTCGCCGCGGGGCTCGAGGGGCACGCCCGAGGCCGCCGCCCAGGCGAGCAGGTCGTCCCGGGAGCCCGCCTCCGCACCGCTCTCCGCGAGCGAGCGGACCAGGGCGCCTTTCGAGTGCTTGTTGAAGTGGTTCAGCGCGCGGCCGTCGGCCGTCTCGACGTGGAGGAACGCGCTGCCGGCCGGGGCCGGGCCGAGCGCCACGTACGCGGCCGACCGGGCGTCGAGCACCCACTCCCCCGTCCCGGCGATCGCGGCGGCGACCGCGTCGCGCCAGTGCGCCTTCAGCGTCAGGCCCGGCAGCGTCGTCGACCCGGACAGCCGGTGGAGCGGGATGCGATCCGCCGCACGGACGATCCCGAACAGGGCCGACGCGATCACCACGTGCCCGTCGACCCAGGCGCGCGCCTCCGGCGGCAGCGTGGCGACGGCCAGCCCGTCGTACAGCACCCCGGTGAAGCGCTCGATCGCCGGCAGCACGGGTCCGGAGGCGAGCGCGCGGTTCCAGCGCGCCTCGTCCGCGTTCCGCGCGCCGAGCCCGAGCACCGCGGGGGCGTCCTTCAGCGGGACGCGCCTGAGCGCCGCCTGCGCGGTGCGGCGCCTGCCCCTGAGCGAGGGGAACCCCAGCGCCGCCGGGTCGAGGGCCCCCGCTCCGCCCTCCGCCTTCGTCTCCGAGGGCGGGATGAGCACGATCACGCCTCGTCCGTTCGACCCGCGAACGACCACACGCGCTACCCGCACCTCCACGCGGTGGGCATCCCCACCGCGTGGAGGTGCGGAGCACCGCGCGTCGTGGTGCGGGTACCGCGCGAGGTGATCAGGCCAGCGCGGCCGCGCGGGCCGCGATGGTGACCGTGTCGTTCTCGACGGAGATGAACCCGTCCTCGGCGTTCGCGACGATCCGGCCGCCGTCCGCGGCGGTGATGCGCACCTCGCCCGCCGACAGCACGCCGAGCAGCGGCTGGTGTCCGGCGAGGATGCCGATCTCGCCCACCTTCGTCCGGGCGACGACCATGGTCGCCCGCCCGGACCACACCTGCTCGTCGGCGGAGACGACGTTCACCAGGAGGTCGGCCATGGTCAGCCGTTCTCCTTCGCGATCTGCGCGGCCTTCTCCTGGACGTCGCTGATCGAGCCGACGTTGAAGAACGCCTGCTCGGGCACGTCGTCGAAGTCGCCCTTCGCGATCGCGTCGAACGACTCCACGGTGTCCTTCAGCGGGACGGTGGAGCCCTCGACGCCCGTGAACTTGGTCGCCATGTAGGTGTTCTGCGAGAGGAACTGCTGGATCCGGCGCGCTCGGGACACCGTGATCTTGTCCTCCTCCGACAGCTCGTCGACGCCGAGGATGGCGATGATCTCCTGCAGCTCCTTGTTCTTCTGCAGGATCTGCTTCACCGTCGTCGCGACGCGGTAGTGGTCCTCGCCCAGGTAGCGGGGGTCGAGGATCCGCGAGGTCGAGGTCAGCGGATCCACTGCCGGGTACAGGCCGCGGGAGGCGATCTCGCGCGACAGCTCCGTCGTCGCGTCGAGGTGCGCGAACGTCGTGGCCGGCGCCGGGTCGGTGTAGTCGTCGGCGGGCACGTAGATCGCCTGCAGCGAGGTGATCGAGTGGCCGCGCGTCGAGGTGATGCGCTCCTGCAGCGTGCCCATCTCGTCGGCCAGGTTGGGCTGGTAGCCCACCGCGGAGGGCATGCGGCCGAGCAGCGTCGACACCTCGGACCCGGCCTGCGTGAACCGGAAGATGTTGTCGATGAAGAGCAGCACGTCCTGGTTCTGGACGTCGCGGAAGTACTCCGCCATCGTCAGCGCGGACAGCGCGACGCGGAGGCGCGTCCCGGGCGGCTCGTCCATCTGGCCGAAGACGAGGGCGGTCTTGTCGAAGACGCCCGCCTCCTCCATCTCGCCGATGAGGTCGTTGCCCTCGCGGGTGCGCTCGCCGACGCCGGCGAACACCGAGACACCGCCGTGGTTCGCGGCGACGCGGTAGATCATCTCCTGGATCAGGACGGTCTTGCCCACGCCGGCGCCGCCGAACAGGCCGATCTTGCCGCCCTGCACGTACGGGGTCAGCA
>NZ_CAXTOQ010000143.1:0-8716 GCF_964245895.1 uncultured Amnibacterium sp.
GCAGCGTCCACCGGCTGGTCTCGCGGCAGCTGGAGGCGGTACCCGGCTCGGGGCCGTCCGGTCCGCACGCCCTGCGGCACTCCGCGGCGACGCACCTGCTCGACGGCGGCGCGGACCTGCGGGCGGTGCAGGCGATGCTCGGGCACGCGAGCCTCGGCACCACCCAGATCTACACGCACGTGTCGATGGAGCGGCTGGCGGAGAGCTACCGGCTCGCCCACCCCCGCAGCTGAGCGGGAGGGGGGGGCGAGCCCCGTCGCGCGGTAGTCCTCACCTCCGCGCGGTAGGCGGACCCACCGCACGAGGGTCGGAGTACCGCGCGCCGCGCCCGACCCGGCGCCGCGTTCTACGGGAAGGCGGCGAGCGGCAGCAGCACGGCGCGGGTCGCGCCGCCCAGGTACAGGAGGGGGGAGACGTAGGCCCAGCCGTCGGCGATCGGCACCCGCGCCCCGAGGTGCAGCACGCCGGCGGGATGCCCGCCGCCCGCCGCGACGTGCCCGATGACCTCGCCGCGGCGGACCACGTCGCCGGCCGCGACGGCGGGCTCCACCGGCTCGACGCTCGAGCGCACGCCGTCGTGGTCGATCGCGACGACGCCCCGGTCGACCACCGTGCCGGCGAACGCGACCACGCCGTCGGCGACCGCCCTGACCGGCTCACCCTCCTCCGCGGCCAGGTCGATCCCGCGGTGGCCGGCGGCGTAGACCGTCGCCGGTGCCTCGAACCCGCGCACGACCGCGTGGGACGCCGTCGGCCAGGCCCACGCCTCCGCGGGCGCCGCCGCGAGCAGCATCGACGCCGCCAGCAGCGCGACCGTCCGGAGCATCCGACCATGGTCGACCGCGCGGCGCGCATCCGGCGTCCCGGGACCTGTGGAGGAGCGGATCGGCCGCCGCCGGCTCCGGTCGGCACGGCGGACGGCTGCTGGTAGGCTGCTGGCCGCATCTCGCGAGAGCGGGATGACTTCGCGCGCCCACCAGCGTGAGCACCGGCCATCGGTCCCTGAGCACTCAGGGCGGCCGGTCCGCAGGGCGCCAGGGCCGGACCGCGAACCCGCGTGTCCGGCGGACAACCGGAACGCGCCCCGCGGGGCGCAGAACAGGAGATGCGGCCGTGGCCGTCGTCACCATCCGCCAGCTGCTCGACAGCGGCGTCCACTTCGGGCACCAGACGAGGCGCTGGAACCCGAAGGTCAAGCGCTTCATCCTGACCGAGCGCTCGGGCATCCACATCATCGACCTGCAGCAGTCGCTGTCGTACATCGACAAGGCGTACGACTTCGTCAAGGAGACGGTCGCCCGCGGCGGCACCGTGCTGTTCGTCGGCACGAAGAAGCAGGCCCAGGAGGCCATCGCCGAGCAGGCGACCCGCGTCGGCCAGCCCTACGTCAACCAGCGCTGGCTCGGCGGTCTGCTCACCAACTTCCAGACGGTGCACAAGCGTCTGAACCGCCTCAAGGAGCTCGACCTCGTCGACTTCGACGACACGACGCGCGGCTACACGAAGAAGGAGCTGCTCATCCAGCGCCGCGAGCGCGACAAGCTCGAGAAGACGCTGGGCGGCATCCGCAACCTGTCGAAGACCCCGAGCGCGATCTGGGTCATCGACTCGAAGCGCGAGCACCTCGCGGTCGACGAGGCGAAGAAGCTCGGCATCCCCGTGATCGGCATCCTCGACACGAACGCCGACCCGGACGAGCTCGCGTACCCGATCCCCGGCAACGACGACGCGATCCGCTCCGTCGCGCTGCTCACGCGGATCATCGCCGACGCCGCGGCCGAGGGCCTGATCCAGCGCCACCAGGGCACGAACGAGGCCGACGCGGAGCCGCTGGCCGCCTGGGAGCAGGAGCTCCTCCAGGCCACCGAGAACCCCGAGAGCCAGGCGCTGCAGGTCGAGCAGGTCGACGACCGCGTCACCGGGCAGACCGCGGACACGCAGGACCGCGTCGACATCGTCGTCGCGGACTCCGCCACCGAGGCGACCGAGCCGGTCGCCGCGGCCGAGCCGGCCGAGCCGGTGGAGGAGAACGACGCGGACGCGCAGGCGGACGCCGACCTCGCCGCCGAGGCCGTCGAGGGGCTCGTCCCGCAGCACGCGCCCGAGACCGAGGAGCAGGTCGAGGCCGAGGAGCTCGCGAAGGCGACCCCCGCCCAGCGACGCCCCAAGAAGGTCACCGACCCGGCCGCGACCGAGGACCCCGAGCCCTCGGCCTGAGCCACGAAGCCCAGTCGGCGGTCGTCCAGGCCCCCGCCAGCCGGTTCCGCCGCGTCGCGAAGCGACGTGGCGACCGAGCCGGCGGGGGGATCGACGGTTGTCGACCAGAACCACGGAAGGAATCAGCCATGGCCGCATTCAGCGCCGCTGACGTGAAGACCCTGCGTGACCGCCTCGGTGCGGGCATGCTCGACAGCAAGAACGCCCTCGTCGAGGCGGGCGGCGACATCGAGAAGGCCATCGAGATCCTGCGGGTCAAGGGGCTGAAGGGCGTCGAGAAGCGCTCCGGTCGCGCGACCACCGCCGGCCTCGTGACCGCGGTCGCCGAGGGCGGCGTCGCCACCCTGATCGAGCTCGCGAGCGAGACCGACTTCGTCGCGAAGAACGACCGCTTCGTGGCGCTCGCCGCTGAGGTGCTCGGCGCAGTCGCCGCCGCCGGCGCGACCGACGTCGCCTCCGGCAACGCGGCGCCGCTGAACGGCAAGACCGTCGGCGCGTACATCGACGACGAGGCCGCGCTGCTCGGCGAGAAGGTCGAGCTGCGCCAGGTCCAGCAGGTCAGCGGCGACGACTTCGCCATCTACCTGCACAAGACGAGCAAGGACCTGCCGCCGCAGGTCGGCGTCGTGCTCGGCTACGCCGGCACGGACGCCGAGACGGCCAGGTCCGTCGCGCAGCACATCGCGGTCTACGACCCGAAGTACGCGACCCGCGAGCAGGTCCCGGCGGAGACCGTCGAGCACGAGCGCACGGTCCTGACGGAGACGACCCGCAACGAGGGCAAGCCCGAGGCCGCCCTCGCGAAGATCGTCGAGGGGAAGCTGACCGGCTTCTACAAGGAGGTCGTGCTCGCCGACCAGCCCTACGCCCGCGACAGCAAGGTCGCCACCGGCAAGGTGCTGAAGGACGCAGGGCTCGAGGTCTCGGGGTTCGCCCGGATCAAGGTCGGCGCCTGACCTCGCGGATCCGCAGCACCATCGCGACACGCCGCTCCGGAGGCCTCCGGAGCGGCGTGTCCGCGTCTCCCTGCGGATCCGCGGCGGAGATGCGGTCCGGCGAAGCCCGCTAGCCTCGTTCGCGGTCGGAGGGGGTTCGGATGCGTCGTGTGGTCCTGAAGCTGTCGGGGGAGGCGCTCGGCGGCGGCACGTTCGGGGTCGCCCCGGACATCGTGCGCGGCATCGCCGAGCAGATCGCGGCGGCGGCGCAGGAGGTGCAGATCGCGGTCGTCGTCGGCGGCGGCAACTTCTTCCGCGGCGCCGAGCTGAGCCAGGCGGGCATGGACCGCTCCCGCGCCGACTACATGGGCATGCTCGGCACGGTGATGAACGCCCTCGCCCTGCAGGACTTCCTCGAGCAGAGCGGCGTGCAGACGCGGGTGCAGTCCGCGATCTCGATGACGCAGGTCGCGGAGCCCTACATCCCGCGCCGCGCGATCCGCCACCTCGAGAAGGGGCGCATCGTCATCTTCGGCGCCGGTGCCGGGCTGCCGTTCTTCTCGACGGACACCGTCGCCGCGCAGCGCGCCCTCGAGATCCACGCCGACGAGGTGCTGGTGGCGAAGAACGGGGTCGACGGCGTCTACTCAGCGGACCCTAGGACCGACCCGACCGCGGTCAAGCTCGACACCGTCACGTACGGCGAGGCGCTGCGGAAGGGCCTGAAGGTCGTCGACTCGACCGCGTTCAGCCTCTGCATGGACAACGGCATGGCGATGCGCGTGTTCGGCATCGAGGGGGAGGACTCCATCGGCGCGGCCGTGCGCGGCGCCGACGTCGGCACGGTCGTCTCGGCCTGATCCGGGGCCGGGCGTCCCAGCAGGCGCCCGGTAGACTCCCACGGCTTGATGAGGAGAGGGGCCGCACGTGATCGCGGAGGTGCTGCAGGAGGCGGGCGACCGCATGGCCAAGGCGGTCGAGGTGTCGAAGGACGACTTCAACACCGTCCGCACGGGTCGGGCGAACCCCGCGCTGTTCCAGCGGGTCCTCGTGGACTACTACGGCACGCCGACGCCGCTCGGCCAGCTCGCCAGCGTGCAGGCGCCCGAGGCCCGCATGCTCGTCATCACGCCCTACGACAAGACCGCCCTGAAGGACATGGAGCGGGCGATCGCCACGGCGCCGAACCTCGGCGGCTCGCCGTCGAACGACGGCTCGATCATCCGGGTCGTGATCCCCGAGCTGACGCAGGACCGGCGTCGCGAGTTCGTGAAGATCGTCCGCGAGAAGGGCGAGCACGCGAAGGTCTCCGTCCGCAACATCCGCCGCTCCGCGAAGGACGACCTCGACGCCCTCACCGGTGAGGTCAGCGACGACGAGATCGCCCGCGGGGAGAAGGAGCTGGAGGCGCTGACGAAGCGGCACGTCGACCAGATCGACGAGGCGCTGAAGCGCAAAGAGGCCGAACTGCTCGAGGTCTGACCGTGTCGGACGGCGGACCGGGGGGCGGTCGGGCCAGGCGGCCGCGGAACTCCGCCGAGCTGCAGGAGCAGATCCGCGCGACCCGCAGCGACATCCGCGACCAGGTGCGGCAGACCCGCGCCCAGTTCGACGAGGCCAACGCGCGGCTGACCGCGCGCAGCGGGCGCAACCTCGTCTTCGCCGTGGGCTTCGGCGTGGTGCTCGGCGCGCTCGTCGTCGGCAGCCTCGTCGTATGGAAGCCGCTGTTCGTGCTGCTGGCCGTGCTGATGGTCGGCTTCGGGACGTCCGAGCTCGCCGTCGCGGTCCGGCACGCGGGCATCCGCGTGCCGCGCGTCGGGGCGGCGGTCGCGGGGGTGCTCGCGGTGCCTGCCGCGTACGTCGCCACGCTGCCCGCTCCTGACCGGGCGCCCGACGGCGCGATCGTGCCGGTGGTGCCCGGCGGCTGGCTGCTCGCCGTCGTCCTCGCCGTCGTCGTCGCGCTCGTGTGGCGGGCGGCGGAGCAGGTCAGCCGCCCCGTCCCGCCGCGCACGCTCGGGCGGGACCTGGTCGTCACCGGGTTCGTGCAGCTGTACCTGACCGGGCTCGGCAGCGCGGCCGTGGTCCTGCTCGCCCAGGACCGCGGCCAGTGGTGGGTGCTGTCCTTCCTGCTGGTCGTCATCGCGAGCGACGTCTTCGCCTACGCGACCGGCCTGCGCTTCGGCCGCCACAAGATGGCGCCGCGGATCAGCCCGGGGAAGACCTGGGAGGGGTTCGCGGGCGCCGCCACCGCGACGATCGTGCTCGGCATGGTGCTCGCTCCGCTGCTGCTCGACCGCCCGATCTGGTTCGGCGCGGTGTTCGGCGCGGTCATCCTGCTCACCGGCACCCTCGGCGACCTGGGGGAGTCGATGATCAAGCGCGACATCGGCATCAAGGACATGTCGTCCTGGCTGCCCGGCCACGGCGGCATCCTCGACCGGATCGATTCCGTGCTTCCTTCGGCTTCCGCGGCGCTGCTGCTCTTCCTCGCGACCTCCTGAGTGCAGGATGGCGGCCATGTCGTCGTCCTTCCCGCGTGTCCGGGGCCGTGCCCTTGGCTACGACCCGACCGAGGTCGATCGGTTCATCGCGTCCGCCCGGTCCGAGTTCGAGCACCGCTCCGGCGGCCTGCGCGCCGAGGACATCCGGCGCACCGCGTTCACCATGCGCCGCGGCGGCTACGCCACCCCGTCGGTCGACGCCGCGCTGGAGCGGCTCGAGGACGCGTTCGCGCAGCGCGAGCGGGACGCCGCGCTGCGCTCCGGCGGCGAGCGCGCGTACTACGCCGGCACGCGGCAGCTGGCGAAGGAGATCATCGCCCGGCTCGAGCGCCCGGACGGCAAGCGGTTCGCCCGCGTCGGCTTCGCCCGCATCGGCTACTCGGTGCACGACGTCGACGGCTTCGCCCACGAGGCGCGGTCGTACTTCGAGGACGGCTCGCACGTGCCGGTCGAGCGCGTGCGCTCCATCGCGTTCCGCGCGAAGCGCGGCGGGTACAGCGAGGCGCAGGTCGATCTGGTGATCGACGGCCTCGTCGAGACGATGCTCGCCGTCCGATGACACCGGCGTCCGCGGGTCCGGAGCGCCTCCGGGCCGCAGAACGGCGCTCGGGTAGGGTGACCGGATCGTGACGAGGCTGCGGATGGACGAGACGGCGGTGCGGGCTCCCACCCCGGTCCGGCCGCGATCCCGCGGCCGTTTCGTGCTCGGCCTGTTCGCGATCTGCGCGAGCGCCGGCATCGCCCTCGTCAGCGTCACCGACCCGTACGCGGGGGCGACGGCCGCGCCGTACTACCAGCAGCCCGTGCTCGCCCAGCAGCACGGTGTGCAGCGGTACAAGATCGACGGCGGCTACGTGCTCGTCGACCTCGCGCGCGACTCCTACAAGGTCGTCGGCGCCGCCTCCCCGGACGATCCCGCCGCGGCCGGCGGGGCCACCGCCGGTGCGCCGAGCTACACGACGCCGGTGGGCGTCGCCCAGACCTTCGCCGCGAAGGCGGTGGCCGGGCGGGGCTGGGCGCCGAGCGAGTTCAGCTGCCTGGTCAGCCTGTGGAACCGCGAGTCGGGCTGGAACACGCACGCCGCGAACGGCAGCGGCGCCTACGGCATCCCGCAGGCGCTGCCCGGCAGCAAGATGTCGAGCGCGGGCGGCGACTGGCAGAACAGCTACCAGACCCAGGTCACCTGGGGGCTCGGCTACATCGCGGGCTCCTACGGCAGCCCCTGCGGCGCGTGGGCGCACTCCAACGCCGTCGGCTGGTACTGACCGAGCCGTGCCCCGCCGGAACCGATCGGGCGCCGGCGACGAGCCGCCGCCGCTGCGCATGCAGGGCCCTCCCCGCACCGAGCAGCGCGGCGGCCGCTCCTGGAACGTGCAGCCGATCTCGGCCGCGCAGGCGCTGAAGACGTACCGCTGCCCCGGCTGCGGCGGCGCCGTCGACGAGGGCGTCGCCCACGTCGTGGTGTGGCGCGCGGACGGCGTGCTGGGCGACCGGGCCGATCTCGAGGCGCGGCGGCACTGGCACGCCCACTGCTGGCGGGCGGCATGAGCGACCTCGTCCCCGTGCGCAGCGGCACGGTGCTCGTCGCCGACCGGGAGGACGTCGCCTTCGACACGGTCGACGGCCTGACGCTCGTCGGCGAGCTCGCGTCGCCGGCGGGCCGCCCTGCGGTCGCGACGCTGGTCTGCCTCCATCCCCTGCCGACGCACGGCGGCTTCATGGACTCGCACGTGCTGCGCAAGGCCGCTGCGCGGCTGCCCGCGCTCGCGGACCTCGCCGTGCTGCGGTTCAACACGCGCGGCACCTCCAGCCCCCGCGGGACCAGCGAGGGCGAGTACGACGGCGGCATCGCGGAGCGGTACGACGTCGCCGCCGCGGTGACGTTCGCGCTCGAGCGCGGGCTGCCCCGCCCCTGGCTGCTCGGCTGGTCGTTCGGGACCGAGCTGGCGCTGAAGTACGGCCCCGACCAGCCGGTCGAGGGCGCGATCCTCCTGTCGCCGCCGCTGCACCGCACGAGCGACGCCGAGCTGTCGCGCTGGCACGGCGACGCGCGGCGGCTGGTGGTGCTCGTGCCCCAGCTGGACGACTACCTGCGGCCGCCGGAGGCGCGGCAGCGGTTCGCGGTCGTGCCGGAGGCGCGGCTGATCGCCGTCGACGGCGCCAAGCACCTGTGGGTGGGGGAGCCGTCCGTGCGGCGCGTGCTGGACGAGGTCGTCCACGTCGTGCGTCCCGAGCGGTCGCCGCTGCCGACCGAGGTCCCCGCCGCGCTGATCGCGGGGTGAGTCAGGCCTCCGCCTGCCTCGGGACCACGACCTGGTCGACGATCAGCAGCACCGCCGCGGCGACCGGGATCGCGATCAGGGCGCCGAGGATGCCCAGCAGGGTGCCGCCGACGAGCGCCGCGATGACCACGATCACGCCGGGCACCTTCACGGCCCGGTTCATGATGTTCGGGCTCAGCACGTACGCCTCGACCTGCATGTACACGACGTAGTAGATCGCCACCCACAGCCAGACCGGCAGACCGGCCGACGGCCACATCGAGCCGTCCGCCGACAGCGCCAGCACCAGCTGGCCGACGACGATCAGGACCGCGGCGGAGATCGTGCCGACGAGCGGGATGAGGCTGCCGAGGAACGCGATGAACGCGAACACCGCCGGCAGCTGCGCGCCGACGAGGCTGAGGAAGATGAAGCTGAGCACCCCGTTGACGAGTGCCAGGCCGATCTGCCCGATGACGTAGCGGCCGACGGAGGCGAAGATCTGCTCCGCGATGGAGGCGAAGCGCGCCCGCCGCGACATCGGCACCATCCGGTAGAGCGCGCCCTTGAACTCGGTCATCGACGCCGTGAAGTACAGGGTGAGGATGACGACGATCACCGCGCCGCCGATGCCGCCGAGCAGCCCGACGCCGACCGAGAGGACACCGCCGGTGATCGCGCCGGCGTTGGACTGGAGGTACTTCACCGCCTGGTCGATCAGGTCCTGGATGTTGATCGAGCTGCCGACCGCGGCCTGCGCCTGGCGCAGGAAGTCGTTCCAGCCCTGGTACTGGCTCGCGAA
>NZ_CAXTOQ010000144.1:0-8575 GCF_964245895.1 uncultured Amnibacterium sp.
GCGTGTCTTCACGCTTCTTGACCGCGCCGCCGAGGCCGTTGGAGGCGTCGAGGATCTCGTTGGTCAGCCGGTCCGTCATCGACTTCTCGCGACGGGCCTTGGCGTAGGAGGTGAGCCAGCGGAGCGCGAGCGTGTTCGCGCGGTGCGGCTTGACCTCGACCGGGACCTGGTAGGTCGAGCCGCCGACGCGGCGGCTCTTGACCTCGATGGTCGGGCGGACGTTGTCGAGGGCCTTCTTCAGCGTGACGACGGCGTCCTGGCCGTTCTTGGCCGCGACGGCCTCGAGCGCGCCGTAGACGATGCGCTCGGAGAGGCCCTTCTTGCCGTCGACCAGGATCTTGTTGACCAGCTGGCTGACGACGGGGGCGGAGTAGACCGGGTCGGCGACGACCGGGCGCTTCGGGGCGGGTCCTTTACGAGGCATTACTTCTTGTCCATCTTCGCGCCGTAGCGGCTGCGAGCCTGCTTGCGGTTCTTCACGGCCTGGGTGTCGAGCGCACCGCGCACGATCTTGTAGCGCACGCCGGGCAGGTCCTTCACCCGGCCGCCGCGGACGAGCACCATCGAGTGCTCCTGGAGGTTGTGGCCCTCACCGGGGATGTACGCGGTGACCTCGGTGCCGTTGGACAGCTTCACGCGCGCGACCTTGCGGAGCGCGGAGTTCGGCTTCTTCGGCGTCGTGGTGTAGACGCGGGTGCAGACGCCGCGCTGCTGCGGGTTCGCCTTCAGCGCAGGCGCCTTGGTCTTGACGACCTTGGGCGTGCGGCCCTTGCGGACCAGCTGCTGGATGGTGGGCACTCTGCTGACTCCTCGCCGCCCTGAGGCGGTTCTCGTTGCTGCGCCGCCCGCACGGGCGGCCGCACACCGGGACGTGCCGGTGTCTGACGGTCGAAGCGGATGACGAGCATCCGCTGGTCCCACAGACTGGGCGGCCGAGAGCCTCCCGTGGGACGTGCTGTGCACCGGACAGCGGCACACACCCGGAAGATGATAGCCGCAGTCCGGAGGGCTGTCGAACACGCCCGGGGCATCCGGCAGCGCCGGGCTGAGCGGGACAGCAGGACAGAACGGCTCGAGCAGGACGAAATCGACCGAATCGTCCTGCTGAATCCGTCTTGTCCTGCTGAACCGCTCGAATCGTCCCGCTGACGCGCTCTCTCCTGCCGCCCGGGGCATCCGGCCGCGCTCAGGGCTCGTCGCGATCCTCCCAGGGCCACCGCGGGCGCCCCGCCCCGGCGGCGCGGGCCCTGACCACGAGCAGCACGATGAACCCAGCGGCCGCGGCGAGCACGGCGTCGACCGCGGTGAACACCGAGGTGGCCGCCCGCCCGAGGGTGAGCACCGCCTCTCCTGGACCGGTGAGCAGAGCGACCGCGGCCGGCACCACGATCAGCAGGACCGCGGCGAGCAACCCGGTCTCGAGCGGCAGCAGCGCGCTGCGCGCGGTGGCGCGGGCCGACCGTGCGGCGACGAGGAGCGTGGCGAGCGCGACGGCCGCGGGCTCGGCGACCGGGCCGGCGCCCGCGACGGGCACCACCTCGAGCCCCGTGCCGAGGCTCACCAGCCCGTTCGCGCCGACGACGGAGGCGGCCCAGCCCAGGGCGACGAGGATCGCGATCCCCGCGCCGGCGCGCCGGTCAGGAGCGCGCGTCGGCGAGCCCCTCCTCGTAGCGCTTGCGCTCGTCCCGGTTGCGCCGCCGCACCCGGATGCCCCTCGACCCGATCGCGAGGCCGGTCCAGAGCATCGTCTCGCGCGCGACGAGGCCGATCAGGATGAACTCCCAGTTCAGGAAGGTCTGCGCGAGCGTGTTCGCGTCGCCCAGCGCGTGCCGGACGATCAGCGAGAAGAGCAGGACCGTCCCGATGTACACGGCGGCGCCGACCAGCAGGCTCGAGAACACGTAGGCCACCCGGCCGGCGCGGCCGGAGATCAGCACGGTGAGGAGGAACAGCAGGAAGAGCAGCAGCACCGGCAGCCAGGCGAGCGCCGTGCCGGCGATCGACTGCAGCTGCGGCACCACCGCGGCCGTTCCGCCGAACACGAGCGCGACGAGCGCGTTCGCGGCGAAGAACAGCACCTGGAAGATCCCCGCCGCGAGCATCACCCAGAAGAATCCGACGATCCGGTTGCCCCGCACCTTCGGCGGCGGCGGCGCGTCCGCCGCGGCGGGCTCGATCGGGGTCGCTGCGGTCGGCGCGACCGGCACCGCGGCGGGCTCGGCTTCTGCGCGCTCGGCGCCGACACGCTCGGCGTCCGGCGCGGTCGCGGGGTCCCGCTCGTCGCTCCGCGGCTGCGGCTCGTCGGTCACCGGCGTCGCCGCGCGGGCCGCGACCGGACGCTGCGGGGCGTCGTCCTGGCGGGCCTCGGGCTCCTCCACCGGATCGGGCGGCACCGAGTCGAGTCGCCGCGTGGCCGGATCGACGGGCTGCTCCGAGCGCCCGGCGGCCGCGTGCACCTCGTCCGCCGAGGGCTCTCCGCGGTCCGCGAGCTCGTCGTCCGTCGGCGGCACCAGCAGCGGCGGCTGCTCCCGGCCGTACCCGGTCTCGGCGGCGGGACGTGCGACGCGCCGATCGTTCTCGGCCGGGGGCTCCCCCGCCGGATCGTTCACCTCGGCCATGTCGGCCCCCTTCGTCGTGGCCGATCGAGCCTACGGGAGAGGATCAGCCCGCGACGCGACGAGCCGTGCTCCTGGCCGAGGCCGGAGCGGTGTCGGAGCGCAGGACCTGCACCTGCACGCCGACGCGGTGACCGGTGTCCTTCGCGGTGACCATGTACGTGCGGGCCGCTGCGCCGGCGATGGCCTTGCCGTCGCGCAGCCACTGGTACGTGACGCGCTGCGGCGTCGCGCGCCAGGTGCCGGCGTGCGCGGTGAGGCGCTTGCCGACGACCGGCGTGCCGCTGACCGTGGTCCGGGCCGCCTGGACGAACAGCCTGCTGCCGCCCAGGAGGTCTCCCGCGTTCACGATGCCGGCGCCGCAGCGCACGGCCGAGCAGCCTGAGCGGGCAGGGAACGGCGTCGCGGTGCCGACGAGCCGTGCGGCGACGTCCGCCGGAGACAGACCGGGCCGGACCGAGAGCAGCAGGGCGACGGCAGCGGCGACGCGCGGCGCCGCCATGCTCGTCCCCTCCGAGGTGCCGATCGCGGGCCGGTTGCGCGACGCCGAGAACGTGGTCGTCGAGGTCCAGGTGTCGCCGACGATCGGGTCGTCCGCCGAGCCGCCGGGTGCGGCGATGGTCGGCGACGCCGCGACGGTGCCGTAGTTGGAGTAACCCGCGAGCGCGCCGGTGCGCGTGCTCGCGGCGACGCTGACGACGCCGGAGCAGTTCGCGGGCGAGGTGTCCGCCATCGGGTCGCCGTCGTTCCCGGCCGCGACGATCACGACGCTGCCGCGCGAGGTCGCGTCCGCGACCGCGGTCTGCAGCGCGTCGGAGCAGGCTCCGCCGGCGGAGCCGAGGGACATCGAGATCACCTTCGCGGGGTTCGCGTTCGCGGGCACGCCGTCGACCGTGCCGCCGGACGCCCACTCGATGGCCGCGATGGTGTCCGACTCCGACCCGCCGCAGGCGCCGAGCACGCGGACCGGCTCGATCGTGACGCCCCGAGCCTGCCCCGTGACGCCGTAGCGGTTGTCCTGCGCGGCGATCTCGCCGGTGACGAAGGTGCCGTGCCAGCTGGCGGACTCCCCGTCCGCGAGGCAGGCGTCGCCCTCGTCGGTCGGGTCGGGATCCCAGCCGCCGCCGTCGCCGGTCTCGACCCCGTCGTCGTCGGAGACGAAGTCGTAGCCGGCGGCGATGCTCGCGCCGGCGAGGTCGGGATGCGGGGTGATGCCGGTGTCCAGCACCGCGACGACCACGCCGGCCGAGCCGGTCGTCGTCCGCCACGCGCGCGGGGCGTCGACCCCGAAGCCGCCCGCGCGCTTCGTGGAGGCGGCGTCCCACAGGTCCCACTGCTGCGGGAAGTAGGTGTCCCTCGTGATCTGCGGCGCCGCCGTGCCGCTCGCGGTGAAGCGGCGGTCGTGGGACGCGTCGTCGACCAGCCTCGACGCCTCGAGCGCCGACGCGGCCGCACCGGGATCGCGGGTGCTGACCGTGACCGCCGCGAGCCCGTGGCCGAGCGCCTCCACCGAGTCGACCTCGATCGACCGGACCGTGGCCTGCAGCTGGGCGCGGGTCGGGACCGACCCGTGCAGCGTCACGACGAGGCGCACGGGGTCGGGCTGCGGCGCCGCGGACGCCGCCGTCGCGGTGCCGCACGCCGCGATGGCGACGAGCGCCACCGCGGCGGCGGTCCTCCCCCTCGAGGACCGGACGGTCACTTCGCGAGCGTGTAGATGTAGCCGGCGATGACGCCGGTGGTGACGCCGGTGGTCTTGTCGAGCTGGGTGGAGACGGTCGTGACCGCGAACACGCGCCGCTGCTGCTGCGCGTCGGTCGCGAAGGCGACGACCCCGCTGGCCGGCCCCTCCACCGTGACCGTGACCGGCACCACGGTGAAGTTCGCCGCGGTGATCGCGGGATCGTTCACACCGAACCAGGGCGACTTCGGGTCGGTCGTCGGAGCCGGAGCCGGAGTCGCGGCCGGCGTCGGGGTCGCTGAAGCCGAGGCGCTCGAGCCGGTGGCGGCCGGAGCGACGGCGGTCGCCTCGGCGACCGGTGCGTACACCGTGGGCGACGAGGGCGCGAAGTCCGTGATGGTGACCCCGTTCACTGCCGCCGCGTCCCGCAGCATCTTCGAGAACGAGTTGATGCGGAAGCTCGGCGGGACGGCCCAGTCGAGGTCGGTCCGCGTGGTCTCGAGCGTCGACTGCGTCGCAGCGACGCGCGTGAGCCGCGCGATCTCGGTGTTCGTCTGCAGGTTCTGCGCCGCGGCCGCCTGGTCCGAGGCGTCGGACGCCGCCGCGGCGGCGAGGTGGGGCTGGATCCCGAGACCGGCTGCGGCGCCGAAGATCGCGACGACGGCGACGACGGCACCGACCGTCCAGATACGGGTGGGGTTCATTTCGACTCCGGGGCGTCAGGGGTGATCGCGGCAGGGCTGAGGTGCATGGTGACCGTGACGGTGACCGCGCCGGTGGAATCGGTCGAGGTCGTGCCGGAGACGTCCGCGTACGCCGGGATGGACCGGAGGCGACGCAGCCAGACCGAGAACTCGTCCCCGATCGAGGACGTGGACAGGGTCATGATCACGGTGGCGGCTCGCCGGGGCTCGACGGCCGTCGTGCCCTGCGCGTAGTCGGCGAGCGGCGACGCGCCCGACGCCTCGATGCCGGTCACGGTGTACCCGCTCGGCTTCTCGGCCTCCATGTCGGCGATCTGCTTGTCCCAGTCGATCGTCGTCGCTCCCCCGACCTTCACCGCGGACCTGCCGAGCGCGATCTCGCGCTCGAGCGCGCGGACGTCGTCGAACTTGTTCAGCTGCCCGGTGAGGATCGACGACTGCTGCGTCGTCGCGGCGAGCCTGGCCTGCGCGTCGCTCTCGACGGTGCTCGCCGCAGCGATGGCGCCTGCCGCGACGACCGCGGCGACGACGACCACGGCGACCAGCCGCCCGCGGTGGCGGGTCGCGGCGCCGGCGTCCCGCACCTCGCTCGGCAGGAGGGACACCTGCGGGACCGTGCCCACGCCCAGACGCGCCGACCGCTTCGGCGCCGCGGAGGTCCGGGCCCGCGAGCGCGCGGACTCCTTGCTCGTGACGGTCTCGGGGGTGCTCATGCCATGCTCCTCAGGGCCAGACCGACTGCGACGGCCGGCGTGACGCCGGCCGCGAGCATCGCGGTCTCGTCGATGCGCGAGCCGATGCTGATGCCGGCGTCTCCTCGCGCGGAGACGACCGGGAGGCCGGTGACGTCGGCGATCTCGCCGGCGAGACCGCGGAGCTGCGCTCCGCCGCCGGACAGGACGACGCCGTCGACGCGGCTGCCCTCGGGGTGCGCGTTCTCGTAGAAGGCGACCGTGGAACGGGCCGCCTGGACGATGTCCCGGGCACCTTCCGCGTTCACCCGGGCCACGAACTCCGACTGCGGGTCCGCCGGGTCCGACTTGATGCCGTAGCGGCGCTTCATGTCGTCGGCGCGGTCTGCCCGGAGGCCGAGCGAGTCGACCAGCGCCGTCGTGAGGTCGTTCCCGCCGTTCGGCAGCATGCGGACGAACTGCGGGATCCCCTTCGCCGTGACGACGACGCTCGTGGACGTCGCACCGACGTGGACGAACAGCTTCACCCCGCCGCGATCGGCGAGCGGCTGCGCGCGGATGATCGCGAACGGGATCAGGTCGACGTCGAGGACCTTGAACCCCGCGCGCTTCGCCGCGCGGATGTTGCTGACGACCGATTCCTTCGTCGCGGCGACGAGCAGACCGCGGAGCATCGGCCCCTCGGCGTCCTCGACCTCCTCGACCGGGTAGAAGTCGAGGACCGCGTGCTCGACCGGCAGCGGCAGCAGCTCGGCCGCTCGGAAGGGCAGCGTCTCCCGCAGCGCCGGGAGGGGCATCGCGGGGACCAGCAGCTCCCGGATCAGCACCTGCTGGCCGCCGATGCCGAGGACGACGTCCTTCGTGCCGAAGCCGGCGGTCCCGCGGAGGTTCTCGAGCGCCGCGACGACGGCGTCCTCATCGACGACGACGCCCTCCCGGATCGCGTCGTACGACACGGGGATCTCGTGGTAGCGGACCAGCGTCGCCGGGTGGCGCCCGTGCTCGGGCTGCACCTCGGCGGCGCGGATCAGGCCGTGACCGAGGTCGAGGCCGACGATCGTCTTGGTCATCGTGCGGTTCGCTTTCGCTGAAGAGCGGTGGATGGAGTCAGTGTCGTGAGTGGATGGCGACCGGGACAGTTCCCAGTTCGAGGAACGCCCGAAGAGGTCACGTCAGGCCCGTCACGGTCAGGTACGCGGCGGCGAGCGGCTCTCCCGCGAGCACGCCGACCCAGGCGCCCGCGAGCATCCACGGGCCGAACGGGATCGCCGTGCGCCGGCCGCCGCGCCGGCTGAGCAGCAGGGCGACGCCGAAGATCCCGCCGAGGAGGAAGCCGGCCGAGATCCCCACGGCGAGCTGCGCGACCCCGAGCTGGCCGAGGAACAGCCCGAGCACGCCGGCGAGCTTCACGTCGCCGAGGCCCATCCCGCCGGGGCGGGCGAACCACAGCACGGCGAAGAGGAGCGCCGCGGCCCCGGATCCCGCGAGTGCGGTGCCGACGGCGGTCGGGTCCCCCCGCAGCAGGTCGACGGCGCCCAGCAGCGCGACACCGACGACGTACGAGGGCAGGACGATGCGATCGGGCAGGCGGCGCACGTCGATGTCGATGGCGGCGAGGGCCACCGATACGGCGCCGAGGTAGAGGAACACGATCCACTCGAGCCCGGCCGCGGCCGCGAGCCGCGGCGACAGGAGGAGCTGCTCGGCGAAGGCCGGCGCGAAGCGCAGGGACACGACGACGAACACGACGCCTGTGATCGCCTCGACGATGGGGTACCGCGCGGAGATCGGCTCCCTGCAGGTGCGGCATCGCGCGTGCAGCAGCAGCCAGGACACCACGGGGACGTTGTCGCGGGCCGTGATGGCGGATCCGCAGCCCGGGCAGGCCGACGGCGGCGAGACCACGGAGAGCCCCGCGGGCACCCGATGGGCGACCACGTTGAGGAAGGAGCCGATCGCGATCCCGAAGGCGGCGGCGAAGGCGAGCAGCACGATCATCAGCCGGGTGCTCCGGTCGATGTGAAGGCGGGCTTGGTCGAGGCGTAGGAGCTGACTCGGAACGACGCGGAGGTCGGCTTGAGGTAGTACGGCGGTGTCACCGCGATGAACCGCTGGTCGTAGCCGTAGTTCTTCGCGTACCCGGTCGCGACCGCCGAGCCCGAGGTGGTGGCGACCGGACCGCGGAACCTCTGCGCGATGGACCCGTTGATGGTGAGCACGCCGCGGTACCCGCCCACGTCGTAGTTCTGCACCTGGAAGGTGTGGATCGGCGACAGGATCGCCGAGTCGATCCGCCGGTTCTGCTGGGTGAGCATCGGCGCTCCACCGCTCATCGGGTTCCAGACGAGCACCCCGTTGTTGCCGACGAGACCGAGCACGTCGTTCGTCGGGGAGCTGTACATGATGTCGCCGGTGGCGTAGACGTAGTTGTCGCTCGCGATCGTGAGCTTCCCCGACAGCGTGCCGGAGACGAAGGCGTCGCCGTTCCGGCAGCCGTAGGCGGGGGTGGTGGTGTCCCAGCTGGTGCCGGTGCCGGTGCTCCTGTCCCAGTTCGTCGCCGGGGTCTCGCCCGCGAGCGGGTAGCGGACGGTTCCGTCGTTGTCCTTCAGGATCCAGCCGGCGCTGCCACTCGATGTCGAAGTCGGCATCGCGCTCGCGTCCGCACCGGTGCAGGTGTACGTCGTATTCGACGGCCAGGACGACGGCATGGTGACCTTCGACGGCACCGCCCCGTCGGGAACACCGGTCGTCGTCGTGGTGAGCACGACGTACTTGTTCGTGGTGTAGAGCGCGAGGGTGCACGTCGTACCGGTCGAGGTCGAGCAGGCGCTGCCGTAGGTGGCCGCGTACGGGACACCGCAGGAGGCCGAGGTCGTCGACGTG
>NZ_CAXTOQ010000145.1:0-8551 GCF_964245895.1 uncultured Amnibacterium sp.
GCCGGTGCTCTACGGCGACGGCCTGGTCGCGAACGACGCCCCGGCGAAGACGCTCATCGACGCGGTCAAGGCGGACAAGACGCTGCGGCTCGCGAAGAAGCAGACGGGCGCGACCTCGGGCTCCGGCTCGGTCGACGCCGGCGGCACGCCGACACCCAGCCCGTCCTCCTCCGCGACCGGCAGCCCGTCGCCCTCGGCCTCGGCCTCGGCGTCCGCATCCGGCGACACCGTGGACCTGCCGGGCACCGTCGTCGGGCAGTCGGTCGACCAGCAGACCTGCTCGGTCGGCAACGACCTCGGTCGACGGTGACGCTGGTCGCTGCGACCGGGACGCGGGAGGAGACGGGCCTCCTCGCGTTCGCGGGGGATCTGATCGTCACGCTCGGTGAGCTGGGGGTCGGGGCGCTCGTGCTGCTCGAGACCGTGGTGCCACCGATCCCGAGCGAGGTGATCCTGCCGTACGCGGGCTACCTCAGCCGGGAAGGCGGGCTCTCCGTCGTCGCGCTCGTCGCGTGGAGCACCGTCGGATCGACGGTCGGCGCGCTGCTCCTGTACTGGCTGGGCGCCGCACTCGGCATGCGCCGCGCATCGCGCCTGCTGGCGAGGACGCGGCTGGTCGACGAGGACGACCTCGACCGGGGCGCCGCGTGGTTCCACCGGCACGGCGCGGTCGCGGTGCTCCTGGGCCGGCTGGTCCCGGGTGTGCGCAGCCTGATCTCGGTGCCGGCCGGCGCGGACCGGATGCACCTCGGGCCGTTCGTGGTCTGCACCGCGATCGGCAGCGGCGTGTGGAACGCGGCGCTCATCCTGCTCGGCGCCGCGCTGGGCACCCAGCGGCACGTCATCGACCCCTACCTCGAGGTCCTGGACGTCGTGGTCTACTCGGCGATCGGCGTCGGCGTCGTGGTGCTGATCGTCCGTCGCGCCCGGCGTGCCCGGGCCCGGCGGACGGACGCCGACTGACTCTCGATCGCGCTTCGTTCCGCGAGGATGGGATCCCCGCGGCACGACGTGGAAGCGGCAGCGTCAGCGGGTGGCGCGGGACTCCACCTGGCGCGCGGCCTCGGCGCCGGAGGCGATCGGCGCGCGCAGGTGGCCCTGCTCGTAGCCGAAGGCCTCGACCAGCGGAACGGCGTACGGCCGCATGCGCAGCAGCAGCGCGTCGAGCGTGCGGGAGACCGCCGTCGCACGCGCGACGCTCAGGCGCCTGCGCGTCAGGTACCAGCCGAGCTCCCGCTCGATCGCCTGCAGCGCGAACACGTCGCGGACGACGGTGAGCAGCGCCTTGGTCGGTGCGTGCGTCTCGCGCTCGACCGCCCGCGTGAACGCCTTCCACTGCCGCAGTCGCGCCTCCGCCCGCGCCGCCTCGATCAGCGCGTGCTGGTGCTCGGCGAAGCGCTTCGCCAGCGCCTCGGGGGAGACGCCGGGCGCCGGGCGCAGCGCCGGCGCGATCTCGGCGATCGCGACCTCGACGCGCTCCGTCAGCAGGCGCTCCTGGACCGCGGTCTCGCGCAGCGCGCGAGCGGCGCCGGCGACGGTGATCCCGTCGGCCAGCCGCTGACCGATCGCCGTCAGCCCGGCGGACGCCGCCGCGGAGGAGGCGACCTGCCCGCCGACGATCGCGGCGGTACCCGCGGGACCGGCCGCCTGCAGGCGGCGTCCGTACCGGGTCAGCAGCCGCTTGCCGACCAGCTGCAGCAGCACGGTGTTGTCCCCCTCGAACGTGACGTACACGTCGAGGTCCGCGTGCAGCTGCCCGAAGCGGTTCTCGGCGAGGAACCCCGCGCCGCCGCACGCCTCCCGGCACTCCTGCACCGTCTCCAGCGCGTTCCAGGTCGCCTCCGCCTTCGCTGCCGCGGCGAAGTTCTCCAGCTCCTGCCGCGACTCGTCGGTGTCCTCGGCGCCGGTGAACACGCGGTGGAAGTCCTGCAGCAGCTCGTCCTGCGTGAACGTCGCCGCGTAGACGGCCGCGAGGCGGGTCAGCAGGCGGCGCTGGTGCCGCGGGTAGTCGAGCAGCACCTCCTCGTCGCTGCCGGCGGCGACGAACTGCCGCCGCTGGTCCGCGTAGGTCAGCGCGATCTGCAGCGCGATCTTCGCTCCGGTGTTCGCGGCGCCCGCGAGCGAGACGCGACCCTGCACCAGCGTGCCGAGCATGGTGAAGAACCGGCGCCCCTGGCTGGCGATGGGGGAGGAGTAGGTGCCGTCGGGCGCCACGTCGCCGTAGCGGTTCAGCAGGTTCGCCCGCGGCACGCGCACCCCGGAGAAGTGCAGGCGCCCGTTGTCGACGCCGTTCAGGCCGCCTTTGGGGCCGTCGTCCTCGCCGCCGACCCCGGGCAGGAATCGGCCGGCCTCGTCGCGGATGGGCACGAAGAACGCGTGCACCCCGTGCTGCTCGCCCAGCGTCTCGAGCTGCGCGAACACGACCGCGGCGCGCGCGTCCACGGCGGCGTTGCCGATGTAGTCCTTCCACGCGGCGCGGAAGGGGGTGTCGATCACGAACTCCTGCACGGCCGGGTCGTAGGTCGCCGTCGTCGCGATCGACGCCACGTCGGACCCGTGCCCCGTCTCCGTCATCGCGAAGCCGCCGAAGGTGCGCAGCTCGATCGCGTCGGCGAGGAAGTGCTCGTGGTGGTAGCGGGTGCCGAGGTGCAGGATCGCCGCGGCGAAGAGCCCCCACTGCACGCCCGCCTTGATCTGCAGCGACGGGTCCGCGGTGACGAGCTCCTCGAACGCCACGAGGTTGCCGCCCGCGTCGTCGGTGCCGCCGAACGCGGACGGGAAGGGCAGGCGCACGGCGCCGCTGTCCAGCAGCACCTGCAGCTGTGCGGTCACCCGGTCGCGGTGCTCCGCGACGCGCAGGTCGTCCAGCCGGTGCAGGGCCGGGTCGAGGGTCCGCGCGCGGGCCGCGAGCCGGATGTCCGGCCAGCTGCCCAGCAGAGCGGTGCGGATGCGGCCGAGGTCGGGTGCGCCGCCCGCCGGCGTCTCGGCCGCCGCCTGCGCCTCGAGGGTCCGCGCGCTCGTCTGCTCCACCGTCATCCCAGCCTCCTGATCGATCGGTCAGGACGGTAACCCGAAGCGGCGGCGCTGGAGGAACCGTTCGGCGGGAACCGTGGACGGCCCCGGCTTGTCGGGGCGGACTCTCGTGGAGGTCCTACAACGACGGGGGTCGAGCGCTGTGGGAGATCACGGGTCGGCGGTGCGGACGAGGACGCCCGCCCCGAGCCGGCTGCGCATCACCTCGATCGCCTGCGGGTTCTCGTCGATCAGCACGAAGCGCCTCCCGAGCTCGCGCGCAGCCGCGCCGGTCGTCCCGCTGCCCGCGAAGGCGTCGAGCACCCAGTCGCCCGGCCGGCTCGACGCGGCGATGATGCGGCGCAGCACGCCGAGCGGCTTCTGCGTGGGGTAGCCCGCCTTCTCCTGCCCCGTCGGGGACACGATGGTGTGCCACCACACGTCGGTGGGCAGCTTGCCGGCTGCGGCCTTCTCCGGCGGCACGAGCCCGGGGGCCATGTACGGCTCGCGGTCCACCGCGGCGCTGTCGAACCAGTACCCCTCCGGATCCTTCACGTACACGAGGATCGTGTCGTGCTTGGCGGGCCACCGCCGCGTCGTGCGGGCGCCGTAGTCGTAGGCCCAGACGATCTCGTTGAGGAAGCACTCGCGCCCGAACAGGGCGTCGAGCAGCACCTTCGCGTAGTGCACCTCGCGCTGGTCGAGGTGCAGGTACAGGGTCCCGTCGTCGGCGAGCAGGCGCCAGGCCTCCTCCAGCCGGGGCTCGAGGAAGGCCCAGTAGTCCGGGAAGGCGTCGTCGTACCGCGTGACGAGGCCCTTGACCACGTCGTACGGGCGCCCGTGGAAGCCCATCCGCGTGCCGCCGATCGGATCGTGCCTGGTCACCGTGGTGCGGCGGGCCTGCTGCCGGCCGGTGTTGAAGGGCGGGTCGAGGTAGACGAGCCGGAACGCCCCGTCGGGCAGCGCGCGCAGATGCGGGAGGTTGTCGCCCTCGACGACGAGATCCGGGCCGAACGGGGCCCAGAGGGGGGTGCCCGGTCGGTCGAGCATCACCGCATCAGCCTAGGGAGCGCCTCCGACAGCACGCAGCGGAAGGGGCCCGCCGCGATCCCGCGACGGGCCCCCTCCGTTCTTCGTCCGCTACCGGCGGGTGCCGACCGGCTCCGGCTGCGACGGCGCGGGAGCGACCGTGCCGGTCGCGCTCGCCGCGACGGTCGCGTCCGCGTTCGCCGCCTGGTCCGCCGCGGCCTTGTCGGCCTGCTCCTGCAGCGCGGAACGCTGCCGCAGCGGTGGCACCTTGAAGAACCAGGTGATCACGAACGCCGTCAGCACCACGATCAGCCCGACCCAGTAGATGAGGACCGCGGAGGTGTTGAAGCCGGTCAGGAAGGGCTTCGACAGGCGCTTGTCCGCACCGTTCAGGAACGACGTGTCGCTGATGGAGGAGGAGCTGCTCGCGGAGGTCGAGGACCCGGAGGTCCCCTTCTTCAGCGCCGACTCGATGCCGGGGACGACCTCGGTGACGACGTGCTGCCGCTGCGTGGCGTTCGCGTAGTCGATCGTCAGGGCGCCGTTCACGACGCTCGCCTTCGCCTGCGTCGCTGCCGCGGCCAGCGCCGCGGTCTCCGCCTTCGCCTTCGCGTCCGGCAGAGCGGCCGCGACCTGCTGGTCGATCACCGCCGGGGCCGCCGCTGCGGGCACCGCGCCGGCCGCGACCTGCGCGTCCACCGCCTTCGTCACCGCGGCGGTCACCTGCTCGGTCGCCGCCGTGTCGGCGGCCGCCTTCGCAGCGGTCGTGCCGTCGGCGAGGCCCGAAGCCAGCTTCTCCTTGATCGGGGTGACGATCGGGTTCCAGAGCTGCTTCATGATCCCGGCGTTGCTCGGGGCCTCCGCGACGGAGGGCGTCAGAGCCGCGTCGAGGGCGCTCGTCAGGTTCGCCCGGTTCGCCGTGGCGGTCATGATGTTGCCCGGCAGCGCCGCGAAGAGGACCGAGAGCAGCACCGCGGTGCCCAGCGTGCCGCCGATCTGGCGGAAGAACGTGGAGGAGCTGGTCGCCACCCCCATGTCGCGCGGCTCGACCGAGTTCTGGCTCGCCATGGTGAGCGTCTGCATCAGCTGGCCGAGCCCGAGCCCGATCAGCAGCATGCCGATCATCAGGTACCAGAGCGGCTTGTCGATCGAGATCGTCGTCATCCACGCGAAGCCCGCGGCGAGGATCGCGGTGCCCAGCACGGGGAAGATCCGGTAGCGGCCCGTGCGGGAGATGATCTGGCCGGAGCCGATCGACGCGATCATGAGGCCGGCCATCAGCGGCAGCGTGGCGAAGCCCGACTCCGTCGCCGTCAGCCCGGTCACGATCTGCAGGTACAGCGGCAGCGTCAGCAGGGCGCCGAACATGCCGAAGCCGACGAGCACGCCGAGGATGGTCGACATCGAGAACACCCGCGAGCGGAACAGCTTGAGCGGGATGATCGCGTCGTCCTTCATCAGCGTCTCCGCGATGAGGAAGCCGATCAGGCCGAGGCCGCCGATCACGTAGCAGGCGATGGAGCCGGCCGACGCCCAGCCCCAGATGCGGCCCTGCTCTGCGACCAGCAGCACCGGGACCAGGGTCGCGACGACCGCGGTGGCGCCCCACCAGTCGATGCGCACCGAGCGCGAGCCGAAGCGCGGCAGGTGCAGGAACCGCAGGACCATGAACAGGGCGACCGCGCCGATCGGGACGTTGATCAGGAAGACCCAGCGCCAGCCGGTGATGAACAGGATCTGGCTGGCTCCGGCGAAGAGGCCGCCGACGAGGGGCCCGATCACCGAGGAGATGCCGAAGACGGCGAGGAAGTAGCCCTGGTACTTCGCGCGCTCGCGGGGGGCGAGCATGTCGCCCATGATCGCGAGCGGCAGCGACATCAGACCGCCGGCGCCGATGCCCTGGACCGCGCGGAACGCGGCGAGCATCAGCATCGACGTCGAGAAGGACGACATCAGGGACCCGATCACGAAGATCGAGATCGCGAAGATGTAGAGCGGCCGCCGCCCGAAGATGTCGGAGAGCTTGCCGTAGATCGGCGTCGCGATCGTCGAGGTGATCAGGTAGGCGGTGGTCACCCAGGCCTGCTGGTCGAGGCCGTGCAGGTCGTCGCCGATGGTGCGGATCGCGGTGCCGACGATCGTCTGATCGAGGGCGGAGAGGAACATGCCGGCCATCAGGCCGTAGATGACCAGCAGGATCTGCCGATGGGTCATCACGGCGCTGGAGGGCGGCGCGGTCTGAGTGGTGGTCACGAAGGTCCTTCTGGAGAGCGGACGCGCGACGGAGGGCGCAGCGATCGACGCCACAGCCCGACATCGATGCTTGCAGTGAGTGCAACTTTACACCCTCTGCAACCGGAGTTCAGAGCATCCGCGCGCGAACGGCGCGTTCCGAGCAGACCCGCGGGTCGGGATCAGCCCTGCGGGGTCGGCTCCCGCAGCGCGATCGCGGCGAGCAGGCGCTCGTGCACCTCGTCGGGGCTCCCTGTGCCGTCGACGCGCAGCACGAGACCGGCCGCGTCGTAGAGCGCTACGAGCGGCTCCGTCTCCGAGTGGTAGAGCCCGAGGCGGTGCCGGATCACCTCCGGGGTGTCGTCGGCGCGCCCCTGCTCGGTCGCGCGGCCCACCAGACGGCGCTCGAGCTCGTCGTCGGCCGCGTCGAGCAGCAGCACGGCGTCGATGGCGGCGCCGGACAGCCCGACCAGGCGGTCGAGCTCCACGACCTGGTCCGCGGTGCGCGGGTACCCGTCCAGCAGGAAGCCGCCGGCGGCATCGGGCTCGGCGAGCCGCTCGGCGAGCATCTCGTTCGTGATCGAGTCCGGCACGTAGTCGCCCGCCTTGATCAGCGCCTCGACCTGCTTGCCGAGGTCGCTGCCGCTGCGCAGATGCGCTCGGAACAGGTCGCCCGTCGAGATCGCGGGGACGCCGAGCGCGACGGCCAGCCGACCGCCCTGCGTTCCCTTGCCGACGCCCGGGGGGCCGAACAGGACGACTCGCTGCATCAGGGGTGCTCCTCCAGTGATCACGCAGGGTCTCGATCTGCGACGCGTCGAGGAGTCGGGTCGTCCTCCGGCGCGACGTCGAGCCCGCAGGTGCGGAGACTGCTTACCAGACGATCCGCGCACCGTGGGCGCGAAGTCCCCTGAATGCGGGGTTCGGAGGGGGTGGTCGGTCAGGTCGGCTGCAGCCCGCAGCCGGACGACGCGCCCGGCGACTGCGGCGTCACGTCCGTCTCGGCGAGCACGAGGACGCCGTGCGGCGGTCCTCTGGGGTCAGGTGTTGAAGATGGCGCGGCGGCTCGCCAGTCGCAGCTCCAGCTCGCGCATGATGACGTTGCCCAGGGTGGTCAGGTTGGCGAGATCGTCGCTGCTGAACTCGTGCGGTTCCGTGTCGAAGACGCAGAGTGCGCCGATGTCGTGCCCGTCGCTGGTCCGGAGGGGCGCAGCGGCGTAGGACCGGACGTGCGGGCCGTCGGTGACGAGCCGGTTGGAACGGGTACGGGCGTCGGAGCGGGCGTCCGGGATGGTCCAGGCCCGTCCGTCTGCGGGATTGGTGGTCGAGCAGAACGCGACGTTCCGGTCGACCTCGGTCTCGTCGAAGTTCCGTCGTGATTTGAACCAGACCCGGTCCGCGTCGACGAGGGAGACGAGCGCGATGGGGACGCCGAGGACGCGGGAGGCCATCGCCGTGATGTCGTCGAACGCGTCCTCGGGCGGGGTGTCGAGCACGTTGAAGCGGCGCAGGGCGGCGAGTCGCTGCTCCTCCCCGGGCGCGAGGAGCTCACGGGTGACCCGTCCTGCACCGACGAGGTCGTCGATGTAGGCCTGCTGGAACGCGCTCGCGACGTCGGTCAGCGCGGGGCGGTCCTCGGGGAGCAGCTGCGTCATGGCACGGAGGATCGAGGCCAACGGGGCCGGGACGAGGTCGGGGATCGCGGGATCGCGGTCCAGCCGGGCGAACGCGGACTGCTCCACGCTCCCCGGGTAGGCGGCGCGGCCGGTGACCGCCTCCAGCAGCACGAGTCCGAGGGCGTACACGTCGGACGCCGTGGTCGGGTCCTGCCCGTCGACCTGCTCGGGGGAGAGGTACGCCGCGGTGCCCGTGGTGTACTCGCCGATGTCCGGCATGCCGATCAGGGTCGAGATCCCGAAGTCCGTGAGCTTGCCGCGGATGCGGGTGCTCATCCCTCGGTCTGCCAGCAGCACGTTCGCGGGCTTGATGTCGCGGTGCAGGAACCCGTGCTCGTGCACGAACTGCAGACCTTCGGCGAGGTCGAATCCGAGGTACGCGACCTGCACCGGGGTGAGCCGGCCGTACCGTCGCAGATGCGCCCGGAGATCGAGTCCCGGGATGCGTTCCATGACGAGGTAGATCTTGGGGTCGCGCGGATCGGTCGTGTCGACACCGGCGTCGAACAGGGTCGTCAGGGCGTGGTGGTTCATCCCGGCGATCAGACGCGCTTCGGCCTGCTGCAGCGCCATGTGCTCGACATCGGGCGTCGCGGAGAAGA
>NZ_CAXTOQ010000146.1:0-8485 GCF_964245895.1 uncultured Amnibacterium sp.
ACCCCTTCGCCAGCAGCAGCTCAGCCAGGTACGACCCGTCCTGACCCGTGATCCCGGTGATGAAAGCGACCTTCTTGAACGGCACGGATCCTCCAGACGTCGGCGGGCGATGCTCCCGCCCTCCGCGACGGACGAAGCCCCGCACCACTCTGCCAGTCGAACGCCGCTGAAGCCGTCGTTGCCCCGTGGAGAGGGGGTACCCCCCTTCATGATTCAGAGTTCCGGCGCTCCCCTTCCGTTTCGTAGATGCAGCAGACCTACGAACGAAGGGTCCAGCGCCACTCTGTTTCGTTCTGTAGGTGCAGCAGACCTACAGAACGAAGGGGTCAGCCGGCGGCGGCGAGCGCCTCCCCCGCCAGCACGCCGTCCTCGACCGCGCGCCGGTACAGGTCCACCCGGGAGGAGGCGGCGCGGCCCGCCCGCTCGTACTTGCGGCGGATGCGGCTGACGTACGTCGTGACCGTGCTCGCCGAGAGGCCGATCGTCCGCGCGACCGCCTCCGCCTTGACCCCGGAGGCGTAGAGCGCGAGCACCTGCCGCTCCCCGCGGTTCAGCCCGGCGTCCGGCACCGGCTGCGCCTCCGCGGCCCCGGTCCAGACCCGGAACATCGGTCCGGGGTACCGCGCGACGCCCAGCACCGCGTCGGCCAGCACCCCGGGCTCGGCGGTCTGCAGCACGACCCCGGAGGCGCCGGCTGCGGCGACGGCGCGGATCAGGGCGCTCGAGTGCGCGTCCGCGAGCGCCAGCACCCCGGCGCCCAGCGCGGTGGCGCGCGCCACCGCGGGCGCGAGCGCCTGCCCGCCGTCGAGCGCCGGGTCGACCACCAGCACGTCGAACGGCCGGGCCCACGACCGCAGCTGCGCGCCGGAGGCGAAGGAGCCGACGACCGCGATGCCGTCCCGCCCGTCCAGCAGCGCGCCGACGCCGGCGCGCACGACCGCGCGCGCATCCAGCACCGCCACCCGGACGACACCCTCGTCGCTCATGCCCCGCTCCTCGACGGGCCTTCCCCGCAGAGGGCCCGACGGCGCAGAAGGTACTCGCGACGTGCACTTCTGGGAACCCGGGAAGCAGGGGTGAGCCGAACCGTTACCGAACTTCCGCGACCGCCACGCCGCGCCCGGCGTCCCACTTCTGAGACATCTCGCCGACGGGGGCTTACCCCCGTCGGTGCGTCCGCCTAGCGTCCGACCCGAGGCGCGCGCGGAGGGGGATCTCCCCGGGCGAGCCGTCGGATCCACCAACGGAGGCGGGGGTACGCACTGTGACCAGAACCATTCGAGGCGTGACGGTCGGAGCCGCGATCGCGGTCCTGGTCGCGCTCGCGATCCCGACGAGCGCGTACGCCGACACGCCGGCTCCGCCGAACACGCTGCCCGTCGCGGACAGCCAGACGGTCGCGGTGTACCAGAACACGCCCTTCCCGGTCACGCTGACCGGCAAGGACTCGGATCCTGGGGACTCGATCAGCTACAAGGTGCTCCTCGCCTCCGGGCCGAGCCACGGCACGCTGGAGAACGGCGTCACGGCGCTGCACAAGTACACCCCGTCGGCGAACTACACCGGCCCGGACTCGTTCCAGTTCCAGACCGTCGACAGCCACGGCGCGCTGTCGGCCATCGCGACGGTCACCATCACCGTGATCCCCGCGACGCAGCCGAACCGGCCGCCGGCCCCGACCAACCAGGCGGTGTCGACGCCGTTGAACACGGCGATCAAGATCACCTTGACCGGCACCGATCCCGACGGTGACCTGCTGAACTTCCTGCTGAACGACCCGAAGCCGCAGCACGGCACGCTGACCGGCTCGACGCCGAACCTGACGTACACGCCGGCTCCCGGCTACGTCGGCACGGACACGTTCGGGTTCAAGGTGGACGACGGCAAGGCGCAGTCGCCCGCTCCGGGGATCATCACGATCACAGTCGCGAAGCCGAACACGCCCCCCGTCGCGACGAACATCAGCGCGTGGACCATCCAGAACCGGCCGGTCGGGGTCTCCCTCGGCGGATCGGACCCGGACGGCGACACGTTCACCTTCAACACCCCGTCCGACCCGGCGCACGGGACCGTCGCCCTCACCGGCACGCCCGGCCGCGTCGTCTACACGCCGGACCGGTGGTTCAACGGCCTCGACACGTTCACCTACACGGTGACCGACAGCAAGGGCGCGACGTCGGCCCCCGCCACCGTCTCGGTCGTGGTGCGCGGGTTCAAGCACCGCCCCATCGCGTACGACCAGTCGGTCGCGACGGGTGTGCGGCAGCCCGTGAAGATCGTGCTGAACGGCTGGTCCGGGGACGGTGACGACCTCGACTTCGCGGTCATCGACGGTCCCGACCACGGCCGGCTGATCCAGCAGAGCGACGGCGTCGTGATCTACGTCCCGGACCGCCACTTCCGCGGGTACGACTCGTTTGACTTCGTCGTCCGCGACGAGGACGGCCGCAGCTCCCGCCCGGCGACGGTCGACATCAAGGTGAAGTCGTACTGGGGCGGCTACCACCTGCGCTGATCCAGCGGCACCACGGGAGGGGCCCGGTTCCGCGAGGGCCGGGCCCCTCTTCGGTGTCGCCCCGCCGCCGCACCCCCGCCGCGCGCACCTGCCTCCGCTGCCATGCGAGCCGCGTCCGCGAGCCCGCCTCTGGGTGAGGCGCGCTCAGGGGCGCGCGGCCTCCGCGGCGCGCTCGAAGATCGCGTCCAGCTCGCCGGTCAGCAGCTCGGGAGGGTGGATGCCGAACCGCTCGAGGGTGAACAGGAACTCCTCCACCATGTCGAAGTCCGGCTGGTGCAGCCAGCGGATCTGCAGGCCCTCGATCGCGGCCAGCAGGATCCGCGCGATCCGCTCGGGGTCCAGCGCCGGGTCGACGTTGCCGGAGGCCTGCTGGTTGCGGATCTCCTGCGCGATCTCCGGCGTCAGCCCCTCGTAGCGCCGGGCGTAGAACTCGCGGTTCGGGTGGTCGGCGTCCGTCGCCTCCACCACCGCGGTCATGTACAGGTGGATCAGGCCGGGGTGCTGCATGTTGTGCCGCACGCCCCGCAGCCAGTCGGCGAAGTGCGTGAGGCCCTCGCTGCGCTCGGCGTTGTCACGGTCCCAGGCGGTGATCACCTCCTGCAGCAGGTCCTCCCGCGTCGAGAAGTAATACTGCAGCAGCGCGGGCGAGACGCCGACGTGGCGGGCGATCGCGGACATGGAGGCGCCGCGCGAGCCGAGGGTGGAGAACACCTCGAGCGTACTGTCGAGGATCGCCTGCCGTCGCTCACGACCTTTCGCGTACGGTCCCCGGTCGCTCATGCGGCTGACGATAGGGCCAATGTTGGTCGTTGCCAAACTTTGAAAGTTGTCATACGTTCAGCGTTCAACAGGCCAGCGCCGGCCGAGCCGGCTCCGCGATCCTGCTCACCGCACCGACGAAGGAGTCGAAGTGAAGAGGTCTCTGCTCGCAGGAATCGCGGTGAGCGCCGCGGCGGCCCTGCTGCTGACGGGCTGCACCGGAGGCGCGCCGACCGGCACCGCCGCCACGGGGAACGGCAGGAGCGTCAGCTACCTGATCGGCCAGCCGGACACCCCCGAGCAGCTGGCCGGCATCAAGACGGAGATCCAGCGCTTCGAGAAGGAGTCCGGCGTCGACGTCGACCTGCAGGTCGTCCCGAACAGCAGCGCGCGCACGCTCGTGCAGACGCGCCTCCGCTCCGGCAAGGGTCCCGACGTCTTCGGCTACGACACCGGCCCCGGCTTCGCGGGCGTGCTGGCGAAAGCGGGCCTGCTCTACGACCTCACCGACCACGTGAAGTCCGCGAAGTGGGGCATCTACGACTGGGCGCAGTCGTCGGTCACCTTCGACGGCAAGTTCTACGGCATCCCGGACCAGATCGAGCAGGTCGGGCTCTACTACAACAAGGACATGTTCAAGCAGATGGGCCTGGAGGCGCCTACCTCCATGGCGGCGCTCGAGGCCGCGGCGAAGAAGATCAAGGCCGAGGGGAAGATCCCGTTCGCGGCCGGTGACAAGGAGGGCTGGGAGGGCGGTCACCTGCTCTCGATGGCCCTCGCCAGCCAGGTCGGCGCCGACGAGATGGCGAAGCTGATCGCCGGCGACAGCAGCTGGGACTCCGCCGGCGTGAAGTCCGCGCTCAGCACCTGGTCCGGCTTCCAGAAGGCGGGCTACCTGCCTCCGTCGCCGAACGGCATCACCTACGACAACAGCAACGCGCTGTTCTACTCGGGCAAGGCGGCGATGAACCCGACGGGCACCTGGCTGATCCAGACCCTGAAGGACGCGGCGAAGTTCGACGTCGGCTTCGTGAACTTCCCAGCCCCCTCCGGCGACGCGGTCGCGACGACCGGCCTCGGCTCGGGCACGTTCATGTCCGCCAGCAGCAAGAACACCGCAGCGGCGCTGAAGCTGATGGACTTCCTCGCCAGCGACAGCCACGGCCAGTGGGAGCTGGAGCGGTACCTGATCCCGGCCTTCGCGGTCGACGGCGGCACGAGCGACGACGCGCTGTTCCAGCAGGTCGTCGACGACACCGCCTCCTACGCGAAGAGCGGCCAGGGCACCGGCGCGAACATCGACGTCTCCGCGACGGACGTGTTCAACAAGGCGATGTGGGACGGCATGCAGGGCATCGTGGGCGGCACGAAGACGCCCGACCAGATCGCCGCGAGCCTGCAGGCCGCCGCCGAGAAGTCGAAGTAATGGCGGTCACCACCGTCGTGCCGCGCCCGGGAGCCACCCGGCCGGCACGGCGCGTGGACCGTCCGCGATCGACCGGTCCACGGGTCACGCGGCGGGCCCAGGCGCGCCTCGGCATCCTCATGGTGGCGCCGCTGATGGTCGTGACGATCGTCTTCTTCGTCGTGCCGCTGGTCTCGAGCATCTACTACTCGCTGATCGACTACGACGGCATCTCGGCGACGCCGGCGTTCGTCGGGCTGGGCAACTTCATCGAGATGTTCAGCGATCCGGAGGTGTGGCACGCGCTCGGCAACAACCTCATCTGGATCGTGCTCGGCACGGCCGCTCCCCTCCTCCTCGGCCTGGCGTTCGCCCTGCTGCTGTGGACGGTCAAGCGCGGCAGCCGGTTCTACCGGCTCGCGCTGTTCTTCCCGTACGTGATGCCGGGCGTCGCGATCGGCATCACCTGGGGCTGGATCTACGACCCGATCGACGGCTGGCTGAACGTCGGCCTGCGTGCGATCGGACTCGGCGGGCTCGCAACCGGCTGGCTCGGCCAGCCGAGCACGGCGCTGCTCGCGGTGCTCGCCACCGCGATCTGGGGCGCGTGCGGGTTCGTGATGATCATCTTCCTGTCCGCGCTGCAGAACGTGGATCAGGAGCTGATCGACGCCGCCCGCCTCGACCGCGCGAACACGCTGCAGCGCATCCAGCACGTGGTGCTGCCGCAGATCATGCCCGTCTTCATCATGGTCACGACGGTGACGCTCGTCGGCGGGTTCTCCGTCTTCGACATCGTCTTCATCATGACCCAGGCGGGTCCGGCGAACGCGAGCAACGTGCTCGGCACCTACGCCTTCACGAACGCGTTCCAGCTGAACCAGATCAGCTACGGCACGGCGATCGCGCTGCTCATCACCGCGCTGTCGATCCCCTGCGCCGTCGCGCTGAACCGCCTGCAGCGGCGGCTGTCGATCGAGGGGATGGGGTCGTGACCCAGATCACCGACCGCGGGCCGGTCGTCGGCGCGGAGGCGCAGCAGGTCGACCTGGCGCGGGGCTACTCGGCGCAGCAGCAGCGGCAGCTGCACCGCATGTCCCCGCGCCGCCGTGCCGGCCTCGCGCTGCAGCACGTCGTGCTCGCCGCGCTGTCGCTGCTGTGGCTCGGCCCGGTGGTCCTGATCGTCTCCACCTCGCTGAAGACGACGCAGGACGTGCGGGTGAACCCGTTCGGCCTGTTCTCGTCCTTCTCGCTGGAGAACTTCTCGAAGGCGTGGGTCGGCGGGCAGTTCAACGACTACGTGCTGAACAGCATCCTGCTGACGCTCCCCTCCACCGCGCTGATCCTGGTGCTGTCGACGATGGGCGGGTACGCGTTCGCGCGGCTGCCGTTCCCCGGCCGCAGCGTCGCGTTCTACACGGTGATCCTCGGGCTGCTGGTGCCGTTCTTCGCGTTCATGATCCCGCTGTACTTCCAGCTGCGGAGCATGGGGCTGCTCGACACCCTGGTCGGCGTGGACCTGGTGCTCACCGTCACCGGGCTGCCGTTCGGCGTGTTCTTCATGCGCGCGTTCTTCCTCGATCTGCCGGTGGAGCTGGAGCAGTCCGCCCGCGTCGACGGCGCCTCCGAGTGGCAGATCTTCTGGCGCGTGATGCTGCCGCTCGTGCGCTCCGGTATCTCCGCGCTCGGCGTCTTCTCGTTCATCCAGACCTGGAACAACTTCCTGGTGCCGGTGCTCTACCTGCCGGGCGGCGAGCTGCGCCCGCTGACGACCGGCCTGTTCACGTTCATCAGCGGCCGCCAGGTCGACATCGGGCCGCTCGCCGCCGCCTGCATCATCACGATGGTGCCGGTCGTCGCGGTGTTCCTCGTGATGCAGCGGCAGGTCGCGCAGGGCTTCATCTCCGGCGCCGTCAAGGGCTGACGCCCGCGCCCCTCCAGACCCACTCCGAGCAGAAGGAACCACCACATGGGATCCATGGTCAGCTTCACCGCGCCCAGGACGGCGGAGGTGGTCGACGAGGCGCCGCGCGCGCTCGACGACACCGAGGTCCGCATCCGCACCCTCTACTCCGGCATCTCGGCCGGCACCGAGCTCACCGCCTACCGCGGCAGCAACCCCTACTTGAACAAGTGGTGGGACGAGAGCGAGCGCCTGTTCAAGGACGGCTCCACGTCCTTCGAGTACCCGGTGAACGGCTGGGGGTACGAGGAGGTCGGCGAGATCGTGGAGGTCGGCGCCGCCGTGCAGTCGCTGCACGTGGGCGAGCGGATCTGGGGCACCTGGGGGCACCGCAGCGAGACCATCCAGCAGGAGGCGCGGGCCGTCGCCCGCATCCTGCCCGCGGAGGCGGACCCGCGGATCGGCATCTTCAGCCAGATCGGCGCGATCGCCCTGAACGTGATCCTGGACGCGGACATCCACGTCGGCGAGACGGTCGCCGTCTTCGGGCTCGGCGTGCCCGGCCAGCTGGTCGCCCAGCTGGCCCGCCTGAACGGCGCCACGGTGATCGCGGTCGACGGCATCGCCGCCCGCCGCGAGCTGGCGACGAAGCTGGGCGCGCACCATGTGCTCGACGCCTCCCAGGGGGACGTCGCCGAACGCATCCGGCACATGACGGGCGGCCGCGGCGCGGACGTCTGCCTGGAGGTGACGGGCAACTACCGCGCGCTGCACGAGGCCATCCGGTCGGTCGCGTACAGCTCGCGCGTCTGCGTCGCGGGCTTCATGCAGGGCGAGGGCGCGGGCCTGTACCTGGGCGAGGAGTTCCACCACAACCGCGTCGCGCTGATCGGCGCGCAGATCTCCGGCGTGCAGCCGGCGCTGCAGCACCGCTGGAACGAGCACCGCCTGCAGACGACCGCGATCCGGCTGGCCGTGGAGGGTCGCCTCGACGTCACCTCCCTCATCTCGCACACCCTGCCGCTGTCGCAGGCGGGCGAGGCGTTCCGGATGCTCGACGAGCGCCCGCAGGACGCGCTGCAGGTCGTGCTGTCGTTCGACGGGTCCGGGTCGTGAGCGGGTCTCGCGGATCCGCAGTTCTTCGGCGACGCGCCGTGCTGACGCGTCCGGACGCGGCGCGTCGGCGCAGAAGTGCGGATCCACGCGCGATCCGCGGGGAGGAGGACCGGTGAGCTTCCGTCTCGCGGCCCAGGAGTCGACGCTGCCAGGGGCCACCCTCGAGGAGCGCTTCGAGGCGGCTGTCTCCTACGGCTTCGACGGCATCGAGCTGGGGGCGCAGGGCGAGGGCCGCTTCGCCGCCCGCGCGGAGGAGCTGCGGCGCGCCCGCGCCAACGGCGTCGTGATGCCGTCCGCCGTCGCGCACACGCCGCTGTTCGTCGGCGACTTCGACCCCGCCAGGCGGCGGACGGCGATCGACGACGTGAAGTCGATCCTGTCGACGCTGCCGGAGGCGGGCGCCGCCGGGCTCGTGATGCCGAACGGCTTCGCGGTGTTCTCCACGAAGCTGCCGCCGTTCTCGCCGCCGCGCGACGCCTCCGCCTCCCGCGCCGCGCTGGTCGAGGC
The DNA here is from genome assembly GCF_964245895.1 of uncultured Amnibacterium sp. Classification (GTDB taxonomy): domain Bacteria; phylum Actinomycetota; class Actinomycetes; order Actinomycetales; family Microbacteriaceae; genus Amnibacterium. The sequence continues at coordinate 8,206 of NZ_CAXTOQ010000146.1, forward strand.
GCTCGTCGAGCTCGGCGAGCACGGCGACCGGGTCGGCGCGAAGGTCTTCCTCGAGCCCCTGAACCGGTACGAGGACTACCTGATCAACACGCTGGCCGAAGCGGTGTCGGTGGTGCGGGAGGTCGACTCCCCCGCCGTCTGCGTGATCGCCGACACCTTCCACATGTCCATCGAGGAGACCGACATCGGCGCCGCGATCCGCGCCGCCGACTACCTGATCGAGCACGTGCAGCGCGTCGAGGGTGTCCTCCCAGTCGTAGTGGCCGTTGCCCGGCTCGAG